>DATFDP010000044.1:0-74701 GCA_035252015.1 Terriglobales bacterium
GAAATGACGTGGTCAACCCGGACCGAGAATTGGTCGGTGTCGGTCGAAACTTTTGACGATGCCTCATACGTGCGAGCCCCATAGGCCCCGCGGGGATTATTGGGGAGAGGATAGCCGGCAAGGATGGGCGCGACCGCGGGATTGACTGGGACCTTCAGAGTGTCGCCGGGAAAAGCAGTTGTATCGAAGCCTTGACGCTCGGCCGCCGTGGGCACGGGAAAAACCTGCGTGGTTCCCAACACCTGGCGAAAGCCCTGGTACTCGCCAAAAAAGAACGTACGACGGCGGCCGTCGTAGAGGTTGGGAATAACGATAGGCGCGCCAATGGTGGCCCCAAACTCATTGCGCACAAATGGCGGGATGCGCCGGTGGGTGAGTGGGTCAATATGGTCGAAATAATTCCGCGCGTCGAAGGCGGCGTTGCGCACAAACTCAAAGAAACTTCCGTGAATCTGATCTGTGCCTGATTTTGACACCACGTTGGTAAAGCCCGCGGCGCCGTGGCCAATCTCAGCCGGCATGACACCGGAACTGGACTGCACTTCCTGGATGGCATCTACGTTAAAGTTCGAGAAGGTAGCGCCACCCATCTCGGGATCGGTGGTATCGGCGCCATCAATGGCGAATACAGCGGTCGAGCCTCGTTGTCCGTTGACCGCAAACTGCTGAGTGAAGTTGGCGGCGCCATTTGTATCCGTCATGGTGCCGGCGGCCAATAACAGCAACTTGCTGAAGTCGCGGGCGTTGAGGGGCAGGGTGGAGACTTGCTGACTGGAAAGGCGCTCGCCCCCGGCAACCTCAGAGGGCGATTCTTCCGGCGTCAACAGGCGCAGGGCCTGGTCTCCAGAACAAAGCTGCAGGCCGGCGGTAAGGGTAAGTCCTCCCCGCAAAACTATCGTTCCGGGCAGAGTGCAGGTTCCGCCGTTACTGACAACTGAGAGGCCGTACTGCCCAGGAGCAAGTCCATGGAACTCGAATTCGCCCTTGGCGGAGGTACGGCTGACGTAGTCTTGCCCCTGAGCCGATGAATGCAACCGCACCGTCGCATTTGCGACGGGAGCCTTTGCCTGGCTGAGCAAAACGCCATGCCACGCGGCCGTGGCAGTTGCCATCGAGCGGCCCGCAAAGGTGAGCACACAGACCAGCGTCAGGATGCGAATTGAGATAGTAGACCTGCTTTCCCGTCCGGCTGCCGGGTGCTCCGCAGCCGAAGCACCCGGGCAGAAGGATTTTACCGATCCAAGAGCCACGCCGACAAAGACCACGAGCTTCTGCTTTTGGACAGCGCACACGGCAGTTCCCTCTCAACTCCGCTGAAAGACCTTGGCTACGGCGGAGAAATCCTCTTCGCCGTAGCCTCCAGCGATTGCCTTCCGGAAGATTTCGAGCGCGGCTGTGGCGGTCTGAAGCCTTATTCCCAGTGCGTTTCCCTCCTGTAATGCATAGGTCAGGTCCTTTGCCATGAGCTGCAGGGCGAAGTTCGGGTCGAAGTCATTGGCCAATACGCGACCTGCCACTCGCTTCACAATACCGCTTCCGGGCGCGCCTTCAGTGAGAACAGAAAAGGCTTTCTGGCGGTCCAGCCCCGCGGCCTCGATCATCTTCCCTGCCTCGGCAAACGATGCAGCCTGCACGCCGCACACAAAATTATTAATCAGCTTCATCAGCGCACCGCTGCCGTGTGGTCCGAGATGGACCACATCGCGACCCAGCGCGGAAAGGACGGGACGTGCTATCTCGAGAGCGGCGGCATTTCCGCCGACAAGAAAAACCAGCTCGCCAGACGCAGCGTGCGGCTTAGTACCGGTGACAGGGGCGTCCAGAAACTCGCATCCACGTTTGGCGGCCGACGCCGCCAACTCTTTCATCCAGCCCACGCTGAGTGTGCTGGATTCGATGAGCACCGACCCAGCACTGGCGCCGGCCAGGATTCCTTCGGGGCCCAGCCATACGTCACGCGAGGCGCGATCATCAGCAACTATGCTGATTACAATTGCGGCTCTGGAGGCAGCTTCGCGGGGGGTATTCGCCAGAGTCGCTCCTGAGCTGACCAGCGGGGCAGCTTTGTTCTGATTCCGGTTATAAACGGTGAGTGGAAAGTTGAGAGACAACAGGCGGTGGGCCATTCCACTGCCCATGATGCCGAGCCCCAAAATTGCCGTTTGTGGTCTTGACATGGATGGTTACCTTAAGGGAATAACGCCGGCCAGCCGATCTGCCGACTGGATGACATAGATGGGACCGGAATAGAAAGAATCAGGCGCGATGTATTTACTTTTCCTCGCTCGCATCAAGCCCTGAACAGGCGTGTCCACACCTGCATTGCCGTCGGTTCCCGGTTCGCCCACCCATAATAGGGGATGAGTGTCAACGGAACCGGCTGCGTCCTGGGCGGCTGGCCGGCGTAGCGTGAGTAGAGCATGTTCTGGGATTTGGCTTGGTAAGCCATGCCCCCATGGTGGAGCACCACTACTCCGTCGAGCATGCCGCTCTTGTACTCATTCCGAAACGATGAATGCGGCATGCTTTCAAGGTTGAAAGCAATGTCTGCTAAGTCCACTCCAACTGGCTGGTCCAGACCTTCCAGACAGTAAAGAATAGGTCCGCGCTGCACGGCGACCCTTCCAGCATCTTCGGCAACGTGAGGGTTGGCCTGGAGCACATGCGAGCGCATGGGCACATGCAGGTGCACTGTGTCACCCGCCACCCATTGGCGGCGAATAGGCAGATATTCCCCCGGGGTTACCCCGGCCAGTGTTTTGCCGTTCACCGCGACCTGCGCCTCATCTGCCCATCCCGGAATGCGCAGATAGAAGGTGAATTGGGAAGGCCGCGCCGGGGAAACAGCTATTTCAATGTCTCCTTCCCAGGGATAATTGGTTTTCTGCGCGACCTTGAGACCAGTTCCATCTTCCAAGTGCCAGTCGAGTTCGGAGTTGTCATAGAAATGCACGTAAACTCCATCGCTGCTGGTGCTGTAGAAATATCCCGGAAGAGATGCAAAAGTGCGTTCAAGGTTGGGCGGGCAACAGGTGACGTCGTACCAGGGATTGCGGATCTTGTCTCCGGTGGAGGGATCAAAAGCCAGAGGATTCCTATAACAGTAGAGAGTTCCGTTTAGCGACATACCAGAATTGATGCCGTTATAGAGGGCTCTTTCCATCACGTCAGTAAACTTGGCAGCTCCCGTCGCCGAAAGCATGCGCCAGTTCCACATCATGTTGCCGATGGCGGCGCAACTCTCCCCATAGGCGCGGTAGTTGGGCAACTCGTAGGCATCGCCGAAGGCTTCACCGTCCGACCGTGCCCCAACTCCGCCGCTGATATACATCTTGGTGCTGACCAGGTCGCTCCAAAGGGTGTTCAACGTCTTCCAATACGTGGGATCGCCAGTCTCCATGTAGTAGTCTGTTGCTCCGCAACAGGCGTACATGGCGCGCACCGCATGGCCTTCCAGTTTGGTGCGGTCGGTAAAGGGAGTGCCGCTGAACATGTAGATGGTCCTGCGCTCGGGGAATTGAAGCCGCTCGTCGCCGCGCAGGACGTATCCCGCCAGTTCGAGTTGCCGCTTGTCGCCGGTGATGCGGTAGAGTTCGATCAAGGCCATTTCAATCTCGGGATGGCCGGCAACGATGGGCTTTTTGGGAGCGGGACCGTAGTTGGGCAACAGGAAGCCGTCTACAAAGCGGATTCCCGCGTCGAGCAATTTGCGCTCTCCCGTGGCACGGTAATAAGCGATGGCACCCTGCAGCATGTGTCCGAGATTGTAAAGCTCGTGGCCGGTCGCCTGCGTATCGGGGAGCATGCGCAGCGCCGCACGGTCCCCCACAAAATAGGTGTTCAGGTACCCGCTGGGTTCCTGGACCGCGATCACTTCATTTATTGCCTTCTCGACTGAAGTGCGCAGCGCAGGCTGATCGCCGGACTGAAGCGCAAAGCCAACTGCCTCCGTCCATTTGTACACATCAGAATCGGAAAATACCGGACCAATCTGGGGCGCGTCGCTCTTGCCCACCAGGCGGCGGAAATTATTCATGCGGCCATGGGCTTCGAGCAGGTCGTGCATGGTGGGAATGCTCTTGTTGACGTTGGTTTCGCGCCGCTGTGCCCAGAAACCGCTCTTGATGGTCACAGCGCGTACCGGAACCTGGTGCAGCTTGGCGTAAGGAGAGCGGGTGAGATTCTCGATCGCCTGATTTTTCCAGTCCAGAGCCTGAAATTGTGAAGCCTCCGGCGTACCTGCCGCAGGGAGTGACGGAAAAACGCCGGAGACCATTTCGCTCAGGGCCTTGGGGGTAGCAAGGGAGGAAACGGCTGCCGCTGAAACCGCTGAGGCCACAAACTGCCGGCGTGACATGGTGGAGGTTTTGCCCATGGCTCGCTCCTATGCAGCCGGCCTGCAGGACCGGCTGAAAAACCCAGGTTGGGATGGGTGGAATTATACGCCAGGGTCAAGTAATCGTTTACTCAGAACCTGCATTCAGGCCGATGCGCCTTTCTGGCGTCCCTTGCGACGCTCGTAGTGCAGCGATTACTGCCGGCGGGAAGAGACAGCGAGGATTATGGCTGAAACACCCAGCAACACTGACATGATCACTCTAACCACATTACGTCTGCGGCCCGCAGGCTGCTGATGGTGATAAACGCGGTGCAACACCAGCCATTCTGCAGCCAGGGCCAGAAGCAGCATGAGGATTGCCGCACGTGACCAATCCGTTGCGCGACCCGGCAGCCAGGCGGTCACCAGGATTACCAAGGCCAACAGGCAGGCAAGCGCCGACCACAACCGCCGGCGTCCTGCACCGTAGTTTGAGGACCGCGACTCGGTCATACCCTACAACGCTTCGCCTATAATCGTTCGACCAGCGGGACCGGGTCAATGCCAAACCGCTGACGAGCAGGAACCTTCGACAGGGCCGGCAAGATTGGGGATACCGAGATTTTGTTCTGCATACCATGTGACATGGAACGGTCGCAGTGAAGATTGTCCGCTTGAAAACCGCGGTGGTTGAGGGCAACTTCGACTGGACCTTCGTCCGCATTGAGACCGACGAGCGGCTTTGCGGACTGGGCGAATGCTTCTTTGCTCCCGGCCTAACTGCAATTATTCGCTCGCTCGAACCCCTTTTAGTGGGAGAAGACCCGCGCGACATTCATCGCCTGTTCCGCAAACTGCAGCTTGCGACTTCGGGCGCCGGCTCGGTGGCCGGCATCATTTACAACGCCGTCAGCGGCATCGAAGCCGCGTTGTGGGATGCGCTGGGTCAATGGCTTGAGGTTCCCATCTACCGGCTGCTGGGCGGGAAATTCCGCGACAAAGTTCGCATTTACGCCGATTGTCATGCCGGAGAGGCGCTGGAAAGTCTCGATGAGGTCTTGCGCACCCGACCGGCCTCATGGATTGCGAAAATCTCTAAACACGCGGCAAAGGATTACTTCGGCGCGGTTACGGACGGCCCACCCGCTTCTCCTGACGATTACAGTCGCCAGGCCCTCGCCAAGCGTAGTGAAGGATATACTGCGTTGAAATTTGACCTGGATGTGCCGGGTACGGAGGGAGTTGATGCGCACAATCGCGGGCTCAGCAACCGCGCCATTGATCGCATGGTGTACCTGGTCGCTGCAGTACACGAAGCGGTGGGCAAGGATACAGACATTGCGGTTGATTGTCACTGGCGATACAACGCGAGCGACGTGGTGAAACTAGCGCGCGAACTAGAGAAATTTCAACTACTGTGGCTGGAAGATCCCGTGCCCCCGGACAATATTGCCGCGCTGAAAGAGGTGCACTCCAAGGTGAATCTACCCATTGCAACCGGCGAGAACCTGTACCTGTTTACAGGCTTTCAGGAAATCATCGCACAACACGCACTCAGCATTGTTACTCCCGATTTGCAAAAGGTTGGCGGCCTGGCGGTCGCTCAGAGCATTGCTCAGTTTGCCGATGTGCATGGCATGCCGCTGGCTGTGCACAACATCAGCAGTCCGGTTGGAACCCTTGCAGCCGCGCATTTCTGTGCTGCGATTTCAAATTTCCTGGCACTGGAGTTCCATGCCTCTGAAGTTCCCTTCTGGAACGATTTGATCGAGGGCGTGCCAAAGCCGATCATTCGGAATGGCTTTGTCGAAATACCTGAAAAACCGGGCCTGGGTGTGACGTTGAACGAAGAAGTGGCACGGCGTTACGCACGAAAGGGCGAACCGTTTTTCCAATGAGTAAAGTGAAACTCTGGAACTCAGACGATGAGCTGTTCTCCCTGGCGGAGCGCGAGCTCTTCACCTGCGTGGTGGGCGACGTCATGGATAAGATCGGCCTGCAAAAACAATTCCTGCCGCCACAAATTCAGCCGCTGCAGCGAGAGATGGTTGTGATTGGGCGCGCCTTGCCGGTCCTTTCCGTGGACGTTTTCGCTGAGCGAATTGCCGATACAGCAAACAAGTTGATGGACAAGTCTTTTGGCCTGATGTTGGAAGCCCTGGATGATCTGCGCAAGAACGAGGTCTATGTGAATACCGGTTCTTCACCTCGCAATGCGCTGTGGGGAGAACTGATGAGCACCCGCGCCCGTAAGCTGGGTTGCCGGGGGGCGGTGTTGAATGGATATACGAGAGATACCAGGCGAATTCTCGAGATGAAGTTCCCCACTTTCGCCTTCGGCTCTTACGGGCAGGATTCGGCTCCGCGCTACAAAGTTGTGGATTTCCGGCTCCCAATCGAAATCGGGCAGGTGCGGGTGCGCCCCGGCGACATTCTGTTTGGCGATGTGGATGGAGTCCTGCTGGTTCCCGCCGAAGCTGAGGAAGAAGTATTTGCAGGCGCCCTGGAGAAGGCGCGCGGTGAAAAGCTGGTGAGGCGCGCCATCGAAGAAGGAAGCAGCGCGGTCGAAGCATTCAAGAAGTTCGGCATCATGTGAATATGATGAGGGCAATCTCCACCACCGCACGCGGGCAGCAGATTCGGCGCTTTCTTCGGGACAATGAACTGCGCGCTTGGATTGCATGGCGGCCCGACGAACTGGTCATGATGTCAGGGTATCTCCCTTACTGGGGAGCATCGCTGTTGATTTATTTTGCTGACGCGGAGCCCGTCGTCTTCGTTCCACAGATTGAACCTCGCGATCATATTCCCGGAGGTTTGCAGGTCAAGGAGTACCCCTGGGGTGATTTGAAATGCGCAGACCCGTATTCCGTTCTGGTTTCGGCTGTAAGCGAAGAATTGGCAAGAGCAAAAACCGCACAAGAACAGGTTGGAATGAATTCCAACTCGGCACGGGCTGCTCTGCCGATACAGGCTGCCGAACACATTCCCTTGTCGGAGAATTTTTCTGACCGTTTATCGGCAGTTGCTGCAAGGTCAGACACTGCCCTCCAGGCGGGATTCTCCCAGCTGTATTTGAAGAAGACCGCGGAGGAGATTCAGGCGATCCGGCTGACCAATGGAGTAGCCAATGTTGGATTGCAGGTTTTTCATAAGGCATTGAAGCCCGGCACCTCAGAAGTAGAGATTGCATCCGCAGTTGAATCGGCAATTCAGTGCCAGGTCGGTCGCGACGGCATCTTCTATTCTCGGGGCTGGGCGATGGTTCAGTCCGGCCCGAACACGGCGGACGCGGGAAGGTTCAACCGTTCCACCGCGCGGCGCTTGCAAAGTGGCGACCTGGTTCTGATTGAACTGGGAACCTGTGTCAACGGATATTGGAGCGACCTGACACGAACAGCCCCGGCAGGCCAATTAAAGCCCGAAGTCGAAGAGATATTCAATGTTGCTGCCGAGGCGCAGAAAGCTGCGATTAATGAAGTAGGCCCCGGCGTTTCTGCGGCTCGCGTTGATGCCGCGGCAAGAGACCACATCGCGCGCCTTGGATTCGGGGAGTTTTTTGCTCACCTCACCGGACATCATGTGGGTTTCCGTTATCACGATCCGGGATTTGCGATCGTTCCTGGAGAAGCCGCCAAACTCGAATCCGGAATGGTAATCACGATTGAGCCGGGTGTATATGTTCGCGAGCGCGGCGCAGGCGCAAGGATTGAAGACAACGTGCTCGTCACCGAATCGGGGCACGAGATACTTTCCAGAAAGGATGGGAGCAGGCGGACATGATCAGTATTGATCTTTCGGGCAAGACAATTTTGATTACTGGCGCCCTGGGCGCGATTGCCGAGCACATGGTCCGCAGACTCAGTGCAGCCGGCGCCAAGCTGGTTCTCACCGACATAAAAAACCCGGAACAGGCCAGACAAGCCCTCGAGCAATGGAAAATCAGCCCATCTTCCTACGTCTATTTCCCAGCAGATATAACTCGCTCTGCCGAAATAGAAGCTGCAGTGAACGCTGCTTTCAGCAAGTTTCCTCAGATGGATACGGTTTTGGGCCACGCCGGCGGTTGCGGATTGCATCCCTTCGCGAGCACGTCCGAAGCCGATTATGAGCGCATTTTTCGCTTCAACTACTTCGGACAGACATATCTCGCCCGCTCCGTGCTGGCGCAGTGGATACAGCGCAAAATACCGGGACACCTGATCTTCACATCCTCTTATGTAGCTCGAATGCCGCACACCCAAATTTCATCCTACGCATCGGCTAAAGCAGCCCTGGAAAACTTTGCCCGCAGCCTGGCCATGGAGTATGCGCATACCGGAATTCGGGTGAACGTCGTTTCGCCTGGCAACGTTGCCTGCGGCAGTTCGCTGAAGGTTTTCGAAGAGGACGCCGCTTACCGGGAATTTGTGCTGCGCGTCTCGATGGGGAGAAGGAATTCTCCCGAATCCATTGCCGACGCTTTCCTTTTTCTTTGCTCGCCGCTGGCCAGCGAGATCAATGGACAAGTCCTCAGCCCGGATTATGGCGCGGGCATCGGGAACCGGTTATGAAGATAGGCCTTGGCCTCTATCGCCACATGCTGACGCGCGATTACTATGACTTCGCTCGCCAGGCGGGCTGCACTCATCTTGTGGTTCACCTGGTTGACTACTTTAATCGAGGCTCAACCAACCCGCGGAATAATCAGCCAACCGGCTCGAAATATGAACCCTGGGGAGTCGCCGGCGATCCGGAGCAGATTTGGACAACAGGCGAGCTGAAAAAGCTGCGCGCCGAAATCGAAGAAGCTGGCCTGGTCCTGGCGGCTATTGAAAATCTCGATCCCGCGCACTGGCACGACATTCTGCTCGACGGCCCGCAGCGCCCGCAACAGGTCGAAAAAGTGAAGACCATGATTCGCCACCTGGGCGAGGCCGGCATTCCGGTTCTGGGCTACAACTTCAGCCTGGCAGGTGTTTGCGGGAGGGTAACGGCTCCCGCCGGGCGGGGGCACGCAATTACCCTGGGGATGGATGGTCCCGCAGAAGATGTGCCCATTCCCAAAGGAATGGTGTGGAACATGGTCTACGATCAGAAGGTGCCTGCGGGCACATTGCCCTCGATTTCACACGAGGAGCTCTGGCGCCGACTCCAGCGATTCCTCTCAGACGTGCTGCCTGTCGCTGAGGATTCTGGAGTGCGGCTCGCCGCACATCCTGACGATCCGCCCATGCCCACCATGCGGCGACAACCGCGCCTGGTATACCAGCCGCACATGTATCAACGTTTGCTTGACCTGGCACCCAGTCCCAGCAATGCGCTGGAGCTTTGCGTGGGAACGCTGGCTGAAATGACGGAAGGCAATATTTACGACGCGGTAAACCAGTACAGCAAGCAAGGCAAAATTGCCTACCTCCATCTTCGCAATGTGGCGGGAAAGGTGCCGCACTATCGCGAGACCTTCATTGATGAGGGCGATGTGGATATGCTGCGAATTCTCGCCATCCTGCACCACAATGGCTTTGACGGCGTGGTCATTCCCGATCACAGTCCGCAGATGACTTGTTCCGCTCCCTGGCACGCGGGAATGGCGCACACGCTGGGCTTCATGCTGGCGGCAAAATCGGCTCTGGAATCCGGCTTAATTGCCAAGACTGCGTTCCGGGGAGGCCCTTAACCTGAGCGCCGCATCCCAACCGCATTCCCGCACGCCGCTGATCATCGCTGCCAGTGTCTCTACACTGGGCGGGCTGCTATTCGGCTACGACAACATCGTGATCAGCGGCGCCATCGGCTATCTCAGCCGTCTCTTTCATTTGAATGCGGCGGGCATCGGGTGGGCAGCCGGTTGCGCTCTTATCGGGTGCATTGTTGGTTGCGCCGGAGCAGGAACCGTAGCCGATTTCCTGGGGAAGAAGAAGGGGCTGGCGCTGTGCGCGCTGTGCTTTGCTCTCTCTTCCGTGGGCATGCTTTTTGCCGCCAATCTGAGCCAGTTCGTTATCTGGAGGCTGATTGGCGGACTCGGCATCGGCGCCGCATCGGTTATTTCTCCCAACTACATTGCTGAAATCGCGCCCACGCGGGTGCGCGGCCGCTGCGTGACCCTTTACCAGCTTGGTATTGTGGTTGGAATTCTCGCCGCCGTCTTCGTCAACATGCTTATTCAACGCATGGGCGATGACGCCTGGAACATGTCCACCGGCTGGCGCTGGATGTTTTTCGCGGGCATCGTGCCGGCACTTCTGTTCGGACTGATGATTCTGCCTGCCGTGGAGAGCCCGCGCTGGCTGATGAAGATGGGCCGACGCGATCAGGGCGTAAGGGTACTGACAAGAATAAACGGCGCAGAGGAGGCGGCGAGCGAAGCTGCTGAGATAGAAAACTCGCTCGCCATCGAGGAAGGCCACTTCTCGGAACTATTTACGATCTTCCGCCGTCCCTTGCTGCTGGGCATCATGCTGGCCGGATTGCAGCAGATCAGTGGAATTACGCCGATATTTTCTTTCTTGCCGGAAATCTTTCGTGACGCAGGAACGGCGACCAGAGATGCGTTTTCCCAGTCTGTGCTGGTTAGCGTCATCAACCTTTTATTCACCTTCGTCGCTCTCGGTCTCGTTGACCGCGCTGGACGCAGAACTCTGATTCTGGCAGGCACCACTGTGCAGTTCGTCTCACTTGCATTGGTGGGCTGGTTTTATCATGTGCACGGCAGCGGCCTGGCAGTGTTGGTGTTTGTGATGAGCTTTGTGGCGGGTCACGCTTTCGGCAATGGCGTGGCCTGCTGGGTCATCATTTCTGAAATTTACCCGACCAAGGTGCGTGGGCGTGGCATGTCCATTGCTACAACCGCGCTGTGGTTGGTGGGATTCCTGGGGAATCAGTCGTTCCCCATCATGCAAAAGAACCTAGGTTCCGATGGCACGTTTTGGATCTTTGCCGTCGGCGCCCTATTGACCATTGTTCTTGTCGCTTGGCTCATCCCCGAAACTAAAGGCCGCTCGCTCGAAGAAATCACCCGATTCTGGACTAAAGAGAAAGCAATGATCGCCGGATAACCAACCCATCCGTACTAGAGGAGGGCACAATGGAGGAAAGAAGCCCGTTAGAAGCAAATACTCCTGCATCGCCCCGTCTTACCCGCCGCAGGCTATTAAAGTCAGCTGCCGCGCTGGCAGCGGCAACGCTTGTACCTTCCTCCCTTACCCGCCTCGCAACTGCCATCCAAGCCCCCGGCCCAACCAAGCCAGATTTCTCCAAGTCCAATCCATTCCTGAAAAATCCACGCTGGTACGGCTTTAACCTTCTGGAGTATTTCTCTACCGATGCGGACTGGATGAAGTACTTCCCTTACAAGAATGACGGCATGTTCCTGGAAGACGACTTCCGCTGGATCCGCGACTGGGGCTTCAATTGGGTGCGGCTGCCCATGGACTACCGCTTCTGGACGTCTTCCGACCTGTTCACGATTACCGAGAAAAAAGTGGAACCGATTGATCGAGCTATCCGTCTTGGTGAGAAGTTCGGTGTTCACGTGAATCTCTGTCTTCACCGCGCCCCGGGCTTGTGCATTCTGGATACGATGGATGAAAAGCTGACCGGCATTCACGTCACTAAGGAGAAGACAGATGTCTTCACCGATTTACACACCTTTGATGCTTTTGTTCACCAGTGGACTTACTTCGCAGACCGCTACAAGGGCATTTCCAGCAAACACCTGAGTTTCAATTTAGTGAACGAGCCGATTGTATTGCCAAATGCAGCCGAGTTGGCGGAAATGCGGCGGCACGGCCCTGTTACGGCAGCTGACTTGTTCAGCCCGGAGCGCATGAGGCGTCACGAGAAGGATTACGTCCGGTTGGCTAAGGCCTCCCATGAGGCAATTCATCAGCATGACCCGCAGCGCCTGGTGATCAGTGATGGCTATGCGGGAGGGGGTTGGGCCGTGCCGGAGCTTGCAGGTACGGGTATGCTGCAAAGCTGCCATACCTATACGCCGATGCAGCTCACACATCATAAGTGCGAGTGGGCGCGAGGCATGCTGAGCGGATCAGAGGCGGCGCCTACGTGGCCCTTGAAGGACGAAAAGGGCAAAGTCGTATGTGACCGTCAGACGCTCACCAATCTATTCACACCATGGGGCACTCTCTCGGCAAAAGGCGTTCCCATACACTTCGGGGAGATGGGCTGCTACAAGCACACGCCACCGGAGGTTGTGCTGGCGTGGTTCCGCGACACACTGGACGTGATTGGCGCGCTGAATTCTGGCTGGGCATTGTGGAATTTTCGCGGACCATTCGGTGTGCTCGACACGGAGCGGCCGGGCACGAAGTTCGAAGAGTGGAGAGGACATAAGCTCGATCGCCCGCTGCTCACCTTGTTGCAACAGAAGATCGAGACTTAACTCCCCCTGTTCCGCTGCCACTACAGCCGCGGTGAAGGAGTCGTAGTCATGAAAACAACGCTGTATTTCTGGGTTTGCATTCTGCTGCTCTCTGTTCTTGCATTCCCTCAGACGGCAAATCAGGTTGGGTTTCGAGCCTTACAAGTAGACGCAAGCAAGGTCATCGGCGAAATCCGCTCATTCCAAGGAGTGAACGGTCCGCCAACTCCAGTCATGGCCGGGCTTCCTACACTCATCCAGCAGTACAAGCAAGTCCGCATTGGCCAGGTGCGTACCCACGATTTCATGGGTCCCACCGAGATTGACTCCAAATTTGTTCTGGGCAATGGCGCGCTTACCTGGCTTATTCCTGACAACGCACAGCGCGCCGGTGTCGTGAAAAACGGTAATGCAAGCATCATCTTTCCCAATTGGAGCGCCGATCCAGACCAGCCCGAAAACTACAACTTCGGCCCCACCGACAAAGTGATCGCGGCCATTCACGCCAGCGGGGCGGAAGTGTATTACCGCATTGGACGCAGTTGGGGAGCCAATATCAATCCGCCGGCGGATTTCGATAAGTTCGCAGCCATCGTCAGACACATTGCTATGCATTACAACCAAGGCTGGGCCAACGGATTCCACTACGGAATTCGCTATTGGGAGTTCTGGAACGAACCGGAGGGTTTCTGGTCGGGCACTCCCCAGCAGTTTTACACACTCTATGAGAAAACCACGCGGGCCTTGAAGTCCCTCGATCCTTCTTTAAAAGTGGGCGGCGACGCCAAAGCTTTTCCCTACGACGATGGGGGTTACCGCGAAGGGTTTATTGACTATTGCTCAGTCCATCACTTGCCGCTGGATTTTTATTCGTGGCACACCTACGCCAATGGTTCCGCCGACCCTTACGACGCTATTCGCTTGGGCAAGGAAATTCGCGAGATCCTCGACCACCATGGCTTTCCCCAGGCGGAGAACATTCTTTCCGAGTGGAATCTGACGGCGAACTTTACCGAGGAGAAAAAGGCTGAGCTAGAGAGCGTGCATAACGCCGCCTACATTGGCGCTGTGCTCAGCTACTTGCAAGACACACCCATTGACCACGCACATTTCTACCGTGGCGACGCCGCCTGGATGGGACTTTTTAACTTGAATGGCAAGTTCTTCAAAACCGCCTATGCATTTGCAGCCATGGGGAAGATGTTGGGCACTCCGCAGCGGCTTGCGGTTTCGGGAACTGACACCTTCGGCTTTGCCGCGCTGGCTGGCCGCTCCAGAGACGGTAATACAGTTCAGGTTCTTATCAGCAATTACGAGATTCCCAAGAATTACAAACCCGATCTGATGCCCATGCCCCCCGAGCTGCAGAAAGCAGCGCCCCCAATGCCCAACATGTCGAAGGTTAAATTCCTGCCGCTGCGTACAGGCATCGCCTACCACGACAACCGCGGCTACAATTTGACCCTCAGGAATCTGCCGTGGGGCAGCGCCCCGTACACAGTTAAGCGCTACCGTATCAGCAAGACAGAGAACTTCGACCTGGTGAAGACGACATCTGAAAAAGGAGGGACCTTGCACCTCTCCAATCCCCTGGCGCCCGACGCCTTGGAATTGATCGTTCTTCAAAAAAGCCGTGGTTTATAAAAGCTCAGACCAAGCGTTCGCTCCCGTCCGGGTCATTGCAAAGCGCAGCGCGTGGTCTCCTTAGAACTGGAACTTAATCGCGAAATTCATGTTACGAGGGCCGCCTTGGGAAACCACCGGATTGCCTGAGGCGACGTCGGGTGTCTTCGTGATTCCGAACAGACTGCCGCCCAGCAGCGTGTTGTTGGGAAGGTAGTAGAAGTTCGCCCGGTTCAGCACATTATAGACTTCCCAGCGAAATTCCATGTTCAGCCGTTCCGTGATCTTCGTGTTCTTGATGATGGTGGCATCCAATTGGCTCAGGCCAGGCCCGACCAGCTGATTTCTGCGCGAGTTCCCGACCGTTCCGGCACAGGGGATGTAGAAGGGCGAGAGAGGCAGCCCTCCCGACGTATCACCGCAGGGGTCAGGCTGGCCGGGAGCAGTATAAGTCTCCAACACGTACTGGTCCGGGTTGCGGGTGTTGTAGTGAACCGGAGTGCCGTCCCAGGCGGCGCGAATCGCATCGCCGCTGAATCCCTGCCCGGAAGGATCCGAGCCTCCGCCCGTCATTACCGAGAATGGGCGTCCACTGATCGCGGTATAAATGGTACTGATCTGCCAGCCCTGACCCAGATACCGTCCCAGATGGGGAATGGCCGGGACAGAATAGACACCAGCGAGGTTGAAATTGAGACGAACGTCACTGTCGCAAAGCCCCCAGGAATCTCTCACGTTAAGAGGATTGTTCAGCTGCGGGAAATCTCCCACCCCACCCCGGTTGACGGAGTTCTCGTCGAAGCACTTGCTCCAGGTCAAGTTGTACTGAGTATCCAAGCCGTGGAAATTGCGCTGGTTGTAGGTAGCCTGCAGGCTGTCGTACTGCGACTTACCCAGATTCGTGGCCTGGATAATGTGACTTAAGTCTGGGAACTGGGCAGCATAGGGGCGGTCGCTGGGGTTGCCCGCACTCCCCAGCGGGCTGGCGTTGAGGTCGCGATAAATGACCAGGTCGCGTCCACGCTGGCCGGAATAGCCGATGGTCAGCACATTGTTGCGGGCGATCTCCTGCTGAATGCTCAGGCTGATGTTGTGCAACCGGGGCGTACGATAGTTGGGATCAACACCAAAAGCATTGAAGGGTGGCGAACCGCCGGGGCTAGGACCAAAAATCGGTCCGTTCGTAAAGCAGACATAATCGCCCGCCTGCGTCACCGGATTAACACAAGTAGCGGCCGGATCGTTTGGGTTCACACTGTTTGCCCCAGACAACGAGACCCCGAAGGATGAAAACGGGCCCAGGTCGGGCTGACTGAAAGACCCGGCACGCGCGTGAGAGATCGTATAGGGCGCGGCAAAGGCGGCGAAATTGGGCACGTCATAGGTCAAAGAGTAGCCGCCGCGGACGGCAGTTTTTCCCGTGCCGAACACGTCCCAGGCAAATCCGAGGTGAGGCCCGAAGTCGTGCAAGTCGCGGTTATAGAGGCGGTCAATACCCTGACCCAATTCCACCAACCCTACATTGGGAATGAAATTCGACCCGATGTTGTTCTGCTCGCCGATGGCGCCGTTGATATCCCAGCGCAGACCATAGCTGATAGTTAGATTGGGCTTGATCTTGTAGTCATCCTGCGCGTAGAAGCCGACGGATTTCTGGAAGATATGACGGTGAGTGTCGCCGAAGTTGCGGTCGGCCAGATCCGCTTTACCCAGCAGCAGCTCCTCCACAGCATCTTGGACCGAGTTAGTTGAAATTCCGCCCGTATAGCCGATGAAATAGCCCATGGCGAGGCCAGTGCGCGCTCGATTGCGCAAGCTGTTGGTGTAAGCCTTCTGGTAGTTTCCACCCAATTTTATCGTGTGGTTACCTTTTACCCAGGTGAAGTGCTCGGACCAATCCCAAGTCTGGTCGGGACGGGTGGTAATGGGATAACCCTGAACGCCGCCAATGTAGCCACCATACCCTAGGGGCGACATGTAAACGTAGGGCACGCCGAAGTCCGCCGGTGAAAGCGGGCCGGTGTCAACGCCAAGGCTCTTAGGATCAATCTTGTTGTTGACATCAATGATCTGGGCAAAGCGGGTAAAACCGAGCCGGCTCTCCAGAATCTTGTTGTTGCTCATGTTCCAAGTCCAGCTGACGCCAGCCATTTGGGCACGGCTGGGAGCAATGGAATTAAAAAGATCTGCCGGATGATTGCCACCCGCCGGTAGACCCGCAAAGGGTGGAGCGCTCTGCAGGCTATCGCCGAAAATATAGCGGACCGAAACCGAGTGGTTTTGGTTGAACCTGTAGTCGAACTTGGTGCCAAAACCATTGGCATTCGCCGTGGTTGGGGTACGGGCTACGAATGTGCCCGTCGTCGACGTTGGGAAATAGCTTAAGAGCGTCTGCCCCACCGGGTTTACTGTCAGGCCGCTGGCAGCGATATTAGCAAGGGCTCCCTGAATGTCCGCCGGCGTGGGAACGGTCCTGCTGCTCACCGCCAAAGAGTTGTAACGCTGGCCTTCGTAATAAAGGAACAGGAAAGCCTTGTCTTTGATGATCGGTCCGCCGATCGTGCCGTTAAACTGGTTGTTATGCAAAGGGGTGCTGGCACACTCTCCGACCGAACCGCAATTATCGGTGTTGTGATTGGAGAAGTAGTTGTCGGCGTCGGCAAAATTGGTATGCCGCACCCAGGTTGCCGATCCGTGCCAGGTGTTCGTGCCGCTCTTCATGCCCAGAAGAATGGGCGCGCCACCCTTGACGCCAAATTCCGAAGAGGGCGTTTCCTGCACGGTTAATTCGGAAATTGCCTCCGGCGGGAACAGGGTTGCCGGAATGCCCACGACCCCGGTCTGGTTGATGGCTGAATCGCCGTAGTAACGGTCGTTGTTATACAAACCATCAATGAAATAGTTGTTGGAAGTAGTGCGTGCTCCGTTGATGCTGATGGCCAGGAAGCCGCCGCCTGGCGCGCGCTGCACCCCGGGCGTGATGGCCAGCAGGGAGTTGAAATCGCGGCCATTCAGTGGGACGCTCTCAATCTTCCGCTGGTCTACGTAGTTGTTGTTGTTCGGGGATAGGTCCACCAACGGCGCCTCGGCTTGCACCGTAACCGTTTCCTCGCGCGAGCCCACTTCCATCCTGAAGCTGGCACGCACCACGGCGTTTAACACCACCTGAACCCGCTGCCTCATGTTCTTGAACCCCGGCGCAGAAACGCTGACCGAGTAGACCCCGCTGGGCAAGTCAGTGATGCGATACGACCCTGTGCTGGTAGTTGTGGCGGTGCGAGTGAGGCCGGTCGCCGCGCTTTTGGCGGTCACGTTCACATTGGGCAGCACAGCACCCGATGAATCAGTGACGTCGCCCGTAATATCACCCGTTATCTTTTGAGCGACAAGGGGAACAGATGCCAGTAGCAGGGCCAACAGCAGTGACAGGTATGACCACCGAAAACGCCGCATCGCGATCCTCCAGAGGAGAGAAAAAGAAATACACTTAGACAGCGCAACAGACAACTGATAGCGGCCAAGTGTAACCCCAAGCTGTTCGTTGTCAATAGCATTCAACGAAAACTAGACGTTGCGACATAACAGAAGTGGTGAGATATGTTTGAAATGAAGAGATACGCTTCGCCACATTCGGCGCTCTGAGAATGGGTCCCGGCTAAATTGTCCTTAAAATAATGGGCGCGATTTTCGCCGGGAGGTCAGCCGATGCGATCAGTTTGGTTGGTCTTGTCCATCCTGTTTGTCTGCTCCCTGCTCTGTGAGGAATCCCCAAAGGCTATGATGGTCCGTTACCAATGCCCGGCCGCAGGCCCGAGGTTTGGAAAGTCGACCCGCCCCCCCAAGCCCGAAAGGTTGACGTAGTCAAGCTCAAGACACAAGCAGACGAACCGGCGAAGCTGGCGGCGGGAGTGCCGCCGGACATTGAGCAACTCAAGAAAGGGCTTATCTCAAAGGATGTGGAACACAATCTGAAGCGGCTTGAAAAGTTGTCGAAACAGCTCCGGCACGAATTGAATGAATAGGGGGAGCTTCCCCTGTGGGGGAATCGCAGTTAGTATTAAGGGCTCTCTTCTATGCGGTTCTTGTGTAGTGGGTTATCCTTCATCCTGCTGGCGGCCGGCATCAGCTTCGGCGTCCCTTCCGCGCCTCCAAACATCGTCCTTATCACGTTGGACACCACCCGCGCCGACCGCATGGGATTTCTCGGCTCGCGTCGCGGCCTCACGCCACATCTCGATGCCGTTGCCAAACAAGGCGTGGTGTTTACGCGCGCCTATGCCCACGTTCCTTTAACTACGGCCTCGCACGCCACCATCCTGACTGGAACCTATCCCCAGTTCAACCATGTTAACGATTTTGGCAAGCCGTTGGCAGAGCACTTGCCTTATCTGCCGGACATTTTGCATCACCATGGGTACCACACCGCCGCGTTTGTGGGCTCTCTCATTCTCGATCCTCTCGATGGACTGGCGCCTGGGTTCGACCGCGGCTTCGATGTTTATGACGCGGGTTTTCGCCTGCGGCGGGCCCACGAGGATCGCTACAAAACGGTGGAACGCCGCGCCGACGAGGTAATCTGCCATGCTCTGACCTGGCTGGGGAACAACCCGAAGCGTCCTTTTTTCCTGTGGATCCATCTTTACGATGCACACGATCCGTACGATCCTCCGCCGCCTTACGCGCAACGCTACGCTGCGCTTCCGTACGACGGGGAAATCGCCTACGTGGATGCGGCGGTGGGACACCTGCTCACCGTCTTGCGCGGCCATAAACTGTACGATGGCACGCTGATCGCAATCATGGCTGATCATGGCGAGGCCTTCGGCGAACATGGAGAGCGGACCCACGGGATATTTCTGTACGACGAAACCATCCACGTGCCGCTGCTCTTCAAGCTGCCGCACGAACGTTTTGCCGGGAAGCGCATCAGCACCCAAACGGGCCTGGTTGATGTGACGCCCACGATTCTGAAGGTTGCCGGGCTGCAGGCGCCTAGCGCTGTGCAAGGCGAACCGCTGCTAAGCCTTATGCAAACGCAAGCGCGTGTCGCGGCAGGCATGACGTCCGCGCCTACTGGAAATGCCACCCACGCTGATCGCCCCGTCTACTCCGAGACCGACTACCCCCATCGTGCGTTTGGCTGGAGCTCGTTGCGCTCGCTGCGTGAAGGCAAGTACCTGTTTATCGAGGCGCCGCGCCGCGAGCTGTACGACCAGAACGCAGATCCGAAGGAATTACATAACCTGGCGGACAATCGGCCGGCAGTCGCCGGCACGTTGACAACGAACCTGGATAAATTCCGCGTCAGCACCAGTGCGGCACAGCCCGGGGGTAGAACGGTTAATGCACAGCAGGCGCAAAAGCTGAATGCTCTGGGCTACGTCGCCTCTGATGCCTCCCCAGGCGAGGCGCCCGGCAAATCGGGGAAAACTAGTGCTCCCGATCCCAAGGACAAAATTGAGATCGCCAACCAGATGCATGCCGCCATCATGGAAATGGAAGACGGCCGCTACCAGGAGGCGATTCCGCGTCTCGAGGAAGTTCTGGCGGGCGATACCAATATGCCCATTGCGCAGATGCAACTCGGTACCGCCTTCACCCGGATTCACGACTATCAGAAAGCGGTCCCGGCTTTGCAAAGGGCGCTGGTTCTGCAGCCGGACTCGGGCATGGGGCACTACGAATTGGGCTTGGCGCTCTTTGAAACCGGAGACTGGCAGGGGGCCGCGCCCCAATTCGAGTTTGCGGTGAAGCAGGCTCCCCGCTGGGCAGACGCGCACTTTTCTCTGGGTTCAGTGTATGCCCGCATTGACCGCGTTCCAGAAGCGTTAACGCAATTGCACACAGCCCTGCAGCTTAATCCCCACCACTATCGCGCCAACCTGTTGCTGGGCCGCATTCTTTTTCTGCAGGGCCACGCCCGCGAAGCTTTGCCCAACCTGCGGGAAGCCGCCGATGTGGAGCCGAAGTCACGGGAAGCGCACTTGTTCCTGGCGGACGCATACACGCAACTCGGCATGAGCGCGGCGGCGCAGCGGGAGCGCGCACAGGCGCAGCGCCTTCCTCCTCCCGTCCAGCAATGATTCCCGCAAAAAAGTGTTGCTGCGGCGGAAACGGCGTCTATAATCCGGCTCTCCCATAAGTGAGCGTTTTCAGCTTCGGGAGCCCGGATGATCTCACTGCGTCTCGTCGCCATCGCCCTGTTACTGACATTTTTCGCCACGCCGCCTTCCCTTCAATCCGCGCATCCCGACGCGCCAGCCATGCGGGGATTCAGCGCCGGCGAAGCAGCCAAAGAGAACGACGTCGAGCATAGATTCCGAGCCATTCCATCACCACAGGAAGAGAGCAGGCAGCATCGGATTTTCACGGCGGAGCCGCACATTGCCGGATCGGCCCGCAATAACGAGCTGGCGCGTTACATTGCCGAGCAATGGAAAAAGCAGGGCCTGGAGGATGTGCGCATCCGCCGCTACGACGTCTACAGTACCCAACCGCGCAGCACTTCCCTGGAGATGGTGAGTCCGGTGCACTACGTCGCTGGCTTGCGCGAGCAGCCCTTTCCGGAAGACCCCGACACCGGCAACAAGGCAGTGTCCTCAGCCTGGACCGGCATGTCTCTCTCGGGCGAGATCACGGCTCCGCTGGTGTATGCCCACAGCGGCAATCCTGAAGATTACGACTACCTGCGTCAGCAGGGCATCAGCGTGCGCGGCAAGATTGTTCTGGTGCGCTACTCCAATCCTTACAGCTATCGAGGTTTCAAAGCGCTGACGGCGGAGCGCGAAGGCGCGGCCGCCATCCTCATCTATAGCGACCCTGCCGAGGACGGTTATAAAAAAGGAAAAGTCTTCCCGGACGGGCCATGGGGCCCGGAAAGCCACATCCAGCGCGGGGCCATCACTTACGATTTCATAGTGCCTGGAGATCCCCTGACTCCGGGGTGGGCGTCAGTACCGGGAGCCAGGCACATTGCGGTGAAAGATGCGCGCTCGCTGCCCAAGATCATGGCGCTGCCGCTCTCCTGGCATGACGCCAAGCCGCTGCTGGAGCACATTGGTGGTCCGGCGGCTCCGCAGGACTGGCAGGGCGGCCTTCCCATCACATACCACCTCGGCGGCAAGGATGCGCAAGTCCATCTCAAAATTGATATGGACAATTCCATCAAGCCCTATTATGTCGTGGAAGCCCGCATTCGCGGCTCGCAATTCGCGGACGAATGGGTGGTGATGGGCAACCACCGCGATGCCTGGGTGTTTGGCGGGGTGGATCCCAGCAGCGGCACCGCGTCCATGATGGAGCTGACGCGCGGCTTGGGCCAACTGTTGCGCCAGGGAATCCGGCCCAGGCGCACGCTGGTGATTTGCAGCTGGGACGGCGAAGAAGTCGGGCTGACCGGGTCCACGGAATGGGGCGAGCAATTTCAGGACGATTTGCGCAAAAAGGCGGTCGCCTACATCAACGTGGATTCGTCCACCTCGGGTCCCAACTTCGAGGGCAGCGCGGTGGGATCGCTCGCGCCATTGCTGCGTGAGGTGAGCCACGGTTTCCAGGATCCGGCAACAGGCCAGTCGCTTTACGAGGCATGGAAAGCATCGGTGGAGCGAGCGCGGGAAGCACGAAAGGAAACACCTGTCAGCGACGCCAACCTGGTGGACACACGCATTGGCAGCGGCTCGGACCATACGGTTTTTCTCAACCATGTGGGTATGCCGGTGATCGGCCTCGACTTTGACGGGCCCTATGGCGTGTATCACTCCATGTACGACGATTTTTACTGGATCAATCACTTTGGCGATCCGGGATACCGCTACCACACGCTGATGTCTCAGTTGTGGGGCGCACTCGCCCTGCGGCTGGCGAATGCCGACCTGCTGCCCTTCGATTTCGGCGAGTACGGCGAAAATATCGCGCAATTCGTGGATGAGTTGGAAAAGGGAAAGGACCTGAGCCGGCTGGACCTGCGGCCACTGCGAGCCGCGATTACGGATTTTGTTGGCGCTGGCCGCAAGCTTGATGCCGCGGAACAGCAGGCGCTCGCTTCCGGCAAAATCAACCCGGCGGTCGAGCAGGACGTGAATCAGGGCACGATGAAGATAGAACGAAATTGGCTGAATCCGGAGGGTATTCCAGGGCGCCCCTGGTTCGAGCACATGCTTTACGGCGCCCGCTACACCTACGCTCATTTAGAGCTTCCGGCAATAACAGAGGCCGTTGAGAAGGCCGACTGGACCACTGCACAACAGCAAACCGAATTGCTCCGGCAGGCGGTTGAGAAGAATACTCAGCTGGTTCAGGACCTCGCGAACCGCCTGCAAAGCTCCGTTCAATCAGGAGGGCACGCGGAGTGAAACGGCGCGGAGTTCTCCTGCTTGCGGTACTTGGATTGGCCTTCGCAACGACGGCAGCAGCACAATCTGCAACCCAGGCCGCCGCCGCTGAGTCTCTCAACCAACTGCGAGATGAACTGCAGGCCATCCGGCGGGCCTTTCCCGGCCAGATGTCCGTCTACATGAAGAATCTCTCCACCGGGGATGAGATCGCGTTCGATGCGGACACGGTTTACGAAACCTTCAGCGTAATCAAACTGGCCATTGCAGCTGAGGTGCTGCGCGACGCGGAAGCAGGCAAGTTTTCTCTGGGCGATCGCATCGCTATCACGCCCGCCGACCGCCGCCTGCCCTCGGGGGTACTGTACTCGCTGGATCCGGGCCTGCAGCCCACCGTGCGTGACCTGCTCACGCTCATGATCATCATCAGCGACAATGAGGCCACCGACATCCTGGCCGACAAGGTCGGCCGCGCGAACATTACGGCCTACATGCACAGCCTGGGACTGAAGAACACCAGCACACAGTTCTCCGATCTGGATTGGGATCGCACTTGGCTGGGAACACTCGATCCGAGTTATAAGAACGCAAGTGGCGACCAGACCATCAAGTTCCCCTTCGATAAGTACAGCGAGTCGCAGGTCAGCGCGGCGTTCGGACACACCATTTACGACGCCGGCATCTACTTCGGCCACAGCACCACGCGCGAAATAGGTCAACTGCTGGAGTGGGCTGCCGAGGGCAAGTTGGTTTCCAAAAAGGCAAGCACCCTGCTCCTGGACATCATGGAAAAGCAGCAGGTGAATGACCGCTTTCCCTTATACCTGGAACATGTCCGCATCGCGCACAAAACTGGGGACGGCCAGCCGTTTATCGCCAACGACGCTGGTGTGCTGTGGGTACACGATCAACCCATCGTGCTGGTGGTCTTCACCGGGCACCATCGTGGCCCAACCTCTTCCCTGCACGATTCCATCGCGCGAGTGGCCGCCTTCGTGGTGCGGCATTACGGTGGCAAAGTGACGCGCGACTTCAAGCCATGAGCACTCCACATACCATTGCAGGGATCCCGCCGGCACACTCCGTTAATATTCACCGCAAGAACGCGTCCGCCCGGCGGGCAGAGGCCTTCATGATCCGATATTTCATTGTTTTTCTGTTGCTGCCAGTATTGACAGGAGCCGCGCTGGCGCAAACCGCCGCCGCTCCCGATATGCCCGAACCCGGTTCCGCGGAAGCAATTGCCGCCGCGACCACGGAAAAGGATTTCATTTCTCCCTGGGTCTCTTATCTGCCGCACTCCTCCACCGTGCCCTCACCTATGGCGTTTCTGGGGCGAATTCCCGGGGTGCCGGGCGAACTCGCCGGGACAGTCAAGACTTACGCTTACTGCCGCGCTTTGGCCGCTGCTTCGCCCAGGGTTCGCGTTTTCACTTTAGGACGCAGCGAAGAAGGACGCGAAATCATAATGGTGGCAATCGCCGACGAAGCCGGCATTCGTGAATTGGATCAGCTGAAGTCTGCAACCGCTGCCCTCGCTGATCCGCGGCGCACCGATCCGGCCGCCGCCCAGCGGCTGATAAAGAGTTCACGGCCTATCTATTATTTCAATGCTGCTCTGCACTCTGACGAGACGGGCTCCACGGAGGCCATGCTCGAACTGGCCTACCGTTTAGCGGTTTCCGAGCAGCCGATGATCCGCCGCATTCGCGAGCGACTGGTGGTGCTCATCAATCCCATTTCCAACCCCGATGGCCGCGACAAGATGGTGGACTGGTTCTACGCCTACCTCAAGGGCAAGACCGACTACGCGAACCTGCCTCGCCAGTCTCCGCCCTACTGGTCGAAATACACCTTCGTGGACATCAACCGCGATACCCATCAGCAGACGCACGAGACCACCAAGGCGGTGCACCGCATGTTTCACGAGTGGCACCCGACCGTGGTCCACGACCTCCACGAAGGCGTGCCCATGCTGATGACCTGGAACGGCACCGGCCCTTACAACCCAGATGTTGATCCCATCACCTATGCGGAGTTCCTGGAACTCAGCTTCCACGAAGTGCAGGTTATGACGGCGATGGCCATGCCCGGCGTTTCCACCTGGAATTTTGGCGAGGCATTTGCCCACCTTTATCTGGACTCTGTGGCCATGAACCACAACAGCATCGGGCGCGGTTATGAGACGTTCGGCAACGGCTCAACTGAAACCATGCGCCGCACCCTTGACCCCTCGGACACAAAGATGGAGTGGTATCGGCCGCTCCCGCCCAAATCGCAGCAGGTTGTGTGGTCAGCGCGCGACAACTTGAATTATCAGGAAACTGCCGCCCTCGCCGCACTGGACTACAGCGCCGACCACGCTCAGCACATGCTGCAGAATTTTTACAAGAAAGGTTGGGATTCCTGGCAGAAAGGGCTGCACGAGCCGCCTTATGCGTTCCTCATTCCCGCCGATCAGGGCGACCGCATGCGTGTGGCCCAGATGGTGGGCCGCCTCATCGGTCAGCACATCGAGGTGGGCGTGGCGCAAGCGCCAATCCAACTTAAAGATGCCAGCTTCCCTGCCGGCACCTACGTCGTACGCTTGGATCAACCTTACCGCAATTACGCCGTAGATCTGCTCACGCCGCAGCATTATCCCAAGGACGGTGGCGAGCCTTACGATGATGTCTCCTGGGAACTACCCGCCCACTATCACCTACGGGCGATTCCAACCGTCGACACGGCGGTGCGTTCTGTTCCCCTTGTCGCCCTGTCTGCCCCGCCACATCCAGGAGGCACTGTCGCCGGCAACGGCCCCGTATTCCTTTTAAAAGATACCGGGCAGGAAAGCCTGCTGGCGGCACGCTACCGCCTCAGCCGGTTCCGAGTGCAGATTGCCGAGCACGCTTTTAATGAAGAAGGCACAGAATTTCCCGCTGGCTCCTGGATTTTCCCTGCCCAGGACGGGCTGGCCGCAGAACTGCGATCCGCAGCGGCGGAACTCGGCCTGAATCTCACCAGCGCTGCCGCCATTCCCGCGGTACCCCATCATGCTGCTCCGGCGCCTCGCATCGGGCTTTGGGTACCATGGGCGGACACGGATTCCATCGGCTGGATCCGCTACTCCCTTGACCAACGTAAAGTCCCTTATACCTACCTGCGCGATGAAGACATTCGCGCCGGCGGCTTGCGCGACAAAGTTGACATCCTCCTCTACGGCCATGTGGACCTCGAGTTGGCGGAACAGATCCAGGGCTTGCCCAAGGCTTGGGGGCCAATGCCCTACAAAAAGACTCCACGCACGCCAAGCTTTGGCACGCCGGCTGAATCCGATGACATAACCGGCGGCATTGGATGGGAAGGCATGGCGCAATTGCAGAAGTTTGTAGAAAGCGGCGGGCTGATGGTCACTTTGGGCAGCGGTTCCATGCTGGCTTTGGAAGGCGGAATTGTGCGCGGGGTGCGGCGTGCGGCCGGCGGCGTGCCCCGCAGCACGCAAGGTGGTGGGGCCGCCTCGGCTGCCGCCTCCGAAAATGCCGCCACCCGCACTCCCGGCGCTCATGTGCGCGTCACCTTCGCGCGCCCTGACCATCCCCTCGCCTACGGCTACCCCGTGCGTACGTGGGTATTCCGCCAAAACTTTCCTCTGTACGACGTGCCTCTGCGATGGCTCCGCATGGCCTACTGCACCAGTTGCCTCGATGGTCCGGAAGACCGCAGCGGGATTGTGTTGCAGTGGGGCGACAGCGAGAGTGCGCCTTTAGTAGTGAGTGGCCAGGCGTGGGGACAGGCGGGACTGATTGGCCGTCCGGCGATTCTGGACATGCCGGTGGGCCACGGCCGCGTGGTGGCGTTCAACTTTAATCCCGTACACCGCGATTTGAATCGCGGCGACCAGCGCCTGTTATGGAATGCCATCCTGAACTGGCAAGCGATCTTGCAGGAGACCGGAGTGGGCCACTAAGCCATTTGGATCCAGATCTACCGGAAAAACCGGCGCACACCCATTACTGTTCTGCATAAACGCTTTTGACGAAATCGGCCGCGTTGGTATTGGGCCAGTCGGGATATTGAGTTTTAAGGTACGCGCTAACCTGTTTGCCTGCGTCCTCTGCTGAGACACGCTGCTGTTTGAGAGCAAGCGCTCGCGTGCGGATTTCTGAGATCAGTTTCACTTCAGCCGCCACCAGCGAACCGTCGCCGGGAGCACTGTGATCGGGCAAGACGTGTGCAACAGGGAGTGCGGCCACCTTCTCCAGCACGGCAAGCCAGCTCGCAGGTGTGCCGCCGTCACCGAAGATGTGCGGCATGGTCTTGTTCTGCACCACGTCGCCTGAAACCAAAGTACGATCCGGTTCAACGAAAGTAAGCTCATCTCCTTTGGTGTGAGCGCCGCCAAACCAGAGCAGCCGCGCCCTAACCCCGCCCAAGTCAATGGTTACTTCCCGGTCAAACGTCATGTCTGGCGGACGCAGTACCACACCAGCTAGCAGGTCTTTGATTTGCGCTGACCGGCTACTGAACATGTCAATCATTTCCTGCCCGTGCTTCTCCATCTCCTGCTGCTGCACGGCGTCGCGTATCAAAATGGTATTGGGAGGGAAACCCGGCTCCCCACCAGCGTGCTCCGGATGGAAGTGAGTGGTAGTGAGAAACAGCTTGTGGTTCTCAGGTGCTAGTCTTGCCGCCACGCGCGCGGCAGTGGCTCCATTCTTCGGCCCTAAACCTGTGTCAACAACGAGCGTGGCGTGCTTACCGACCACGATGCCGACATTGGGGAAGCCCATGATTGCCCAGACGTGGTCAGAGATCCTGGTTGTGTTCTCGCTAAGCATTGGATTGCTCATCTGCGCGGGTGCAGCACTCACACCGAGGGCGACCAGAATCACAAACGTCAAGAGTGCCTTCATCAGTGCCTCTCCTGGACTATCGAGGTTCGGGTAATAACGACGAGGTCGCGTTAGGAACAAGGTCCCAGTTTCACGTTGGCGGAAAACAGCACCATAGTACTAAGATTCATAAGCTCGTGCTGTGCACGCGGCGCTAGGTCGGCCGAAGCAATCGCCAGAGAGCAGGGAGGTATCTGTTATGCATGTTGACGCTTTGCCCGCGCAAGAGCCGCTTGTCCTCACTACACACGTGAATCGCGTCGCTACACTCACTCTCAATCGCGGGGGGCGATTCAACCCGCTCTCCAGCCAGATGATTGCCGCCCTCCAGGCGGAGCTGCATGCCACCGCCAAAGATCCCGCGGTAAGGGTAGTAGTTCTCGCCGCTGAAGGAAAGGGCTTCTGCGCAGGTCATGACCTGCAGGAGATGCGCGCTCACGCTGGCGACAAGAGCTGGCAGCGTCAATTGTTCGACGACTGCAGCCGGATGATGATTTCGCTCACCCAAATGCCCCAGCCAGTAATCGCCCGCGTCCACGGTATTGCCACCGCCGCCGGTTGCCAGCTCGTTTCCATGTGCGACCTTGCCGTCGCCGCCGACACTGCCAGGTTCGCCATGCCGGGAATCAACATCGGTGTCTTCTGCTCCACGCCTGCGGTAGGCGTGGTGCGGAATGTAGGCCGGAAACGCGCCATGGAAATGCTCCTCACCGGAGAGACCATTGATGCCCACACCGCGCTCTCTTGGGGGCTGGTCAATCGTGTTGTTCCCGCTGCCCAGCTGGACGCAGAAATTGCGCGCTTCACGGACATCATCCTGTCTCGCAGTTCAGCCGCAGTCCAACTCGGTAAGCAGGCCTTCTACGGCCAAGTTGATCGTCCTCTCTCGGCCGCTTATGACAGCGCGAGCGAGGTGATGGCGTGCAATCTGCTTTTGGAAGATGCCGCCGAAGGGATGGACGCGTTTCTGCAGAAGCGCCCTGCCTCTTGGCGCGGCAGATGATCAGTACATGATGGTCTTGGTCAGGTGATGCGGCCAGGACGTGGTGTGGTAATGCGTCCACAGGCGCGCGTCAATTTGCGGAATAATCACCTGCTGCTCCGGCGGACGCAACTTGTTGATCGCATCCGCCAACAATGCGGTCGCGTATAGACAGTGGGCCCGAATTTCGATCTCCTGAGCGCTGTCACGTGGAATCAGCTGGTACGAATTGATCGCCTGCTCCAGAGCCGGCGAGTAGCTGGTCATGCCCATCAAGCGCAGCGCCACCGGCACAATGTAGTCGGCGAAGGCGGTCATTTTCTGCGGATCCTCCAGGCGGAACGCTCCCGTGGCGTTCAATCCTGAATAGATTTGCCAGAAGCCGAGTTGCGCCAGCTTATAAAACTTCACCTCGTGCCCGTCGTAGAGGCTAACGTCGTTGTAACGCGGGAACTCCGCAGAGAGGCGCTCCACCAGGCCCTTCCCCTGGCCGTATAGGCGTGGCGGACAGGAGCGGATGAAGTTGTAAAAGCGCCCTCCATATTTCGCCGCCAGCACTTGGCCAGCCTCGCGCAGCAGCACTGTCTTCTCCTCCAGCATGGGGATTTCCATATTGCCGGCAAAGATTTTCTCCATGTCGCGGCGCGTTATCTTTGCTAAAAACTTGCCATCCAGAATGGGAACGCCCTCATCCATCGCGCGTTTCAGGCAGCCGAACATGGCCTCGGAGTCCGACAGGTGAGCGCCCGCGTAGTCGGTCTGGAACTTCACATGGGTTTTGAAGTCTGTAAACGCTGTATCAATGGTGTTGCCTACCATGACGAAATCCATGGCGACGTCTGGAGTTTTCTCCAGTCCATAAGGCACCGCCAAATTTGGCATGGGCAGTTCTTCGTAAGCCATCCAGCCGGCGATCTCCACAATCTTGTCGTAGTGGGTACGCACGTCGCGGGAGTTCTCGATCACTGGCCGCAGGCTCTCCGTGACCGGACTACCCAACGGCGGCGGCCAGTGAGCCGACTTGGCTGAGCCAGCACTTCTGGACTTGACGCTCTTGGCGGAGCTTTTCCTCGCGGCTGCAATCGTGGCAATAGTGGCAATTCCCTGCAACACGTGACGGCGGCTTAAAGTCATTGGCATTCCTCGGTATGGGTGTCGTCCCCGCAAAATCGAAGAAAGGCGGTAGCTTACTCCTGCTTTCAACCTCGGAGGGACAAAAATTCGGCCCTTCAGCGCGTGGAGGAATCAAAGGTAAACACCCGGTGCTGGCATAGTCCTATACTGGTCCGCTCATAAAGTCCCCTCGGAGATATCCATGTCCGATCACACCATGACCCGCCGCAGCGCGCTTTCCCTGCTCGGTTCTGCTGCCATTGCCGCTGCCCTTCCCTTCCCGCTGCTTGCGGACGACTTTAAGAGCACTGCTCTTCGCCAAACCCTGCCCAAGTTCACCGAGAAATCGCGTTCTTTGCTGCTCAAGCTGATGCAGGACCCAGGCTACAGCGGTCAGATCACCGCGGCGGACGCGGACGCTCTTGCGCAAAACGAGGGCACGACCATCGAGGAGTTGATGAGCGAACTGATTCCGCTGGCCCGCAGTTATTCCCATGCTCCTATTTCTAATTTTTTCGTGGGGTGCTTAGTGCGGGGCGCGAGCGGATGCCTCTACACCGGCGCCAACATCGAGATTCCTGGCCAGTGCCTCGGCTTTGCTGTTCACGCCGAACAGGCGGCGGTCTCCAACGCCTACATGCATGGCGAGAACGCCGTCACAGCGCTCGCTGTCGGCGGCGCGCCCTGTGGCCATTGCCGCCAGTTCATCAACGAAGCTTCGCCCGACGGCGAAATTCAGATCTTGAATCCCAACAAGCCCCCAACCAGGCTTTCCGCCATCCTGCCCTCCGCATTCGGCCCGGCGGCGTTAGGCATGAAGCACGGAGCCTTCCCTATCCGCGAGGCAAATCTGACGCTGGTCTCTCCGGCCGCTGATCCCATTGTCGCGGCAGCCCTGCAAGCCGCTCGTAATGCCTACGCCCCCTACAGCACTTCTCCATCCGGGGTAGCGATCCGGAGCGCACAAGGCCGGATATTCCGCGGCTCGTACATCGAGAACGTGGCCTTCAACCCGAGCCTCTCTCCGCTACAGATTGCGCTGGCGCAGATGATCGCGGCAGGCCAGCATTACTCCGCCATCGCCGAGGTCACGCTCGTGGAAGTGCAGGGTGCAAAAATCAGTCAGAAGGCCGTGACGGAAACGGTCCTGGGCGCAATCGTGCCCACGGTGAAACTGAAACATGTATTCGCGCACCCAACCAGCGCGTAACTGAATTTTTAAACAAAGTTCCACGGTTACGCCGTCGTGCCAGACTCGGTCGAGCTAAAAGTGGTTTGGTAGACTGGCTGATTACAAGCGAGGGTCCCTTGAATGAAAATTCTCCAGCGCTTGGGGGACCCTCTGCCGCTTTTGCGCCTCGCAAACCTCAGCCTGCGACCGCCGCCACCAGCGTCCGCTGGTACATGATGGGGCTGGTGGTGGCTACCTCCATCCTCACCTATCTCGATCGTCTCAACCTCAGCATCGCGGGCAAGTACATCCAGGACGAATTCGCCATTCCCGTCCGTACCATGGGTTGGATCTTCAGCGCGTTTCTTTTAGGTTATGCGCTGTTTCAGATTCCAGGCGGCTATGCCGCGGACCGGTTCGGCCCACGACGCCTGTTTGTAGTTGTGATTACGTCCTGGTCGCTACTGACCGCCGCCACAGCTATCGCCCCTCGCCTACCTCTCGTGCACTGGTTCGGCCTGGCATGGTCCTTCGCGATTATGCGCTTCCTGATTGGCATCGGCGAGGCGCCCAGTGCACCCGGTTATGCTACGGTGGTGGCCGCCTGGATGGGCAATCGCTACCGCGGCGTCGGCAGCAGCTTCTCCATGCTCGGCATCGGCCTGGGTGGCGCTTTCACCCCCATCTTTATCGCCTCGGTGATGCAGCATTGGGGATGGCGCGCCTCCTTCTACATCAGTGGCGCACTGGGGCTGCTGATCGCCATCACCTGGTACTATTTCGCGACGGACCAGCCGGAAACCCACCCCAGCGTCAATTCCGCCGAACTGGAATTGATCCGACGCGGTGGCGCCAGCCCTCGCGTCCGGCGCGAAGATACGCCTTGGACGAAAATCTTGACCAGCCGCTCTGTGATTGCCTTGATCCTCGGGTACTTCTGTCAGGGATTTCCCATTTACTTCTACCACACGTGGTTTTTCATCTATCTGGTGCGCGTGCGAGGATTTTCCCTTATCCAGGGCGGATTCTGGGCCGCTTGCCCTTACCTGGCGATCGCCATCCTTTCACCCTGCGGCGGCTGGTTCTCCGATTTTGCCGTACGCACAATGGGACGGCGCCTGGGAAGGAAGGCTGCGGTTTGGCTGGGCATGTCAGGCTCCGCGGTTTTGCTTTGGAGCGGAGGACACACCCCCAACAACTTTGCTGCCATTGCTATGCTCGCCGCCGCCGCCGGCCTAAACATGTTTGCCGCAGCAACCTTCTGGGCGGCTTGCATTGACCTTTCGCAAAAGCACTCTGGCTCGCTCTCCGGCCTCATGAACACCCTGGGCAATCTTGGCGGCTGGCTGTCCCCGATTGTGACCGCCTATGTGGCCACCAGGTTCGGGTGGTCTCGTGCCTTGGCTTTGGCTGCCCTGGTCACGCTGGGGAGTGGCCTCTGCTGGCTCTTTGTTGATGCCAGCAGAAGCATTGACGAGCCTTCCGTCTCGTCCTGATTTTCTTTGCTGCAGCCTGCGGCACCTTCCCTTGCCGAGCAGAATCCAACGACGTAGCATTCATATGAATGGTAGGAGTCTATTCATGGCCACAACTGTCGCCGAATCCTCTGGACACCGCGTTTCCGACCGCCCTCTTAGCTCCCAGGAACTCGAAAAAATGGACGCCTATTGGCGCGCCGCCAACTACCTTTCAGTGGGTCAGATTTACCTTTACGCCAATCCGCTGTTACGGGAGCCACTGAAACTCGAACATATTAAGCCGCGTCTGCTCGGGCACTGGGGGACCACTCCAGGGCTCAATTTCATCTATGTCCATGTCAATCGGATCATCAAGAAGTATGACCTCAATGCCATTTTCATCACTGGCCCGGGTCACGGCGGCCCCGGAATCGTAGCCAACACCTACTTAGAAGGAACATATACCGAGCTCTATCCCAACATCCCGCAAAACGAAGACGGAATGCGCAAGCTGTTCAAACAGTTCTCGTTTCCTGGCGGGATTCCCAGCCATGCCGCTCCCGAAACGCCAGGCTCGATTAATGAAGGCGGAGAACTGGGTTACTCTCTTGCGCATGCGTATGGAGCAGTATTCGACAACCCCAACTTGTTAGCCTGTTGTGTCATCGGCGACGGAGAAGCGGAGACGGGCGCTCTGGCCACGAGTTGGCATTCGAACAAATTCCTCAATCCGGCTGGCGACGGTGCCGTTCTCCCCATTCTTCACCTCAATGGCTACAAGATTGCCAACCCGACCGTCCTGGGGCGAATGAGCGACGAAGAGCTCACCTATCTGTTCCGCGGCTATGGCTACAAGCCCTTTTTTGTTGAGGGACAAGAACCGGAAAAGATGCACCAGTCCATGGCTGCAACCCTTGATACCATCGTTGAGGAAATCGGCGGCCTCCAGGAAAACGCCCGGCGCAGCCGCTCAGACGTGCGTCCCATCTGGCCCATGCTGGTGTTACGCAGCCCCAAGGGCTGGAGTGGCCCCAAGTTCGTGGATGGCAAGCCGGTCGAGGGCACGTGGCGCGCTCACCAGGTTCCTGTCTCCGACCTCCGGAATCCAGAGCACTTGAGAATTCTGCATGACTGGATGAAGGGCTACCGTCCCGAGGAACTGTTCGATGCCGCCGGCAAATTCCGGGCAGATTTAGCTGAACTCGCTCCTAAAGGTAATCGCCGCATGGGAGCCAATCCCCACGCCAATGGCGGGCTGCTGCTCAAGAACCTGGTGATGCCCGATTTCCGCCAGTATGGCGTGAAGGTTGCCAAGCCGGGTGCGGAAACGGCAGAGGCCACAAAGGTTGCAGGCGTGTTCCTTCGGGACGTGATGAAACTGAATATGGACTCCAGGAACTTTCGCATTGTCGGGCCCGATGAAACCGCCTCGAACCGCCTCGACGCGGTTTTTCAGGTCACCTCCAAGGTCCTGATGGAACCTATCCTCCCCACTGACGAGGATCTTTCTCATGACGGGCAAGTTGTGGAGATGCTGAGCGAGCACATGTGCCAGGGCTGGCTTGAGGGTTATCTCCTGACCGGACGCCACGGCTTATTTTCCTGCTACGAAGCCTTCATTCACATCATCGATTCCATGTTCAACCAGCATGCCAAATGGCTGAAGGTCTCTCGCAATATTCCCTGGCGGCGGCCCATCGCTTCATTAAATTATCTTTTGACCTCGCACGTCTGGCGCCAGGATCACAACGGGTTCAGCCACCAGGATCCCGGATTCATTGATTTTGTGGTCAACAAAAAGGCTGAGCTCGTGCGCGTCTACCTTCCGCCCGATGCCAACACTCTGTTGTCCGTTACCGACCATTGTTTACGCAGCCGCAACTACGTGAATGTAATTGTAGCCGGCAAACACCCCGCGCCCCAGTGGCTGGATATGGAGGCGGCCATTGAGCACTGTACCAATGGCATTGGCATCTGGAGTTGGGCCAGTACGGACCAGAACAGCGAGCCGGATGTGGTCATGGCCTGTGCGGGCGATGTTCCTGCACTGGAAACACTGGCCGCTGTAGATCTATTACGCCATCATTTTCCAGACATCAAGATTCGGGTCGTGAACGTCGTCGATCTGATGACGTTGCAGCCCAGCTCCGAACATCCTCACGGCCTCAACGACCGCGATTTTGATTCCATTTTCACGGTGGACAAGCCAATCATCTTTGCTTATCACGGCTATCCTTGGCTGATCCACCGGCTTACCTACCGCCGGCGCAATCACGATAATCTCCATGTGCGCGGCTACAAGGAGGAGGGGACAACCACGACGCCATTCGATATGACTGTGCTCAATGAGCTCGACCGCTATCACCTGGCCGGCGACGTCGTAGACCGCGTCCCTCGCCTGCAGCGCATTGGCGCTCATTTTAAACAGTATCTTCGTAACCAGTTGGTTGCGCATAAGCAATACATATATGAGCACGGCGATGATATGCCCGAGATCCGAAACTGGACCTGGCCAGGCTGACCATGAAAATTTTGGTCCTGAATTCAGGCTCATCCAGCCAGAAAAGCTGCTTGTACGAAATCAACCACTCGCCTCCCTCGGATCCGCCTGCCTGCGTTTGGGCCGGAAAAATCGAATGGCAGGGCGATACCAGCTCGTTGTCGATCAGTGGCGCGCGAGGACTCGCATACAAGGAACACCTCACCGATACGTCACGCGTCCAGGCACTTGAGGACCTGATTGGCCGGCTTTGGAAAGGACCAGCCGCCGCCCTGAGCTCGCCATCTGAGCTGGACGTGGTTGGACACCGAATCGTATACGGCGGGGCCGAATACCAAAATCCTGTTCAGGTCACGCCGGAAGTGAAATCAACCATCGCCAGCCTGACAGCGTTGGCGCCGCTGCACAGCCGCGCCGAGCTCGAAGGAATGGAGATTGTGGAGCGGCTGTTCGGCTCCATCCCACAGATCGCCGTCTTCGATACCGCCTTTCACCACACCATGCCGCTCTCCTCGGCCCTCTACCCTGGCCCTTACGAATGGTTCACCCGGGGTATTCGCCGGTTTGGATTTCACGGCATCAACCACGCATATTGCGCCGAACGCGCTGCGCACTTGCTGCGTCGTGACCTAAGTTCCTTTAGACTCGTCACTTGTCATCTAGGAAACGGATGTTCCCTCGCTGCCATCAAAAACGGCCGCAGTATTGATACAACCATGGGCTTCACGCCCCTCGAAGGTCTGATGATGGGCACACGCTCCGGCTCCATCGATCCGGGCATTCTCACCTACCTTATGCGACACGACCGTCTGAGCGCAGAACAACTCGACGATCTCTTAAATAGCAAATCGGGGCTGCTGGGCGTCTCGAGACGCTCGGCAGATATGCGGGACATTTTGGCCGCCATAAGAACGGGCGACGAGCGCGCGAAACTCGCTTTCGATATTTACATCCACCGCCTGCAGGCCGGAATCGGCAGCATGGTTGCTGTGTTGGATGGGCTCGATGCCTTAGTGTTTACGGCCGGTGTAGGCGAAAATTCGCCCGAGGTGCGGTCGGCGTGCTGCAGCAATCTGGAATTTCTAGGTCTGAAACTCGATCCCGACAGGAACGCACACAGCCCCGCCGACGCCAACATCGCGGCGCCAAAGTCCCGTGTTCCTGTGCTCGTGATTCGCGCACAGGAGGACTGGCGAATTGCGCGCGATTGCTGGACTGTCCTGAAAGACAATAAAGATTGAACGAGGTCGCTGCATTAGTACTTGCGGCCGAGCAGGTTTCCCTACCTCATCGCCGACAACCGAACCGAGCCGTTCAGCGAAACTGGCTTTATCGACAGGTCGCCCCGGAGGCGGGCTGGAAATAGTTATTCTGTGCTTCTCTTTGTGACATGAAGTGGCCCCTGGATCTCCGACGGTAACCGTCGTCTCCCGGGCAGTAGTACAAACCTGTGTGGGTGTCCGCCCAGACCTGTAATTGCGGATTGGTGAGGCGCGCGTGTTGGGGCGTCGTTCCGGAGATGAGAAACTTCACAATTTGGTTCAGCGACAAACTTGGAGAGGTTAGCTCTGTTAGCGATTCAGGTCGGGCCGCAACAGGCTCTGAGATCCTTTGGGAAGCTTCTCCCCCCGCCCTATCGCCGAGGTGAACAGGCTGAGATTTGGTTGCTGCCGGCATTTGGCGGAGCAGCGGAGTAGCCGAATCGTCGGCGCGCCAAGCCATCCAGGCGGTTGACACCCAAATGGCAGCCGCGATGGCCAAAATCGGCAACTGGCGAGTGCGAAAATTAGCTGCCATCCAGCGCTCGAGCAGTACGTGCCGTGCACGTTGCATGCGAACCACTGCTGCCATCCAGCGCTCGATCAGCACTGGCTGCATTCGTTGCAGCGGAACTCTCACACCCACCATCAACGCTAGAAGCGGTTGAGTGATAACATTCCAGCGTTTAAGCAGCGCATTGAATGCCTCTCGACACCGGGCAGTCCCCGTTGGCGGAGCAAGCGCTAGCCCGGGTCCTTCCAAGCCAAGGATTGACATGCGTTCCTGAGAAACAAACTCGACCCCATTCTGTTTCCTGCTTCCAGCCGACGCGGGCGGGCATGCATCGTTTGAAATTGGAAACTGCTGCTTAAGAGAGTCAGCCTTGCTCAGGGCGTTCATCGACTTTTCACTTACCTTCCTTGGCAGTGATTGCTAATCGCGGGCGCTGATCCTAGCCTCCGCAGGGAACACCGCAATTGTTCAAAAGCGCCATTCTCAAATAACCTCCTGGGTGAAGATTCTGCCTTTTCTCAACGGCGCTCGATCACTCTGTCCCCGCCTGGGTAGTCATTCGCAGCGCAACGCTTCGGTTTGCGGCTCGCCCCCCGGAAGTGCCATTCGACTTAATTGGAAGCGACGATCCGGCGCCAACTGCTTGCAGGCGATTGGGGCGAATCCCATACTCAATCCTAAGAGCGTCCTTCACAGCCAGCGCTCGGCGGACCGAAAGATCAAGGTTGTACTCCTCGTCGCCGGAGTTGTCGGCGTGGCCTTCAATAATCACATGCGCATCGGGATGATCACGAAGATTCTGGGCCACTGTCGCCAGGATCTTGCGGTTCTGGCTGGAAATTGTGGTGTCGCCAACATCAAAGAAGATCAGTTTGGTTGACAGCGCTTCCGTCGAGAGGTCCGCCAATCGCGACAACTGCGCCAGAGAGGGATCGGTTACGTTCTGCAGGCTGACTTCATTTCCCTGAGATGTCGAAAGCTGTCCTGCAACTGCCAACTCCCCTGACCCGGATTGCGCGTTTACTACCCGACTGTTGAGTCGTAGCGCCTTCCACAGGGGCCCTGTTTGAGTAGCAGCCAAAACGCATGCTGTGAACAAGACAACCAGGAGGACCTGGATGACTGCACCACGCAGGGTCGAAGAAGATCTTCGGACAGCGAGTGAAGTGGGGGCTGGATGATCTGTTGCCGGTTGTTGTGGTGGCTTGTTCTCGCCCACCACCAGCGGAGGCTGTTGCCCTACCAGAGCGTGCTTCCCAACAGGCTCGGCCGGAACTCTATTTGCGAACAACTCGCTCCTCACGCGGTCCAGGTCGAAGTCCTTTGCCCCGTCCTCGATGAAGGAGTCATCAATACGCCTGAACCTCTGCGAGAAAGCCCGCAACATGGCATTCATGCAGAGCGTATTGATGTTACGGGGAATGCCTCCGCTATGTGACCACACCCTCTGTAGCGCAACATCGGTAAACAAATCGCCTCGGCACCCCGCTGTTACCAGACGATGGCGAACGTAGTCGCGTGTTTCCGCCATGGCCAGTGGGGTCATTCGCGCGATCATCGAGACCCGTTGACGCAATTGCTGTAGTTCTCGGCTGGCGAGTGTTGTCACTAGTGCAGGCTGACCCGCCAAAATGACTTGCAGCAACTTTGCCCGACTGCTCTCAAAATTGGACAATTGGCGGAGGGTTTCCAGAATGGAATTACTTACATTCTGTGCTTCATCAACAACCAGTATGACCCGCTGGCCCGCAGCGGCCGCATCAAGCAACAATTGCTGGAATTCATCGCCCATCTGAGCGTAGCTTTTTTGAGAGGTGTTGAAATTGTTCCCCAGTTCGCGCAGTACCGATTGCAGCAGTTCGCGCGGGCTGTATTGCTGCTGAAACAGGAAGGCAGTGCGGGCTGAAGTGCGATACCTCTCCAGGATGCTAAAGAGCAACGTGGTCTTCCCCATTCCAGGTTGTGCGGCCAGCACCTGGAAGCCAAAGCCGCACTCAATGCCGCTGATCAAGGTGGCCAATGCTTCTCGATGGGTAGGGCTAAGGAACAGGAATTGGGGATCGGGAGTGACGCCGAATGGACTTTTTGCCAGCCCAAAGTATTCTAGGATCTGGTCTTCCAGCTTCTTGCTCGGCCCGACTGTGGACATTCTAGAACAACCGCTCAGAAGCTCTTATGCAAGCCAGGTTCCAAAAGCTGTCAGCTACTTTTCTTTTTCATATTGATTGAGCAGACGACAAGATCGAAGATCGGAGTCCTTCAGGAGAGGAAAATTATTTGCAGATATATGCCATGTTTGTTATCCCTCCTACATCTGTAATGCGAATATATGCCGCGTCAGTTTCAAATCTTGCCTCGCCAATCCACGGCCTGAATTGACCTCGCTATCTGAGCTCAACCCTTTCTCCCCGCAATAAATTGCAGACCTATCGCACATCATTGCATAACACTCAACCCTGCTTCCTGGGGCACATCCTGCCATGCCGCTGCGTCACGGTTCGCGTTTGCGCCGCCGCATCCCGCCAACTCTATCGCTGGCAAGCTGCACGTGCTTTACCCTCAGGCCCCTGCTGCCGCCGCTTTCTGGCCAACCATCACCGCGTTCTGCATCTCTTCGAACAGGCTGCCGATGGCTGCTGGGGAGTGAGCTACGAAGATCGTGTTGCTCTTGTCCTGGGTGCCGATTTCTTTCATCGTATCCAAATACTGGGTCACTAGCACCAGCATCATCACGTCGCGCGGCGTGGTGCCCTGGACGGCGGCGGAAAAGGCCTCTACCGATTGTTTTAATCCTTCGATGATCGCCTTCCTTTGATTAGCGATGCCCTGGCCCTGTAGCGCCTTACTCTCGGCTTCAGCTTCAGCCTGTTTCACTTTGAGGATTTTCTCGGTTTCGCCGCGCGCGGTAGCAGCAACCTGCTCGCGCTGTGCGGCATTGATTTCGTTCATCGCAGCCTTCACCTTTTCGTCAGGCTGAATGTCAGTGACCAACGCCTGGTCAATGGCGTACCCATATGTCTTCATTACGTCATCGAGCCCTTGCTTTATGGCGATGGCTATGTCGGACTGCTGCAGGAAAGCGTCATCCAGGTTCATTTTGGGCACATGTCCCAGAATGACGTTGAACACGTAAGAGGAAATCTGCTGCCTGGGATTCGCCAGCTTGTAGAAAGCCTCGTAAACCTTATCCGGAATGACGTGGTACTGCACCGAAACCGGCATCTTGACGAAGACGTTGTCTTTGGTCTTGGTTTCGACATCGAGCGCCAGTTGTTGGACGCGGAGATCCATGCGCCCGGCAATCTGGTCGAGCCACGGCAATTTAAAATTGATGCCCGCGGTCCCCACGCGGAGGAACTTGCCCATGCGCTGGATCACAGCGGCTTCCGCGGTCCGCACCTGAAATAGTCCGCTCAGGAATGTGGCCAGCAGGAAAAGCACCACCATGCCATAGAAGATGAACTGCATAGTGTTGACAGCTTCCATAAATCCTCCCACCCCCGATTCCGGTTAAGCCGCGGCAGTGCGAACTCGGGGGATGGCCCGCATCATAGACACTCTCCCCGCGCTTCACAATTGATTTATCGGCATCCGCGACTTAACAAGAGGAGGGTCTTTGCATCTGGCTTCGCTTTTTCGGGTACTTGGATCTGACCGCACTTTTAGGGTCTTTAGGAACCCTCAAAGTGGCCGGTAATTGCGGATCATTCCCGCCACCTGCTGCAGGGTGGCCACCGACTGTTCCGGAAGCTGACCTGTGGTGTCCGGCGAAAGATTCAGCAGCAGGTTGGCATTGCGGTCCATGCATTCGCGATAGGCCTCGGCGATTACCTCCGCCGGCTGCATTTCGAACCCCGGCCGCCAGAACCAGCTGCGCATGGGCGGCAAGGGTTTGAAGGGCGGGCCGCTGGGAATCCAGCTCTCCAAGGGCATGTAGTACTGCTTGCCCTCAAAAATGACGTGCGGATCATGGCCGCCGGCTGGCGGCAGGCAGTCTTCTCCGTTGATCACGTCGGTGGGCCAGCTCGCCGGCTCGCAAATTCGTCCCTGGTTGCGCTTGCTCTGGTAATAGGCCTGGTTCATCACGATGATACAGTTCGGGCTGTAACCCTTGATCAGCCGGTACAGCTCCCAGCGCTGCTGCGCAGAAATCTTCCAGGTTATGTCGAGCAGCTGGTAGAAGGTATTGCGGTAGCGTGAGTGCAGTTCGGTCAGTTGCTGCTTAATGAGCGCGTAATACTTGTCTCCGATCGGCGCATTCCAGTCAAACTTGCCTTCGTTGTGCGGATCGAGAATGCAGTAGTAAAAGCCGGGCCGTAGTCCGTACTCGTGGCAGGCTGCGACAAACGCCGCCACCACGTCGGTCTTGTTGCCGCTGGCTGCCACGTCATAGTCGTAGTTTTTGGAATCCCAAAGGCAGAAGCCTGACATGTGCTTAGCTGTGAGCACGGCATAGCGCGCGCCCAGATCACGGGCCACACGGATCCATTGGCGGAGGTCCAGATGCGTGGGATTGTAAGTGGAGACTGGCGCCGAGCCGGTTTCGTAGTCGTTGCCGGTGAAAGTGTTCATGCTGAAGTGGTAGGAGACGCCGAAGCGCAAGCGCTCGTACTCGGCCAGCACTGGCGTGCGGTATGTGGCCGGGCCGATGTTCTCAGCTGCGAACAGAGGTGTGCGCAGCGCGAGCGCACCTGCAACTGTCGCCATACTTTTCAGGTACTCGCGTCGGTTCATGAGTGCTTAGCAATTAACATGAGCAAAGGGCAACTGCCGGCCGCGATGATCCAAGGTGGATCTCCAGTGCCGGGGATTTGCAATTGAGAAGGCACACAGCGCAGGCAGCGCAGGTCGCCATCCCAGGCCGGTCCTATTCCTGATGAACCGGCAAAAGCGCCCTCTCATCTAGAGACTAAAACATCAGCTTCAAGCTGAACTGGATGTTGCGCGGGTCGTTGCGCGTGCCGAATACCTCGCCAAACGGGTAATCGGGACCACAGTCCAGGCAGTTTCCTATATTGGCACTTTGAAAATAGTTGCCAAAGAATTCGCCGCCATAAACCGGGTGATTGAACGCATTCAGGAATTCAGCTCGAAACTGCGCTTTGAATCGCTCCGGCCCGAAGGATTTGGCCACCGCAATGTCAACGTTCTTAGTTGCGCCCTCGCGCAACTGCGTCATGCGCTGCGGCTCATTTCCATAGGTGAAGTCAGCCGGCGCGGCAAAGGCGTTGACGTTGATCCAGTTGTTCGGGCCCTGGTTTGCTGGCTTTACGTCCCCCACGACATTCGGCATGCCCGGTCCCGGAAACCCGTACGCGCTAAGCGGATTGTTTTGATAGTACACCGGAAGCAAAGGTAGACCACTGGTCAGTCGAATAACCGAGGACACTTCCCAATTCCCCAGAATGTTATTCAGCACCGCTGGCGCGCCGCTGCCCCAGTGTTTGCCTCTCCCATAGGGCAGTTGGTAAACCAACGCGGTGGCGAAGCTGTGCGGAATATCATGCGTGCTGATGGCGTAATCGAGCTTGGTGTTATAGGCATCCCGCCACATATTTCCGATGGTCCAGCCAAGTAAATCCTCCGATCCGTTGTCGAGCGCTTTCGACCAGACATAAGTGGAGATCAGGCTGAGGCCATGAGAGAAGTGGTTCGTATATTTGACGTTGAGCGCATCGTAGGCTGAACTGGCGCCTGGCAAGGAGCGCGTCCATTGGAGGTAAGTAAATTCGGGGAACGGCCGGAGAAGTTGGTTGTAAGCCACCGTCGGACCGTTGATCCCGCCATTGGAATTGCTGATCACGCCAAAAAAGGGATTGGGAACAATACTGTCTAATTTCTTGCCCAGCGCCAAATCCTGGGTGGGCAACTGGTTGGCATCGAGATTGGGGTTGCCATACATCAAGCGGCGGCCACGGTTGCCCATGTAACCCATTTCGAAAACGGAATTCTGGCTCACCTGGTACTGGAGGTCCATGCTCCACTGTTCTGAGTAGCCAATTGGGTGCGGACCCTTCGGCCAAATCTGGCTTGCCCCGTCTCCCACCTGTGTCATGGCTCCTTGCGCGCTTCCGACAGGTGCTATGAGTCCGCTGGGAAAGGGATTGCTGACGAGATTGGTGGGAATATAGCCTTCGCCGTCCACGGTTCCTACCCAATTGGTCGTGGACGAAAATCCTAAGAATTCGCCCGGGGCATCGAAGCTGATCATGGCTGAGGCCGGTGCATAAAACAGGCCCGCACCTACGCGAGCGACGAGTTTATCCGTAACTTGGTAGGCGATTCCAAGGCGCGGCGCGAAATTAAGATTGTCAGGTTCCCAGGCATAACGATTGCCGCTGCTGGCGTATTCAAATGCTCCAGGCACGTTGTAGCCCAGAGCTGCACTGATCGGGTTCACCGCCTTCGTATCGAAGTACGTGAGCCGGTTGTAGCGTTCTGTAGCTGGCCTCTGATTCTCATATCGCAATCCAGCGGTAATGGTTAGGCGATCCCTGGCCCGCCACTGATCCTGAACGTAGGCGCCAAAAGTATGCAGACTCATGGCTGGGTTCATCAGGATGGGTGATGACCCACTGCCGGTGCCCAGCAACATAGATGCAATGGCGTCGCCGGTAACATCGGAACCGGTCTGCTGCGCTCGACAAGGGCCGCCAGGCTCTGGATCGCAGGACGTGAGAGCCCTGCCGAACTCAAAGTCGCCAGGGGTATCTTGCGTGTTGTTCATCAGAGCAACGTCGTAATTTCCTCCGAACTTCAAAGTGTGCCTAGACAGTTCCTTCGTAACATTTACGATGCCGGTAACGTTGCTGCGAACGTAACGATTCAGGCTCGAAAAGTCACTCCCCAGTGTGGAATAGTTGTCGGCGTGTACGATGGGCAGCAGAGGAGCTTGAAATAAGGACGGCGAAAGGCCAATCGTGCTCGCGTCCGCTTTACCGAGACCGATAGAGGTCTGTTCTTCGTGCCAGTGTCCATAAGCGGCATAAGAGTCTACGACCCAGGTTGCGCTGGGTGTAAAGGTATCGTTCAGCACCACCTGAAAGCCACGATCGTCATTGGTTGCGCCTTCATCCGCACCGTTGCAGAAGAAGCATGCCGGAGTGTTGTTCTGCCGAACCCGGTCAGACATGCGGGCAAACAGCCTATTCTTAGGGCTCTGCGCCCAGTCGACTCGCCAATCAAATTTGTCGTTTACCGTTGAACCGCTTCCTTGCGCGAAATAGTTTTGTGTGAGGCCCGGCAGGTTGGGCAAAGGATACAAGTTCATGATTTTTTGCCCCACCGAGTTCCACAGATTCGAAGGAATTACGTTGCCAGGGAACGGATCGCGGGTGAAGGTGCCGTCGGGGAGCTGACGCGTTGTAAATGGGTTGTATATCGGATAGGGCAAAGCGGAGAAATCGCCCTTGCGCTCGGCCGCGGTAGGAACGGTCAGGGGACCGCTGGAATCCGTTTCTGGCTGACGCAGACCTTCGTAGGCGACAAAGAAAAACAGATTGTGGCTCTTCCATAGCGGACCGCCAAGAGTTCCGCCAAACTGATTGCGATGGAACAAACCCTTGGGTGCGCCGAACTTATCGTTCGACCAGGTGTTGGCATCCAGCGCAGAGTTGCGCATGTAGTCATAGACTTCCCCGTGGAAAGACTGACCGCCGCTCTTGGTGACCAGTGTGACTACGCCGGCGCCGGCGCGCTCGTACTGAGCATCGTACACATTCTGAACAATCTGCTGCTCCGACACAGAATCGTTGGTGGGAGCTACCAGGAGCCCACCCCAGTCCACCGCGGTCGAGGGAGCGCCGTCTATGAGTATCTGCTCGTTGCCGCTTCGTCCCCCGTTGAGGCCGAAGGAACTGCCGTTCTGGTCGAAGCTGGTTGATCGGGAAGTCATGCCGCTTTGGGCTTCGGTGGTTCCCGCCAGCGCGAAAACAAAATTCAGTGGGTTACGATAACTATTGGGCAATGACTCGATAAGCCGCGAGTCCAAGGTGACCGACCGGTTGGCCGTCTGCGTGTCCACCAGAACGGCCTCGCCTGATACCTGAACGCTCTGCTCAATGGTGCCGACGGCGAGCGTAATGTTCACTGCCGCAGCGGTATTCGCACGTAGGATCATGTTGCTCTGAACGTACGATTTGAAGCCCGCAGCTTCCGCCTTTATCTCGTACGTTCCCGGAAGGATATTGTCGAACTTGTACGATCCCCTGGCATTGGAAATGGCATCGCGGGAGTCGTTCGTATTCACGTTACGGAGATGAATCTTCGCTTGCTGAACCACGCCCCCACTGGGATCGGTCACCACGCCCGCTATGGACGCTGAAAACGTTTGCGCAAAACCGCTTTGCAGGAGGGCAGCCAGGAGACAAAAGGAAAGAACAAGCCAAAACATGACCTTCGATGGAATCCTCATACCGACACTCCTTCGCCTCATTGCTCCTGACCAGCCAAGCAATTTAGCCTTATCTAAAGCGTTTTAGGCAGCATGGACTTTGGCACTTGGAATGACTTCATGTCAAGTTCTTTTTCGGGAAATTTTTATACCTATGCCTCTCTCGCCGCGAGGCGCTCCCGCCGCGATTGGGTTAACGGATGATTGGAACAAGCACTGAGGACTCCGGCCCAGACGTTGTATACTACGCGGCATTCCTATGCCGTCGGGCAAGAAGCGGATCAAGAGTCCTGGACAGCGGGTCACCCTCAAGTTCCTGGCGGAATACCTCGAATTATCCCCGACCACCGTTTCCTTCGTTTTGACTGGCTCTCCACTCGCCAGCACAATCGCCAAAAAAACCAGAGCACGCATCTGGGCCGCGGTAGAGAAATTTCAATATCGCCCGAATTTGTTCGCGCGCTATCTGCAAGCCAAACGAACCTACAACATCGGAGTGCTGGTGCCGGAAATTGGCGATCAATTTTCCGCCATGCTGATCAGCGGCATCGAGTCAAAATTCGCCGAGGCAAAGTTCAACTACTTTGTCGAGAGCCATGGCTTTGCCCCCGAGCAGGTTGAAAACTACCCTGACGTGCTGATGGATCGCCAGGTCGAGGGCATGATTTTCATAAATACACCTTTAAAGAAGCCCATGCCCGTCCCCGTGGTTGCGATTTCAGACATTACCAGAGCGCTTGGCGTAACCCGGGTCGTAATCGACAACTATCAGATCATGCACGCGGGCATACGCCACCTCTGCGGCCTGGGCCATAAGCGCATCGCATTTTTTAAAGGCCCTGAACACAACGGCGACACGGAAGCGCGCTGGTCAGCCATCCTGAAGGTTACTGCCGAGTTGGGTGTAGCCGTGAAAGAAGAGCTTACCGCGACTATGGGCACTTATTTTGAAGCCAATAAATCCATGATGCAGCGCGGCTATCACGCGGGCATGGCACTGTTACAACGCAGCCGCGACTTCACTGCCCTTATGGCCTTCAATGATGGCTCTGCCATTGGCGCAATCCGTGCCCTTCAGGACTGCGGACTCACGGTTCCGGGCGACGTCTCAGTAGTGGGAGTGGATGACATTCATGTCGCTCAGTTCATCTCTCCCCGTTTGACCACCATACGCCAGCCGCTGAAGCAGATGGGCGAGATAGCCGCTTCCACGCTGTTGCGCCGCATTCATGGGGAAGATGTTCCTGAAGAAACTATCATCCAGCCGGAGCTTGTTATCCGGGAATCCACGGCCCGTGCTCGTACAGGTAACTCGAAAGCTGTCGCGCTCGCCTGAAAATCGCATCTTAACCGCATTCACTACTTAAGTTCCCTGACCCAAATGTTCCGGAAGCTGATGGGTGGGCTGGGATCGCCATGCGCTTGCAGCAGAATGGGCGCCGTGTCGTACTTTTTGTAGGAAGGTTTGCCTATGTATAGGGTCTCGCCTTTCAGCTCAAAGTGATTCTGCACCAGCACGCGGTTAAAAAACACCGTCACATATGCCGGATTCTTCAGCGACCCATCGGCATTGAAAGTGGGCGCCGTCCAAATCACATCGTACGTTTGCCACTCGCCCGGCTTGCGGCTCGGATTCACCAGCGGAATGCCCTGCTTATAGATGCTGCCGGCCTGGCCATTAACGTAGGTTGCGTTGTTGTAAGAATCAAGGATCTGCAATTCGTATCCGGAAGCGGGACTCGGGGCGGCGAGAAATACTCCACTGTTGCCTCGCGCCTGGCCGCTGCCCGTAACGTTTTCGGGAATTCTCCATTCGATGTGGAGCTGATAATTTCGAAACTTTCTCCTCGTCTCGATGTCACCTGCCGCTTTATTTACGGTGACTACACCCCCTGCAACCACCCACTTCGCCGGCGAGTTGTCCTTGGCTGAGACCCACTCGTCCAGATCCTTGCCATTAAATAAAACGAGCGCGTCGGAAGGCGGTGCGCCACACTCAGTTCCTGGGCGAACTATCCTGGGCACGGGTTTCCACACTTCCGTATCCTCCGGCTTAGGGGTGGCGCCCACCTTTCCTTGGCCAGCTTGGGGTGCGGCTGGCGCTGAAGCGCAAAGGCAGAGGCTGGCGAGAACGAAGATTATGATCGCAAGCAAAACTGAAGCTCGGTTCCACATGCAGATGAGAATACACCGAACTCCATCCGCTTCGTGTGAGCGGAACTGAAACAGAGATGCTATACCTCTTGATTTCCAGGGTTGCACAAAAGATGAAAGTTGGTAGCATCTGTCCGAACCACCGCAGTGGAGGTCATTTCGAATGATCACTCGCCGCAACTTCCTCATTGCCACCGGAGTCACCGCCCTTGCCTCAACCCGAGTCTTCGGTGCCAACGATACAATCCGCCTCGGCCTCATCGGCGCCGGTCAGCGGATGAACGTTCTACTCGATGCCGCGGAACAAGTTGGCCCTTATCAGATTGTGGCCGTGAGTGACGTTTACGGGCCCAACCGCGATTCTGTTAAGGCGCGTTCCAACGGCATAGCGACCGCTCACCTGGAATACCGTGAAGTGCTTGAGCAGGATATTGACGCTGTGATCATCGCCTCTCCCGACCACTGGCATGTGAAGATGGCGTTAGACGCCCTGCAGGCGGGCAAGGACGTTTATTTGGAGAAGCCGGTCACACACAGTGTTGAGGAAGGGTCGGCCCTTATTCGCGCCGTCCGTTCCAGCAAACGGATTCTGCAAAGCGGTATGCAGCAGCGCAGTTGGACTCATTTCCGGGATGCCGTGGATCTGATTCAGGCAGGCAGTCTGGGCCGTGTGGCTCAGGTGCGAACCTATTGGTGGCAGAACTATCAAAAAGACTGGCCAACAAAACCTGTTGACCGGCAGGCGCTCGATTGGCAGCTATGGCTGGGTTCCGCACCAGACCAGCCTTACAGCGAAGAAAAATTCCTTCACTGGCGCTGGTTCTGGAATTTTGGTGGCGGCGCTATGACGGATTTGTTTACTCACTGGATTGATGTGGCACACTGGGCCATGAAAACCGACCGGCCACAACGGGCGCAGATGCTCGCCGATAAATATGTTTTCGATCGCTGGGATTGTCCCGACACGATTCAGGCGGCCCTTCGATATCCTGGTTTTGATGTCGTCTACGAGGGCATGATGAGTTCTTCGATTGACGACGGCGGCCTGGAGTTCCGCGGCACGGATGCAACGCTGAAGCTCAATCGCGGCGGATTCACCGTTTACCGAGAAGCCGTCCCTAAGGACCAGAACCCTGTGCTCAGCGAGCGCAGCTACCGCGACGGCACCATTGATCACCTGCAAAACTTTTTTGACTGCATCAAGAGCCGCAAAGAGCCCAATGCGCCCGTCGAAACCGGGGCTGCGGCCGCCCGCGCCGGTCACATAGCTAATCTCGCTTATCACCGTGGCGGCCAAATTACGTGGTCGTTGAATTCATGAGCGGGCCAGGAGATTGGTAGGATATTTTCCTTATGCTGTTGCTCGCAATGTGGACTTAATTGTCTTTCCGCAAGTGAGGATTAGTCAGGCAAACAAATATTTCGTCGGGGGTGCAGTTGAAGCTCTACCGCACAACTCAGGGCGCATTCGTTGAAGAAGCCGGCGGCTATTATCGGCTATCGGCGCTCGCGACCGCGGAAGAATGGGACAGCCTCGTTTGTGACCTCAATTTAAAAGCTCGCGCCGGCGCGGCCGTGAAGGAGAATTCCTTGGCGAAATTGGATCCCGCAACCATTCTCGCTCCGGTCGGCAACCAGGAGGTCTGGGCTGCGGGAGTCACTTATTACCGCAGCCGCAAAGCTCGCATGCAAGAGAGCAAAGAAGCAGGAGGCGGAGATTTCTACGATAGGGTCTACACTGCTGATCGGCCGGAGTTGTTTTTCAAAGCCGCTGGATGGCGCGTCGTCGGGCCCGGCAATCCTGTGCGCATCCGCTCCGACGCCAAATGGTCTGTGCCCGAGCCTGAGTTGACCCTTCTAATCAATGCCGCCGGCGATCTTGTTGGTTGCACCGTTGGCAACGACATGAGCTCACGGGACATTGAAGGCCAAAACCCGCTTTACTTGCCTCAGGCCAAAGTTTATGACGGCAGTTGTGCGCTCGGTCCTTGCGTGCTGCTTTCGTCACAAACGCCATCTGATAGCGGCATCCGGCTGGAAATAGCACGCCAAGGCAAGGCTGTGTTTTCTGGAAGCACGTCAATTTCGGAGCTTAAGCGCGATCCCAAGCAACTGGTGGAGTTTCTTTTTCGCGATCAGAGTTTCCCCCAAGGCGTGTTTCTAATGACGGGAACAGGGATTGTCCCTGGCGACGATTTCACTCTGCTGCCCGGAGACATAATACGCATCGCGATTGACGGCATCGGGGTCCTCGAGAACCACGTTGCATAGAATGTCGTTCCGGGGCGCATTCCTGAATTCTGGCGCTCCACTTGACTTGACCTCAAAGCAGTGCTCCCTTGTCAGCGAGCACATCCCTATAAAGCCTATCCAAGTCTTTGAGTGCTTCGTGGCACTTCCTCTCACCTCGCATAAACAGACGAACGGGCGTCTGTGCCAGGGTCTGCAGATGCTCGAAACCGGCAAAGCGAGGGCGCAACCACGCCTCCTCCAGCACGGGAAGTGTCGCTGCGAAGTAGCCGTTGGTTAATTGGTTGGCGTGTGGATCGAGCCATGCCGCTCTGCTGGCGGGCTGTCCTCCAGACTCCACATACAGAGTCCGTTGGCATTGTTGCCCAGCAAGCCACAAAGCATATTCGAGAGCAACATCGCGATGCTTGCACGTTTGCGAAATGGCCAGCCCCGCTCCGCCCAGAGTCGCTCCCGCAGGCCCTCGGCCACTCGAAGCTATGCAACCGAAGGAAACCAGATTTTTGCGATAACCTTTTCTCGCGTAATTGGAATAGCCAAATGCTAATGGGCAGTAAGCGATCTCATCCGTAGAAGCCATGCGTTCCCAGATCGCTATTGGGTTGGCGGACAGCGCTGCTTCCACCGAACATTCAGCCAAAGCACGCAGCCGACTGAGGGCTTGCTGTCCGATGTTCTCGGACACCACCCTTGCGCTGGACGCAAATGGAGGTTCGCTTAAGTTGGCGCAAAGGGTGAAGAAGCACATCACTGAATCCAGGGGCGAAAGAGCGGCGGACACAAAACCTTGCCGGACTTTCGCCAAATGGAATACCTCTTCCCATGTTTGCGGCAACTTTAGCCCAGCGGCCTCGAGAAGGTCTGGCCTGTATCCGGCAACCTGGGCCGCCGCGTCAATGGGAAGGGCCCATAGGTGGCCCTGGAAGCAGTAGCTCTCATAAGACAGGCCCACGCTGTCCTGTTTGAATTCCTGGAGCTGAGCGGCCGTGAAGTGCTCGTCAAGCGGCAGAAAGCACGCTGCGCGCGCCACTTGCCCCATAAAGGGATGATCTATGACAACCAGATCATACTTCGCCGCAAACACCTCGACAGAAGCCTCGCCGAATTCCTGCAGGCTGCGCGTTTCCCACTCGATCGTAACCTCGGGACGGCGCTCGCTGAATTGGCGCGCTGTCGCCATCAGCGGCGCGAGCCCGCGGTCATGCTTCCAGGTGAGGCCACGCAGAGTGGCCGCCGTTTTACCCTGCATCTTGCGCAATGACTCCATCACGCACAAGCCGTTCAATGTCGCTGTCCGGATACCCGATCTCTCTGAGGATTTGTCGGCTGTGTTCGCCCAGCAAGGGAGGTCTCTTGATGCTCGACGGCGTGCGGCTGAAGCGGATGGGTGGCCCGATGGTGCGAAATTGCTTCGCTTTGGGATGCTCGAAACTGACCACAATCTGGTTGTGCCGGACTTGCGGGTCGCCCTCCAAGGCGGGGAAACTGTTCACCGGCGCTGCCCAGATATCTGCCTCCATAAACATCTCCATGAGCTCGGCCGTGGTTTTGCGTGCGAAGCCCGGTTCCAGCTTTCGCTTCACTTCGTCGCGGTTCTCTAGCAGATTTCTTGAATCGTTATCTCCGAATCCTTCTATGCCCACTAGCTCCGCAACTTTTCCAATGGGCATCATGGCCACAACGATGTATCCGTCGCGTGTCCGGTAAACCCCCATGGGAGCGCCAACGCAGGGGTGCCCGATTCCCGCTGCGCTGCGCTCCGGCTCGGAATGTGTATTGAAGTAGAGCGTTACTTCTTGCGTCGCCAGGCTCAGGATCGAGTTCAGCAGGTTAATGTCAATTCGCTGGCCTTCGCCGCTGCGGTTGCGATGGTAAACTGCGGCCAAAATCGCGCTGACAATGTGAAACGAAGCCGTCAGGTCCGCAATCCCCATGCCCACCGGGCTTGGAGGATCGCCCGCCTTGCCGTTCAAATAGAGAACTCCGGCCATGGCCTGCGCCAGCAGGTCTTGTCCAGGCCGGGTCACATAAGGACCGTCCTGCCCCCAGCCGCAGCTTGCGCAGTAGATCAGTTTTGGGTGAACGCTGGACAGAAACTGATATCCGAGTCCAAGCCGATCCATTACGCCCGGTCGAAAATTCTCCAGCAGAACATCGCTGGACTGGACGATTTTGAGTGCCGCCTCCTTGCCCAGCGGATGTTTCAGGTTCAGCGCAATGCTTCGTTTTCCCCGGTTAAACGTAAGGAAGGAGACGCTTTCGCCGTCAATATAGGCGTCTTTCAATGACCAGTTGCGCTGCCAATCCCCATGGAGCGGTTCGATCTTAACTACGTCCGCGCCCATGTCAGCCAGCATCTGCGTCGCATTTGGCCCTTGAACAAGCTGGCTGAAATCAGCGATCCGCAATCCTTCTAAAGCTCCACTCAATTGTGTCTCCTCTGCATTCACGCCTCAGCCCGCGACGGGTTGTGCCAGCGAAGGGTGTAACTCGCGCACCAGGCCTGCCTCTGCATCAAGAATACGTTGAATCATCGCCAGTCGGTCGCGCCCGGGCACAAACTCAAGCTGCCGGATTGCAAACGGATCAATCTCTTCCCGCATCAGGCGCAACTCCTCTTTTGACGGCAGCTCAGTTTGTGGGAGCGGTTGCGCAATCAGAAACTCGCCGCTCGTTTGGGACCGAACGGATTCGAGCGCAATGCCGGGATGAATGCTGACCAGGCGAAAGCGTCCCTCTTCCGGGTCCAAATTAAAGATTCCAAGATCGCTGATGAGCCGCACCTTGCCGGGTTGCAGCCCAGCCGTCTTGCGTTCCTCATCGCTGAGCAAGCCCCGCGACGCCGTGCAAAACTCCACTGCCTCGATGAAACGTTCTGGCGAATGTCGTGTTAGATACAAAACGAAATTCTTGTGCAGGTTGGCCACGTCTGCCATGCCTCCCTGCCCGGGCAGTCGCAGCACTTTACCTCTATTTGTGATCCACGCATTGTTCGTGCGGCCATGCACATCAATTTGGGCGACGGTAATCACCTCGTGAGTTATGCGGCCCTGTTGATAATACCAGTGATACGTTTCATCCCCTCCCCAGCACACCTTCGCGCTGCCAAATTCGAGCGGCTCCGCTAATGTGAGCGACATCGGGTGGAAGTCGATATCAATGAAGCCTCCGTTGAGAGCGATGATCGTCAACTGCGGCGCGTGGGTCTTCTTGGCCAGCAGATACGAAACCATCGCCAGCGGAGACACAGAACCCACGGAGCAGATGCTGGAATTGTCGTATTCGCGCGCTAAGCAGGCGACCATGAGTTCATCTATGGTCCAGGGCGAACCGGGCGGCGTAGCGCGATGAGTTGACAGAACACCTTGCGTGAGAGCTGAGGTGCGCGTCCGTGCGCAGGCGGAAAGGAATGTTTGCCTGGACGGATCCGGTTCCCTTTGCAGCACGCTTCCTTCGAATTGCCTGGTGCTCAAGTTCGAAGTCACAGATTGTGTTTTCGAACTTCGGCGGCGCTGTTCCCCTTCGACGTAGTGCAACAGTTCCTGATAATCCGTGGAGTAGTAGGGCAGGCAAGACGTCGGATACGCCCCCCAGGGCACTTCCGCGACGGCGGTAACAAATTCCCTGGGCAAAATGAACGAGCGCGGCGCGTCTCCGAGTGAGCCCATGGTGGCGATTTGCTCCACCGTTACCAGCACCTTCCTCGCAGCGCCTAGTAAGCTGAGGTCGAAGCCCCGGGACCCTTGGATTTCAATGTTCCCAGCATCGTCCGCGCGCTGGGCGTGCAGCAGCAATGCCTCGATATCAAGCCGGCGAGCCTGTCCTATCGGCAGGTTTGAAAAAACTGAGGAACTCTCCTTCCAGAACTTCCCGCTTTTCATCAAATCCGAACCCAGGGGAAGCTGAAAGGGCATTTCCGGCAGGTTGAAGTGGGCCGCGTGCAGCGCCTGGGCCATGGCCAAAGCAGTCCATTCTTCAATTTCAATTCTCTTGCTCTCCAGCGCGTCGCGGAACCGGGGGGCGAGCCCAAAAACATCCAGGCTGGAAAAACAAAATATCAGCTTGCGGACAGCATTGGCTTCCAGGAAAAGCTCCAGCGGCAGTCCGCCGCCCCAGCTGATAAAAACAAAGTTCTTCTTTCCCTTGGCTAGAATTCGCTTGATTAAGGCGATCGGAAGACGGGACAGATGGACTCCTCCGATTCCCAGTCGGCTACCCTCTGGAACCATCTCTGCCAATTCGTCCAAGGTTACGATGCTGGCCATGCCCACCTTGTGCGAGGAATTCTCATTCCGGCAGGACTGAACAGGAGACGCCGCCATCAATCGCGAGGCACTGTCCGGTAACCCAGGAACTTTCATCGCACGACAGATACAACGCGCCCCAGGCGACGTCGATGGGCTGTCCGATTCGCCCTAAAGGGTGCATCCGCTCCCAGGAGCGCCGCAAATGTTCTGGATTGGGAACACGTTCCAATACGTGAACATTCATTGGCGTATCAACCGTTCCCGGGGCAATGCAATTCACGCGAACTCCATAGCGTGCGTACTCCCGCGCCAGCTGCCGGGTCAAGCTGATGACTCCGCCTTTGCTGGCCGCGTAGTGCGGATATCCTGGAAACCCGAACAATCCCTGCACCGATGCAATATTTACAATCGCGCCCCCCTTGGCTGCCATCATTCCGGGTAACACGTGCTTGGCGCAAAGAAACATGCTGGTTAAGTTCACGTTCAGTATCCGGTCCCAATCCGCGAGGTCGAGAAGATGGGCCGGCGCTTCATGGGCGATGCCGGCCACGTTGGCCAGAACGTCAATCGCGCGTCCAAATTCTTCCTGTGCCGCTGCTACCGCGCCCTTCACTTCCGCTTCCACGCTTACATCCGTGCGGCGGAAAATGCATTTCCCTCCTGCCTTCCGAATCTCTTCCGCCGTTGCCTTCCCGGCCTCGGTATTGATATCGGCCGCAACCACCTGCGCGCCTTCCTGCGCGAATAACGACGCAATCCCCTTTCCAATCCCCATCGCAGCGCCCGTTACCAGGGCCACGCGGCCTTTCAGGCGCACAAGACCTCCCTCTCTGCGAAACTCGCGCGACAGAACCTATCACAAAGCGCGACCGTCATTCAACGAAGAACCCTGAAAGGTTTGTTCCTTCAGAATAAATTCGATTTTTGCTGGTCCAGAATCTGGCTCTGGACCGTTTCTCGGATTGACAGTGCCGCGCACCGAGTATATACAGAGTCTCTCGCCCGACTTCCATACAGATGACAGCCATCCAGACTTCACTCCTCGGATCATCCGGCGCTGCTACGCTGGCCCTGGGCGCGGGGGTGCTGAACGGAAGCTTCGCCACACCCACCCGTTTCATGGCTCGCTGGAAATGGGAAAATGTGTGGGCGCTTTGGGCGCTGTTGGCCCTGTTCGTCCTTCCCTGGACCGTAGCTTTTGTCACCGTTCCGCACCTGATCGCGGTTTACCAGGCTGTGGAAGTCCGCCACGCTCTCTTCCTCGTGCTGGCATTCGGAGCCGGTTACGGGATCGCCGCCATCTGTTTTGGTTTGGGAATCGAGGCCATCGGCATTGCCTTGAACTTCGCTATCGCCCTCGGAACCGCCACTGCCGTGGGTTCTGCAATTCCCCTGCTTTGGTTTCACTCCGCCTCGGTCTTCACGCGTCAGGGGATCGTCATCGAGATTGGCATTGCCATCATTATTGCCGGCATTGTGTTTTGCGGAATTGCGGGCCGGGCCAAGGAGCGGGATCAAGCCCGGCAGTTGAACGCAACCAAAGCTCTGCGTTCATCTGCTTTCGCCAAAGGCTTGGCTCTGGCCATCGTTGCTGGAGCCGGATCTGCACTGCAAAATCTCGGCCTTGCCTTTGGCGTTCCCCTTCTTCACCGGGCGGCTGAACTGGGAACCGCACAAAGCTATCAGGCGAACGCCATTTGGGCCCCGCTGCTTTCGGCAACATTCATTCCCTATTTGCTTTTCTGCGTCTGGCTCTGGAGAAAGAATCACAGCTGGCCGCTCTTCTTCACGCCGAACACTGCACTTCATTGGCTCTCTGGTCTTCTTATGGGTGCCCTCTGGTTTTCCAGCATCGTCATTTACGGAGCGGCAGCCGCGCGAATGGCTGATATGGGCCCGGTTCTGGGATGGCCCTTGTTCATGTCTGCCATCATCCTCACTTCCAACGTGTGGGGCTTCGCGGTCGGCGAATGGAAGGGCGCGGCTCGCGCATCTCTCATTACCATGTTTGCCGGTATTGGCGGTCTCATCCTGGGCTTTTGTACTTTGGCTTGGTCTTCACGTTTGGCGTAGTTTCGCGGATCCTGACTATGAAAACTGGTTTACGGCAGAAACACAGTTCTGGGAAACAAGGGCCGATTGAAGTTGTGGCGGATTATGGAAATTTGTGTGGCGAGGGTCCCCTGTGGGACGACCAGAAACAGATCCTCTACTGGACCGATATAGACGGCAAAAAATTTTATCGGCTTCTCTGGAAGGAGCACCGGCATGAGCTTGTGCACGACGGATTTCAAGTCAACGGCGCCTGCCTGCAGCAAAACGGTGGTTTTCTTGTGACCAATAGCAGTGGAGTATGGCTGTGGAGCCCGCCATCAAAGCCCATGCTGCTGGCCTCGGAAGCGGAAGGCCAGGAATGCGTGTTAAACGACTGCATCGCCGATCCAGAGGGGCGTGTCTACTCCGGTTCCTACCATTACATCCCCGGCGGTGTTGCTGCCCCGAGCTTTTTGTTTCGTATTGACAACGATGGCTCGGTTCACATCGCCGACGAGGGCATCCAGTTTTCTAACGGATTGGCATTTTCCCCCGATTGCGGCACGCTCTATTTTTCAGATTCGGTTGCGCGCTGCATTTACGCTTACCAGTGGCATCGCGAAACTGGAAGCTTGAGCAATCGGCGGGTTTTCATTCGGCTCCCGCGTGAGCAGGGCTTCCCTGATGGATTGACCGTGGATGCTGAGGGCTTTATCTGGTGCGCGCATTGGTTTGGCGCCTGTATCACGCGCTATGACCCGGATGGAAAACTGGAACGACGGATAGCTATCCCGGCAACCCAGACCTCTTCCCTGGCTTTTGGTGGGCCGGATTTGAACGTGATCTTTGTTACCTCGGCATCCCTGAACAATATGCTGGAGGAAGCCCCGCCGGGCTACGACCCGAACAGAGTTTTTGTGGGCGGGCGCTTATATCAAATGAGCTCCGACGTCCAGGGCAGAAAGGAATATCGGTCGCGAATTCGGGCTCACGCCGATTCCAAACCGCTTTAAACTCAAGTTCCGGTCGCAACTTAACATTGCACACTCACCTGCGCCATGAAAGGACTTGCCGAAGTCGCCGAGAGCCCGAGACTACCAGCTCAAAAGTTTAGGTGGCGCGGTTTGACCTTGCTGTGCCAAAGAGCCTAAGATACCAGCCCCAATGCCGCCTCCGGAAAGGCGCGGTGCCGCATACTTATCAGGGCGGTGCGCCAGGGGAATACGTGGCGGCATTATTTGTCACCGAGGACAGTAAAGGAGAGATTCTCATGGCCTTCTGTACAAATTGTGGTGCGGCAGTGGCTCAGCCGTCACAGTTTTGCGCCAGCTGCGGCAAGCCCCTTGGAGCGACGGCGGCTCCAGCGTCCGGCGGGGCAGCGGCCGCCTCAACCGGCACTGCGCCGGTTGTCGCCAGGCCGGTTCCCCCTGCAAATTCGGGTACGCCGCAGAACCGTATCACCGGCACCACCATGCCGGTTCTGGAATTCATGCTCCAGCCCAATGATGCCATCATCTCTGAAGCTGGAGAGCTGTCCTGGATGGGAAGCTCCATTCAGATGACCACGCACACGCAATTCGCCGGCGGCGGAGGATTATTCGGCGTGCTGAAGCGCGTGGCCGGCGGAGGCTCCATCTTCATGACCGAGTACCGGGCGGTGGGCGCTCCCGGGGAACTCGCCTTCGCCACCAAACTCCCGGGACATATCGTACCCGTCGAAGTGTCGCCGGGATGCGATTACATGATTCATCGCCACGGTTTTCTCTGCGCCACCTCTCAGGTGCAGATATCGGTCGGCTTCCAACAATCTCTGGGTGCAGGCGTCTTCGGCGGCGACGGTTTTCTGCTGCAAAAACTCGGTGGGCAAGGAACGGCCTGGCTGGAACTTTCCGGGGAACTGGTCACGCGCGATCTTCAGCCGGGTGAAACCCTGCGCGTTCATCCCGGTCATGTCGGAGCGTTTCAGGCGACCGTTTCCTTTCAAATCACGACCGTTCCGGGCATCAAGAACATGATCTTCGGCGGCGATGGAATCTTTCTCGCCGCTCTCACCGGGCCGGGAAGGGTATGGCTGCAGACTTTGCCCGTCGCTAAGCTGGCTCATGCCATCGAGAAATATCTGCGCCGCGAAAACACCCGACAGACGGCAGAGGCCGGCGCAGTGGGAGGCATTGTTGGGTCCATTCTGGAGGGCATGCGTTAAGCAACAACGGAGATCTGACCGTCGGCCGCTAGGCACTTAACGGTTCTTTCGGCGGATCCATTGTGCAATCTGGCTGCACTTGGCCCTGGAAAACTGCCCCAGCAGCAGAGCTTGAGAAGTCTTGACTGAAGAAGCGAGTCTCTCGCAACCAGGCGAGTTCCTCTCAAAATTGGAACGCATCTACAAAGGCGACAATTCATCCTCCTTCTCCTCCTTTTTCCCGATAGCAAACTTCTTCTCCAGGAACTCTCGCGCCAAGTCCTTGCCGCCAATGCCGAATGCGAGAGCCAAGCCAAGCATGATCGCTCCAAAAGCGGTTCCGAAAGCGATCAGCATGGTCTCTTCTGCGACACCCAATACTTCGAGCACCATGGAGAGGGCGAAGATGCTGATGATGATCCTGATCGAGATACTCAACAGACGCGAGGATCGAAAGTTCGCGTTGACCGCCGCCAACAGCGCCGCTCGGGAGAAAAAGCTGGCCGCCAAAAATCCGAAGAAGAGAATGACCAAGGCTACAAACAGCCGGGGCAGAAACAGAAAGAAGCGGGAGATGTATTCCTGCAGTCCCGCAATCCCGAGTACGCTTATACCTAGAAGAATAAAACCGACCCAAGCTACCCAAAAGACAAGTCGGCTGACCAATTCCGTGGACGAGGGTAGTGCTGCACGATTCAGCAACCGCGTAGCGCCTGCGTTTTCCGACAGCCTGGAGAAGCTTGTCAGGCGCAGAATGCTGCGCGCCACCACTTTCAACACATAGGCGATCACCCACCCTACGAAAGCAATGACTAACATCACTACCAGACGGGGCAAGTAGTGGGCCAGGGTTCTAACCATCTGCTGAAAGGCCTGCGTCAGTTCGGTGACGATCATTTCTCTCATAAACTGTCTCGCTTTCCATTCCCCCACACTTGCAGCAGGTACGGCTTCTGCCGTTCGAACTCCCCGCAGAGCGACTCCACATTGTTCTCCAGGTCCTCCCAGGAGCCATCTCGATTTTCCTGCAGAAAGCTTAATGTCCTGCCGCGGTACAAGGGCACTAAGGCCTGCACAATATGATCGCGATTAATGACCGACTTGTGATAGGACGCCACAAACTCGAACACGGTCTTGGCCCACAACTCCGCGGGATACCGGAACTGTCCCACTTGCAGGCTGGCGATTTTTCGCAGTTCCGTCAGCGTAGAATCCGAAAGAATAGAGCGAAAAACAGGCTCCAGCTGGGCCATGCCGGCTACAAACATTTCCCGGAGCTGCTTGCGGTTCACACGTGCCATGTCTGGCGTGTTTTCTGCTGGGGCGCCCAGGGTTGGCACGGGTTGCGAACCTGTGATCGTGCTCCATAGCGGATAGTGGCTGTCAAGCGAGGCAAACAGGGCTCCCACGGTCCGCCGCATAGCCCCCACCAGATCGCCGGCTCCTCGCCCGGGTGGTGCCTTCGTCCCCAGAAAAACCTGGCACACCCGGTAATTGGCTGTGATGGCCGTAACTGTAAGGCTGAGTTCCGGGCCAATTCTGCCCCACTCATCCTGCCAAATCTCTTTGCTCAGGAAGTCTGTCGCCAGACGCCCGGAAATCGCGAACTCAGAGGCGTAGGGTTCGCGGACCCTATACCCGTAGATGGCACGTGTCATCGGGTAGAGCAGCCCTCGCATCAGCACGCCTTCGGACTTCTGCCGCGAGTAGATGGGCGTCACTAGATCGAAGTTCTCGGTGTAGACAGGCCGGGCAAGCCGTTGCAGCCAATCCGGTTCGATGGTCGTCGCCTGGGGTGAAACTATCACACAGGCCTTAGCGCGCAACAGGTCGGCAGCCGCCAGAATGGTGCGTAGTGCCGTTCCAGGCTCCGGGCTTTGCCCATACTGCGTGCTGATGGAGTGCAAGGTTCGTAAGGTGTAGATCTTGGATACGTTCCACACGTCATCAATGGACGCCTTCATCACCAGTTCCGGCGTCCCGTCCTGCGATCCTCCATCGGCATTGATGATTGCCGCTCGTTCCCGCGGGAAGCATTTGAGAATGCCGGCTTGAATTGCCAGAACCACCGGCTCGATGGTCTTGGCGTTGTTGTGGGTCGGCAAACCTACCAGAATGTCTACTTCGCCGACGTTGATGAGCTGGCGAAGAAAATCATCCGTCAAAAGCGTTTCTCCCGCCAATTCAACCTCCCAGCGAAATTTTGCAGCTGAAGACCAAAGGCCGCCCGGCGCCCCCATCCACTCGCATCAGATCCGCCGCAGCCGAAACCAGAAAAACTGGTAAGGCCCAACGGTCAGATGGTACGGTTGATCACCAATGCGGGGAAATATGTTCTTGCCGAACATCTCGATGAGAATATTTCCTTTGTAGCGCTTCAGGTCCAGTTCCACCGACTGCGCGGCGCTGGAAAGATTATTCACCACCAGTATCATCTCCTTGTCTAATTGCCGCACGTAGGCCAGCACCCGGTGATTTGCAGGGTGCAGAAACTCGATCGAGCCCGAGCCGAATACCGGCGTGGAACGTCGAATGGTCATGATGTGCTTCATCCAGGAGAGCAGCGAGTGTTCGGTGCGCTTCTGCGACAGCACGTTCACTGCCTGGTAGCCGTATACGGGGTTCAGAATGGGAGGCGAATAGAGGGCTTCGGGGTCCGCCCCGGAAAAGCCTCCATTCCAACCGCCGCTCCACTGCATGGGCGTGCGCACTCCGTTGCGGTCGCCCAGGTGGACGTTATCCCCCATTCCGATCTCATCGCCGTAATAAATGATGGGCGTGCCGGGCAGTGACAGCAGCATGCCGTTCATCAGTTCGATTCGCCGCCGGTCGTTGTCCAGTAGCGGTGCCAGACGTCGCCGGATGCCCAGGTTCAGGCGCATCGTCTTATCCCTGGCGTAGATGTCGTACATGTAGTCACGCTCCATGTCGGTGACCATTTCCAGGGTCAGCTCGTCATGGTTGCGCAGAAAAAGACACCACTGGCAGCTGGGGGGAATGTTGGGTGTCTGCTGCAGAATCTCGGTGATCGGCTTGCGGTCCTCTAGTCGCAGCCCCATGAACATCCGCGGCATCAGGGGAAAATGAAACGCCATGTGGAATTCATCGCCGTCCCCAAAGTACGGGCGCAGATCCGCCGGCCACTGGTTCGCTTCCGCCAACAGCATCGTGCCCGGAAAATGCTGGTCCGTTTTCCGGCGCAGTTCCTTGATCACCTCGTGCGTTTCCGGCAAGTTCTCACAATTTGTGCCTTCCCGCTCAATCAGGTAGGGAACGGCGTCCAGCCGGAAGCCGTCAACTCCCAGCTCCAGCCAGAACTTCATCACGTTCCACATCTCTTCCCGCACAGCGGGGTTGTCATAATTCAGATCCGGTTGGTGGGTAAAGAAGCGGTGCCAGTAATATGATTTTGAAATCGGATCCCACGCCCAGTTCGACATCTCTGAATCCAGAAAGATGATTCGTGTGCCGCGATACTTTGTGTCGGAATCGCTCCACACATACCAGTCACGCTTGGGATTGACCTGGGAACTGCGTGATTCCTGAAACCAGGCATGCTGATCGGAGGTGTGGTTCGCCACCATCTCGATGATTACCCGCAGCCCTCGATCATGCGCGCTCGAAAGAAAAACCTTAAAGTCCTCTAGCGTTCCATAGCTCGGGTGAACCGACTTGTAGTCAGAAATGTCATAACCATCATCCCGCAAAGGAGACGGGAAAAACGGCATCAACCAGATTGCATTCACACCAAGTTCTTGCACATAATCTAGTCTCTGAGCGAGACCCTGAAAATCGCCGATACCGTCGCCGTTGCTATCAAAGAAACCGCGCACATGGACCTGATAGATAATCGCCTCTTTGTACCAACCGGCTTCGCGCTTCAGTGGCAAGCGTGCTTCTCCAGAAATGATGCTCAGTGCCCCGCCTGGGCGCCGGCCTCATAGAATAGCAACACCGGCTGAGATCCACTCCTCCCCCGTCAGCGGTTTTCGGGGGGTTCTCCAGGTAGTAACCCAGAGCTCTTGTTTTTCTGTGATTGAGGAATTAGAGCCCGTAACAAAACCTGTGCCACAGGTCGCATCCAATAGGAACATGCCTTTGCCGAAGAACTCGCCGGCTACATTAATCGTGCCTGATAGCTAGTGGCAAGTAATCGAATTTTCCCTGTCCGCTCCGATGCTTGTTCAGTTCAGCCTCAACAACCATCCGCTGAACCGCACTCCCATTAACTCGCTGGAACAGCTGAGGTCAGCAGTTGCTCAACTCGAACCTGGAGACCCGGTTGTAATACAGATCGACCGCCAAAAACAGCTACAGTATCTTGCCTTTGAGATGGAATAAGTCCCAATGCGAATGCTCGTGATCAGAACCCTTAACGGTCGAAGAGTATCGCCAGCTCCTTCAGCCTTGCGGCGATTTCTTCGCTGGCGGCCCCCGGCTTCATACGCCACCTCCAGTAGCCGCTCGCCATGCCGGGCAGGTTCATGCGTGCCTCGCTGCCCAGGCCGAGAATGTCCTGCATCGGAACAATGGCCGTGTTCGCGACTGACGCCATAATGCCTCGAATCAGCACCCAGTGGATAGGATCCTCCTTAAAGCCGAGATAGGCATGGGCGTAGGCGTGCTCTTTGACCACGTCTTCCGCGGTGCGTGTGCTGTCGCCGGCGCCACTGCTCATCCACCAGCCCACGACCGTGTCGTTGTCATGGGTTCCGGTGTAGGCCACGAGATTGCGCACATAATTATGTGGCTTGAACGTGGGTGCCTGGGGATCATTGCCGAAAGCGAACTGCAGAATGGCCATGCCCGGAAGCCCGAACTCCCGACGTAGCGCTTCCACTTCCGGAGTGATGACACCGAGATTCTCCGCGATGATGGGCAGGTCGCCAAGTTCTCTGCGGAGCACAGCAAACAATTCCGCGCCCGGTCCTCTGATCCAGCGGCCATTGACTGCGGTGGTTTCGTTGGCCGGCACCTCCCAATAGCCTTCGAAACCGCGGAAGTGATCGATGCGGATGAAGTCGTAGAGGCGGAACGCGGAACGCAACCGCTCGACCCACCATTGAAATCCAGTCTGCTTGAGTAAAGGCCAGTTGTAAATAGGATTGCCCCAGCACTGTCCAGTGGCGCTGAAATAGTCAGGAGGAACGCCGGCGATTTTCAGAGGACTGCCGCGTTCGTCGAGAAGAAAAAACTGAGGATTGGCCCATACATCGGCGCTGTCATGCGCCACATACATGGGTACATCTCCAATGATGCGGATATTGCGCTTCCGCCCATAGGCGCGCAGTTTCTGCCACTGCTGGAAGAATTCGTACTGGAAAAACCGCTGGGCGTTGATTGCGGAAGCCAGTCTTGTTCTTTCGCGTTTGACGGCATCACTCTTCCGCGCTGCGATGTCGAGTGGCCACTCTGTCCATGCTACCTGGTTGTAAACGTCCTTTACCGCCATGAAGAGGGCGTAGTCCTCGAGCCAGCTCGCATTTACCCGCACGAATTCGTCAAACCCACGCCGATTTTCAGCGGAAGCATTGGCGAAAAAGTTCGTCGCGGCCTTCTGCAGCAAAGGCAGCTTGAAACAGCTCGTGGCACTGTAATCCACCGCTTCGACGGCGAAGGCAGGGGAACGTCGCAGGTCGTTCCGACTCAAAGTGCCTTGCTCGGCCAGGTAATCGAGACTGATGAGCAGCGGATTTCCTGCACTCGCGGAAAAGCATTGGAAAGGAGAATCTCCGTAGCCGGTCGGATTTAGAGGAAGCACCTGCCAGAGTTTCTGCCCGGCGGCCTGCAGGAAATCGAGAAAACGATAGGCTTCCGGACCGAAGTCGCCAATCCCATGTCCCCCCGGCAGACACGTCGGATGCAGCAGAACCCCACTGGACCGGGGAAGCTTCATAGCAGAAACATAAATAGTCCGCGCAAACCACGCAAGGAGGGTGCCGGTGTTCAGGGACCGCCTTCTCTTGTGGGACCGTTTCGTCCGAGGCAGGAATCTACCGCTATGCTGGCAAGCTACTTCGGCGATGTGCACGAAGACAGACTCTTAGCCTTTAAGCCGGTCCGACAACCAACTTGACTGAAGAAGTGGGCTCACCGTGTGGCGCATCGGGCTTGCGGTTTGACACTATTTCATTTGCTAAGTGATTCTTGGTCGAGCGCAGTCCAACTGTATCGGCCTACGCCTTCCCGCTATTGCCGAATCCTGCTGGCGGCCTGTTAGGGCAGGTGTTCTCTTTTGCTTGGTAGGGGTTTTCGTTCGGCTTGGGGCGGCCGGCGGCTGGGTGAACGCATTGTCCTTGGATCGATATGCATTGCAACAATCGTGCGGGTCAACGTGTTGCGATGTACGCCCAGTTCCTTAGCGGATTTTGATTGGTTGCCGTTGTTGGCGCGAAGAACTGTGCAGAGGAAGGCCCGCTTAAATTCCTCGACGGCTTCCTGGTAAGGAGTCCCGCGCCGACGCATCTCCCGAATGAGATCTTCTAATTGTTGCTTCATCAGTTCCCGCCTCAGAGTGGACGGTACGAATGAGAACTCGGCGGAGGAAGCGCGGATACAAAGATAAAGGGCTGCGATTTTGGTTACGCTCTAGCCATCAACTCCTGCGAGGGAGTCGGTAGCGTGGATACGTGCACCATCGCAGCCCCTGATGCGATCACCGCTTTTGCGGTTCCAAACCCCAGCTACCCCTCGCAGGGCACGCCGGTTTTTTCGGGTCTGGTTGCCCGGCGGATTACCCCGTCGGACTGATCACTCAGCCTACTTTGGACTGGCCAAATATAATTTAACCAACCCTTTCAGCCGTCGACGAAAGGAAAAGTAAATTCTGCACCGAAAAATGTCAACGCCAATTCTTTGTGCAATGTGTCAGCCCCACCAGAGTTGAACCCATCGATTCGCAATTCACTGAACTGCTGTGGCTTAGAAATTCTTGCACGAAAGGTTTCTGGACATTTTGCACAGAATTTTGCACAGCAGCCAGCCGTTCTGCATAAGGCCAAGTGCAAGCCGGACCAAATATGTGGCTTGACGGTAGGCTCCGAGTCACGCATGGTGCTGACAAGGCAGATGCGATGTCGGAATTGGTGGCATATGTCGACGGCGGCTCACATGGAAATCCGGGCCCGGCCGGGATTGGGGTTGTAATCGAAGCTCCGAATGGAGAGAAGATACGGATCGCCAAATGGATCGGGCATCACGACAATAACGTGGCCGAATACACCGCACTGCTTGAGGCTTTGCAATACGCGTTAGAGTTAAAAGCCAAGGCCCTGCACGTCTTCTCCGACTCTGAAGTGGTGGTCAGGCAAATGAAGGGTGAATACGCCTGCCGCAGCCCGCGCCTGTATTCCCTCAACTGGGTCTGTCAAAAGCTCGCACGATCCCTGCAATTCTCCATCGCCCATATTCCCCGCCAAGACAACGCGGAGGCCAATCGCCTGGCGAACTCGGCGGTTCGAAGACGGTTTGCTAGCAAGTTAAGTATCCGCTAATCGGCACCCACAGCTGCTCCAATGCCAATTTCGTTATATGGTTCGGGAACCGTAAGACCGTCGTGAATACTAAATGCTCGCTCAAGAGCGTTGGCGAGAGCAGTGCTGAAATTAAACCCCAAAAGGTTCAAATCAATCATTAAAGGCCGATCATCGCTGATCCGGTACATTGAAAAAAACCCTTGTGCCCGGTTGCTGCTGGTACGCAATTCGAGCGTAAGATTCCATTTTCCCGCAAGGGCATTCCCGCGCGGGTCCTTCTGCCATGTGTGATACGCGCAGGAATCGGATCCTCTATGCGAGATCCCGCCGAACCAGTCCGCTGAAGGATGAATACCCAACCGGAATGCATCGAAGTCGTTGCCCTCAAATGCAGTTTCGAGAACTTCGCAGACGTCAACGAAACTTCGTGCGCGCACAAGCTGTTCCTTGGCTCGACGAATGGCCAGATTATTTCTAATGACCTCCTTCTGCTCCACTGTGCGCCGCGCCACCCGAGCCAATTCCAAAAATTCTGGATAGTGGAGGTACTGCACGCCAAACCAGACACCAGCCGCCAGAATAAGAAGAACAACCGCAACCAGCCGTTGGCCGGGAACCAGGATAAACAAGCTAAGCAGGCCGCAGGCCGCGGAGACACCATAGAGCAGAATCACGACTTGGCGGTGCGAGAGCCCTCGCTCCATCAATTTGTGATGGATGTGCTGGCGGTCAGCAGAAAAAAGCGGCCGCCCACTCAGGAAGCGGCGGATGACTGAGATCACCGTATCCAGAATGGGTAACCCGAAGGAGATCACTGGAACGCTGACCGCTACCATGGTGGATGTCTTGCCGTGACCGACCAGAGCCAAGGCGCTTAAGGTAAAGCCGATAAACAAGCTCCCAGAATCACCCAGAAAAATCGTGGCGGGATTGAAATTGTACTTAAGAAACCCGAGCGTAGCCCCCGCCAGGATGATGGTCAGTACTGACACCAGAGCGTTCTGATTTATAAGCGATAGCGTGAAAACAGCTAGCGTAGAGAACAGAGCCGAGCCCGCGGCTAGTCCGTCCAGTCCGTCGATCAAATTGAAGGCATTGGTAACCCACAACACCCAGACGATCGTCAACGGGAGTGCTCCCATCCAGGCGAAGACGTGGGAGCCAAAGAACAGCGGCAACTTCATAACGCGAAAGTCGCCAAAGAAGAGGATAAGCGCCGCCACGATCTGTACGGCGAACTTGCAACGCGGGGTGACCGACCAGATGTCATCCGCCACGCCAACCAAAAACACTAGGGTGGCGGGTATGACTACCCACAGCACCGTCCGCGGAGAAAAACCCAGAGAGAACCCGAAGAAATTGGCCGCCAACTCCAGCAGCAGTGTGACCGAAATAAACGTTCCATATACAGCAATGCCCCCAAACCGCGGGATGGGGGCAGTGTGCAGATGATGCTGCTCGACGGGACCGGCGGCCCAATGACGGTCGACTGCAAGGTTACGAACCTTGCGAGTAAATAAAAGCGAAAAAAACAGCGCCCCGAAGAATAGAGCAACCGCGATCAGAAGCATTTCGCCCTGTACCGGACAAAGCGTTCTTACTCTATCTCTCGCTTGTCGCCCAGCAGCTTATATTTTGGAAATCTTGGGCGGACTATAACATTGCAGTTTCAGAAATTAAACGTACTTAACTTGGTGACACTGTGGAAAAAGCGGATGTAACTTGAGCATGGTGGCGGGGACAGCGTTGCTGGATAGTCTATCCCCTGCAGGAGTGCTGCTCTATGGGTCTGTTACGCTTGAAATGCTGGTTGCACTAAGGTGTGCCGAATTTCGTTCCAGAATCGGCTCAAGCACTCTGATATACGCTTCCGACGTCTGAGATCGCGACAAATTCTGCTCAATAAAGCGCCGGCCGTTTTTCCCTAGGCGCCTGCACAGATCAGGGTTAACCATGAGCTTCTGAATGGCGTTGACAATGCTTGCAGGCTCCTGCGGCGGAATGCATATTCCCGCGCCCGCACTATTCAGCAAATCGCTGGCTTGACCTTCAACCGCGAGGATAATGGGCCTCCCGCACGACATGAATTCCAGCATCTTGCTGGGAATCACTGTTTTGAAAACATCGGAGCGTCGAAGTGTAACCAGGCACGCGTCGGAAGCGGCGACCAGCGCTGGAATCCTGGTTCGCGGCTGCTGCGGGAGAAAGCGCACGTTGGGCAGTTGACGTTCCCGCGCCTGAACAATAAGTCGTTCTTTGTCGGCCCCCTCGCCCACCAGCAGAAATTCCACGTTGGGCATTGACCCGGCACACTTGCCTGCCGCATCCAGCACCGCACCCAAATCGTGGGCCATGCCCAGCGTTCCGATGTAAGAAACAACAAATCTCCCCTGCAAGCCAAGCTCCGCTCGCACTGCATCGCCCCCACTCCCCGGTGAAAACAGTTCCGTTTCCACTCCGTTGGGAACGACGGATATTTTTTGCGCAGGCACGCCCCATTCGCGGGCTATGTGTTCCTTGAATGCCGGAGTGACCACAACCAGGTGATCGCAAGCCCCGTAAAGAAATCCTGCCAGCCGGGCCAGCCCTCTATGCAGCAGCGAACGGCCGCTCCCCACGCCAACGGCAGCCAGTGACTCCGGCCACAGGTCGCGAATTTCAAGCACAAAAGGAACGTTTTTCATGCGACTGATCCACCAGCCGCAAATGCCAACCAGCAACTGCGGCGACGTGGCAATCACCACATCGGGACGCGGAACAAAGCTGCCCGTTAAACAACCCGAAAAGCAGAATGAGCTGTAGTTCAGCATGCGCTCGTGAGCCTTGCGGTTGGGCAGTGGCATCAGCCACGAGCGGATAACCCTGACCCCATCCATCTGCTCGCGGCACACCAGCCGCCAAAATCGTGACCGATATTCCGGATGCAGAACACCTGTGGGGTGATTGGGAAAACCCGTCAGCACCCTTACATCATGGCCTGCAGCAGCCCAGTGGCGGGCCAGTTCCGAAACACGGGCGGCCGGGGCTCCCATTTCCGGAGGAAAGTATTGTGATATGTAGAGGATTCTCATTCTGGCTCAGTAGTAAAGGAGCTTAAAGGCGCTCTTATACGCCAGGGCTGCGTTCCGCTTTAAGAAGTTTCTGCGATATCCATCCCACTTCTCCGCATATTGCTCGAACAACTCCTCGCCTGTCAGCCCGCGCAAAACGCCTAGCTGGGCAATGTGCAACCGGTGATAGAAAGGGCTGGCCAGCATTTTCAGCCTGGTTCCGGCCAGTTCGTACAACGACCAGAAACCGGCGTCGAACCTCTCGAGATTCCGCAGCAAAGTGCCGACGGTCGTTGCAAACAACTGCCTGGCCGCTTCATCGCCGGCTGCGAGCCAATAATCGTGGACGCCCCAGGTCGCCCAAATGAAGCCATTCAGGATATGTGTAGGCGGAGAAACGATGTACTCCTCCAGCCACAAATCGCCAGTTTCGTCCACGTAAACCATGCCCCCTTCACTCGTTTCCGTTCGCATTGCCTTAAAGGCAAGCTCGGCAGCCTCCAGATACACACTGTCGCCGGTCTCATCGAAAGCGCGAACCAGAACCGAAATTCCCTGCGATTGGGCCAGCGCGGACTGCCAGGGCGCGCGCAGCGTGGTGCGATATTCCCAGTCAAAATGATGATTCCACACTCGCAGCCCTGCCCTGTTTGTTTCCAGATTCGCAACTAGCCAATCAGCCACCAGCAGGAATTTATGGCGCCGTTTTTCCTGTCCAGTACGGCAGAACAGGTTGAAGTTGCCCAAACCGAACTGCGCAATGGCTATGGGGTTGTACTGGCGCCCCAGGCGGCCCCGGTAGTCGAGCAGCGGAACCCCTTGGCGGTCGAAAGGTCCCGCATAATCTGCTTTCTCCAGAAATGGCATGTAGTACTCGCCCAGGCTGCGTGGCGCACAACGGTGATTAACGTCCGGGGCGTCGTGCCAGAACGTGAGATGACTGTTGCGCCTTCCCAGGTACGCGGGGAAGATACGCCGATAGTAGTTCAGCCGACGGGCGAAGTTCATGGCTGCGAGTGTTTTGCTGCTCTAGAGGGAAGCACTTATCTTTTCTGGGTGATCCCGCTCAGCAATCGCCAGGTCCTGGTGTGAATGCATCGCTACGGGCTCGCCGGAACGTGCGCTTCTGAGGATGGCAAATGTCGCCAGGCTGGTGGAGACCAGTTCAGCCCCTGGGATGGGACCGGGCCGCTGGTGGAGGATTGCTTCTGTGAATGCACTCCAACCCTGGCCGTGCCCCTTGTCCTGCCGCATAAAGGAGCGATGAAGCTTCACCCGCCCATTCTGCCGCAACTCCACACGGCGGAAATCATCAAGCACAGCTCCCCTGCCCCCGGTAAACACTTCAAACCGTTCCTTCGGCAGCGTTTTGTCCCCATTGGCAACGTAGGTGATGCTTCCAGCGGAGCCATCTTCGAATTGCAATGTCGCAACCAGATTATCGTCACAATAAAGGTTGGCGTTGGGCAGAATGTGCGAGTAGACGCGAACTGGGGAGCAACCGGCCATGTACGTCATGAAATCCACAAAGTGGCAGACCTCGCCGATAATCCTGCCTCCGCCCCTTTCCGGGTCCTGTATCCAGTGAGTGCGCGGAATAAGGCCCGCGTTAACGCGGTACGACATCATCAGCGGCTCGCCTGATTCGCCTATGAATTCCTTTAACGCTCGCGCCATGTGCGAAAACCGGCGGTTATAGCCGGCCATCAACAACCGGCCCGGGGCGGTCTGCCAGGCCGCCAGAATTTCGGTCAACTCCTCTTCCGACAGGCATAGCGGCTTTTCGCAGAACACGTGTTTTCCGGCTTCGAGCGCGGCCACCACCTGGCGCGCATGCAGATGGTGGGGAGTGGCGATGACTACCGCGTCTATGCCCTCATCGGCAAGCAGTTGTGCCTCGCTGCTGGTGGCGTAGCCAAAACCGAACTTGCGCCCTGCATCCTGAGCCCTCAGGCCTGAGCGACTGCAGATCGCGATCAACTCAACCGGCCCCGCCGCTTTCACCGCCGGCAGCAGAATGCGGGTAGCGAAATTGCCCGCTCCCAATACACCAATCCTCAGCTTGGAATTGATCTGGGCGCTGGCTGGCTGGGCATCCACCTTGAGCTCCACCTTCGGCTGGAGCGGCTGCTTGTGCGCATAGGTTAGAACCACCCCCAGATAGGATTGGCCGGTTCGCCCGCCAATCAAGTCATAAGCGCGAACTCCGTCCGCAATGGAGAAACGGTGACTGATAAGCGCCTGAACATCCAGCTTGCCGTCGGCCAGCAGTTTTAAGAATGCCTCCATGTTGCGAGTCTGCGTCCAGGGCACGTATCCAACCGGATAACTTAGTCCTTTCTCTTCGTATTCCGGGTCGTAGCGCCCCGGGCCGTAAGAACGCGATACGCGGAAGTCGAGCTCCTTTTCGTAATAGAGCTTGCGCGGGATGCTCAATCCGACCGCGCCTACCGCCACTACTGTGGCTCGGTCGCGGGCGATCTCGCCGGCCAACTGCACAGGCTCGTTGCTGGCGGTATCCGCCGTGATGATGATGGCGTCCAGCCCTTGACCAGCAGCATGCGCGCACACACTTTTGAACTGCTCGGCGGAGCTCGCGACATATTCCGCCCCCAGCTGTTGTGCCAAGGCAGCGCGAGTGCGGTTGGGATCGAACGCCAGAACACGGCATCCCGCAGCGCGCAGCAACTGAACCGTGAGCTGACCCACCATCCCCAAACCCAGCACGGCAACCGCATCGCTCAGCTTCACTTCGGCGGTCCGGATGCCGTGAAGGGCGATGGCCCCGAGAGTGGTGAACGCCGCTTCCTCAAAGCTGACCTCCTGCCCCGGTCGGGAAGGAATCTTGGCAACCAGAAGTTGCGGCACGGAAATCGCTTCGGCATGACAAGCATAGCCGTAGCCGGCGCAGGCCACACGATCGCCGGGACGGACGTTAGTCACACCTTCCCCTGCCTCGAGAACTATACCCGCGCTGCTGTAGCCCAGCGGAGCGGGTTCGTTCAGGCGGCTCTGTACCGCATCGAAGGCCGCAGCCACCCCTTCGCGGCGGGCTTTATCAACAATCTGCCGCGCCAGATCGGGCCGCGCCGCTGCCTTCCGCAGCAGATTCTTGCCCCCGAATTCCGCCAGCTTGCGCTCCGTACCGGCCGACAACACTGAAGCCAGGTTGCGCACCAGAACTGAGCCCGGTGAAAGTTGCGGCGGCGTAACATCCGCCAGCGAAACCTCTCCCGTGCGCACCGACTGAATAAGCTGTTTCATAGATGATGCGTTGCTGCTTTCACTTGGACTGTACTTCTTCTTTCCTGGCACAGAACATCAGCAGAGAACCTGCTCGTTCATTTTGTGGAAACCACCTGGCGGCCGGTGTTCCAAGAGATACGAACGATTGCATCCTCAGGCCAACCGTCTGTAGCAAGCGTCGGAATTCGCCAACCGAGTACTCATGCCTGGAAATAGAAAGGTATCTGGGCCAGGGGCGGCCAATGACTGCCGTGCAGGCATACGCTCTTTTCAGTAGCATGCGTGCGATCGAACGTGCGCTGGGGACGGAAATAACCAATAGACCATTCGGACGCAGTACTCGCCCCAACTCCCCCATGCAGGCACGCGGATTGATGACATATTCCAGAACACTGGAGCAGAGCACACCGTCGAAAGATTTGGCCGGAAATGGCAAAGCCTCAATTGTCTCGATTTGTCGAAACGTAACCGGCAGTACTTTGGAAGCTTGGGATGTGAGTTTCCTGGCAACGTCCAGCATTTCGGTCGAGGCATCCACCCCTTCTACTTTGCACCCTTGCTCTGCCAGCCACCGCGCCAGGGTGCCGGTGCCACAGCCTGCATCCAGCCACGTTGTGGCTTCCAGAGAAATCCCTGCCAGGCATTTCCCCACCATCCCTTGCCGGTATGCGAATGAGGATCTTCTATACTTTTGCTCCCATTGGCTGGCTAGCTGGCTGTGGAATGCCACCGCCTCCACTCGGGACCTGGTTTCCGCGGTAACGGCAGACACGGCTTCAGGCATGTTCAGCTGGCGATCTCTGCGGGGCAGGGCTGACTCGCGCCCACATTCGTGGCGCACCACTGGCTAAGTACGTAAAGCGCCCAGGGGCGCGACCATGAGGTGCGCCCTGCAAGAAAGGAGCTCCAGACCCCGCGCACCGCGTGGCCTTCCAGATAGCCGGCCAACGGCCCTTCATCCCATTCTCGAAACTGCTGCTGCAATTGGTCGCGCAACTCATCGCGCAGCCACTGCTCGAAGGGCAGCGTGAAACCCCGCTTGGGACGATGCACGACCTCCTGCGGCAATAGATCGCGAACCGCATTTACCAGCAGATATTTCGGAAAGCCGGGTCGCAGCTTCTGGCCGGGCGGCAAGGTAAACAGAAACTCCACCAGCTTGTGGTCCAGCAGCGGCACCCTGACCTCGAGCCCGTGCGCCATGCTCATGCAGTCGGTGTCGCGCAACAGTGTATTGAGCAGGTAATTACGCAGCTCGAGGTAGGAAACACGGTTCACGTCATCAAACCCGCGAGCTTGCGTCATGGCAGCGCGCAGCGGCTGCACAGCTCGCTCCCAGGTTCCGTTGCCGCCATCCTTCAGCATTCTGCGCTGCTGTTCTGGAATAAATAACATCCTTGCCACTGCATAAGAAGGAGCGCCGCCCTCTGCGTCAAGAAGCACGTGGAACTTGCGAACCTTGTCGCTGGAATCCAATGCTCTCAGGCCATGGCCAATCGCATTTCCTAAGTAACGCGGAACCAGGCGGCGTAATCTTTCCATCCGCGGAACGCTGCGGAAAGTCTCATAACCGGCAAAGACCTCGTCCCCTCCCAGGCCGCTGAGCGCCACTTTGAAGCCCGCTCTCCTGGCTTCGCGGGAAACCATGAAGGTGTTGATCCCGTCCACGCTCGGCTGGTCCATCGCCCGCAAGGCATGGGGAATAGCCTCGATTACGTCCGACTGGGAAACCACAATCTCGCTGTGATCGGTGCGGAACTTTTGCGCCACCTGGCGCGAAAAATCGGACTCCGTAAAATCTTGTTCCTGAAACACCAGGGAAAAGGTGCCGATGTTGGGGGTTCCCAGCCGGTGGAGCGCGGCGACGATCGCGCTGGAGTCAATTCCTCCCGAGAGAAACACCCCGATGGGTACATCGCTGACGCAGCGCAAACAAACCGCCTCATTGAGCAGATCGGCCACCTCTCGTTCGACTTGCCTGGCGTCCGTGCAATGCGGCCGAGCCGGTGGCTGCAGCTCCCAGTAGGCGATGTCCTCCGTATCATCCGCCTTCCACAGCAGGCAATGGCCTGGGGCCAGCGCGGCAATGCCCTCAATGATGGTTTCCGGCTCGTAAATCGAACCGAAACTCAGGTATTGCGCCAGCGCCACCTGGTTCAATCGGCGGGAAACGCACCCGCTCGCGAGAATCGCCCTCACTTCCGATGCAAAAACCAGCCCGTCATCGGTCATGGCGTAGTAAAGCGGTTTGATTCCCAGCCGGTCGCGCGCCAAAAACAACTGCTGCTGGCCCGCGTCCCAGATGGCAAACGCAAACATGCCCCGGAATTGCTTCGGGCAGGCGGTTCCCCACTGGCCGTAGGCCTTCAAAATAACTTCTGTGTCGCAGTGGCTGATGAAGCTGACGCCCTCGGCTTCCAATCTGCGGCGAATCTCAGCGAAGTTATAGACCTCGCCGTTGTACACGATCCAATTGCCCGTCTGCGGATCGTGCATGGGCTGATGACCGGCGGGCGAGAGATCGAGAATGGCCAGCCGGCGGTTGGCTAAGCCTACCCGCAGTTTCCCCGCGGAAATAATCTGCACACCGGAATCGTCAGGGCCGCGGTGGGCAATGGCCTGCGAAGCGCTAGCCAAGGCCTCCATCCCCAGGGAACCCGTTCCATCAATGAAACCTGCGATGCCACACATCTAGCGCCACCTCGTCCTGGCCCGCCAGTCGCCTGGGCAGGCATGTCCCCGTTTACTTCGCGAAGCCAGTGGTGGCACCCGATTCCCCACAGCTACACAGCTTCTTGCGGTTGGAATTGCCGAATGTTTGCTGGAATTGAAACGCATTCTAATGCACTTCCGTGCAGGTAGCAATCAACTTATTAGCTTCGTTTCCTCGTACACAGGCTGGTCAGACGCAGTAGAGCTCTCTGAAACCCGGACCGGGCTTGCTGCGATCCTCATCTGCTTCTGTTCCCACTGCTTGATCACGACGAATTGCTGAAAGATGGCGTGCATCACGCAAAAATGAAAGCCGTGCACGCCGTCCAGAAATCCCAGACGTAAGAAGTACATGTACAGAAAGAAAAACAAGGCGCGCCCCGGCAAGTGCGGCCAGATGTAATGCTTGATGAAGCGCTTGCGCTCCGCCTGATTGCCCCACAGTCGCCGCTTGAC
>DATFDP010000045.1:0-12427 GCA_035252015.1 Terriglobales bacterium
GAGCAGGCGCGCATGGCAGGCACGGGCGAGTACCAGCCGGTGCAGCAGGTGGTGCGTGGCGCCGCCAAGATCGGGCGCAATGACCCCTGCCCCTGCGGTTCGGGCAAGAAGTACAAGAAGTGCTGCGGCGCCAACGCCTGAGCTTTACAATCCCCCCATTTCCCTTGACCGACAGAGAGCGATCGTGCGACGATATTGTATCGTGATACGACATATAGCCGGCATGGCGGCACCTTTAACCGCTGCCCCGGCATCTAATTCATATAGATATGATCGCACTTAAACTGGCAAGGCTGATTGAAACTCATGCAGACCGGCTTGCCGCAGGCCTGGTAGAAAAAATCTGCACCTCTCTGCGAACCGCGGAGTATCGCCACGCCGTTCCGCGGGAAGAACTGGAACGTTCGGTGCGCGAGATTTACCACCACATCAGCGACTGGCTGCTGACCAAGACGGAAAGCGACGTGGAGCTTCGCTTTACCGAAACCGGCATGCGGCGGGCGGTCGAGGGCCTTTCGTTCAGCCAGCTGCTCTGGGCCCTGGCTATGACCAAAGAGCACCTGTGGGGATTTCTGCAGCGGGAAGCTCTGATTGACCGCCCCGTAGAACTGTTCGGCGAACTGGAGCTGCTGATGCTGCTGGACCAGTTCTTCGACCGCGCCATGTACTATGCCGCGGCCGGTTACGAGCAGGTCATCGAGGAGCGGGAAGAAGAAGCGCGGCTGGGAGCGGATTGAATCAGCTGACTGGCTGTCTGGCTACTAGCTAGCTAGTCCCAATCGTAATCCACAGATAGCCAGACAGCTAGCAAACCAGTTAGCTAGGCCAGATGCCTTTCAATCCCAATCCTTCAGTTTTGGCCACACCTGCTGCAGATTTTGCTTCAAGCCGCGGCAAAGCAGCACCGGGTGCCGCTCGAAAGCCGATTCGTAGGGATTGTTCAACTCGGCTACCACTTCGACGCTGTTGCACCATTGAGCCAATTCCTCAGGCCGGTCTCCCAGAACAATCATAATTTCGCCGGTGTAGTTACGCGGTCCCCATAACCAGTAGCTTTGGTGAACACCAATGGACTTAGGTAGGCCGTACTTGGGGCCCAGCAAGTCAATGGCGCCGGATTCGGCAAAATTGTTGCCAATGATGGCGGTCTTGGCCTGCTGATCGGGAGGCAGGCGGTGATACTCGCGTGACACTGCCTGCACCATCTCCGGCCAGCCGAACTGCCAGGCAAAGTAATGCGGCAACTCGGCGCGGGCGTGCGCTTTCTCGCTGGCTTGTGGCTTGAGCGGGAATTTCTCCACGTACCGGACTAAATTTGGAGGAGAAAGCAACGGCAGATTCAGGGGAAGCATGGCCGCCGTCGCGCTCAGCAGCAATATGACGAATACCGCACGCGCCCAGAGGCCGCGCCGGCTCCGGCTCACCATTTCCAGCGCCACTGCCCCGGCCGCCAGCCCGATCGGATACACCGGCGAGGTGTAGTAATCCTTTCCATGCAAGACAAAGAACGTGGCGAACACTGCCAGGAAGGTCCAACCCAGCAGCCGGTAAGAATGGGCATTGTCTGCGAAAAACAGGTAAATAATGCCCGCCAGCCATACCGGAAAGGTCAGCGGATTCATGATCAGGATCTGCTGCAGCAGGTATTGCCCGGGGCCCAGCACCACGTCGCGGCCGCTGGCGCGAATGTTGCGCATCAGCTCCAGGAAGGGGAATTGGTGTTGGATATTCCACAGCAGGTTGGGCAGGAAGATGGCAAAGGCCAGCGTCCCCGCGAGCCAGATCCATTTGTGCGCCAGCGCCTTGCGCTCGGGCGTGAGTAGCAAGCCGACCACAACGCCGAAACCAAACACGGTCATGGAATACTTGTTCTCCAGGCCAATGCCACTCAGCAGGCCAAACCATAGCCACAGCTTCTGGTTGCCGGTTGTGATGATTCGGATCACGACATAGACGCAGGCTGCCCACAGCAGCGGCTCCCAGGCGTTCATGGTGAACAGGTAATTGAGTACCAGATAGACGTTGCTACAGGCAACGCACAGGGCGGCGAGGGTTTGCGCGAAGCGGCCGCCGCCCAGTTCGCGGGCAATGGCGCCAGTAACCAACACCGTGGCGGCCCCGGCCAGCGCGGGCACGAAGCGGATGGCCAGCAGGGAAGCGCCCAGAGTATGGCGCACCAGCCAGGCAACCAGGGCAATGAGTGGCGGTTGGTCCACATAGCCCCAGGCCAAATGCTCTCCGCAGGCCAGATGGTACATTTCGTCGCCGAAGTAACCGTAGCGGGAGGCGGTGAGCAGGTGCAGCACCAGCAACGCGCCTGCGATATAGGCGACTATGGCCGGGCCGCTGGACCAGCGTGAGGCCGGCTGCGGGGGTGCGGCGACGGCCGCCGCAGAGGCATGGGGGGACATGGCAGAACTCCTCGGGAATTGTACGGGAAGCGCAACGAGAAAGTTCCGACGGAGCGTGAAGGAGAAAGCGCGCGGCTTGCTGCCGCCTGGGTATAAGCAGCATCATAAGAATAGAGCCGGTGGCAATCAGGGAGGGAAGAGCAGTGCGAGCGCAGATCAAGCTGGTGCGTCTGTTCGGGGTAGAACTGGGGCTGCATTACAGCTGGCTCATCATCGCGGTGCTGATCGTGTTCTCCCTCGGCGACCATTTTCACCTCATTCATCCGGAATGGAGTCCTACAGTCGTGTGGAGCATTTCCGTGGCTGCGGGAGTGCTTTTCTTTGTGTTCCTGTTCGCGCACGAGCTCTCGCACGCGCTGGTGGCCAAGGCGCGTGGGCTGCCGATTCACAAGATCACCCTGTTTGCGCTGGGCGGGATGGCGCAGATCGAAAAAGAGCCGGAACGCGCCAGCACTGAGTTCTGGATGGGCATTGTGGGCCCCATCACCAGCTTTGTAATCGGGGTGGTGCTGCTGGCGGTCGCCAAGGCGGGCGGATCGGACTGGTTCAAAGAGCCCGCGACTCCCGGGATGGCCATGTTGTGGTGGCTGGGCTACATCAACGTCCTGCTGGGCGCCTTCAACATGATTCCGGGATTCCCGCTGGATGGCGGTCGGGTGCTGCGCGCCATCATCTGGGGGATTACGAAGAGCGCCGACCGCTCGACGCGGATTGCCGCCAGGATCGGGCAGTTGGTGGGGATTGGGTTCATCCTCTACGGCATCTTGGAGTTTTTTCATAACGAAGCCTTTGGCGGACTGTGGCTGGCGTTTATCGGCTGGTTTCTGATGAATGCGGCCGGGGCCAGCTACATGCAATTGAAGGCAAGCAACGCGCTGGCCGGAGTCAGCGTGGGCCAGGTGATGTCGCAAGATTGCCAGGCGGTGGAGGGCCACATTTCGCTGCAAGATTTTGTGGACCACTTCCTGCTGCGCACCGGGCGGAGGTGTTTTCTGGTGGTGGACAATGGGCGGCCGCTGGGGCTGATCACTCCGGTGGAGGTCCGGCAGGTGCCGCGCGACGACTGGGCGGTAACCAGCGTGCAGGCGGCCATGAAGCCGCTGGAGCGCATTCATTCAGTGACGCCAGAGACACCGGTGATGAACGCCATGGAAATGATGGCGCGGGAAGATGTGAACCAGCTTCCGGTGGTAACAGATGGACACCTGGCGGGAATTTTGAGCCGTGCGCATGTTCTGGAGCTGCTGCGAGCAAGGTCGGAAGTGGGACAGCGGTAAGCATGGAGAGGCCTCCAGGAAAGCAGAGGCACCGAATCCGTTTGGAAAGCGCTGTTACAGAACTTCTAGTACAGGATTTCGGCCTCACCTTTTTCGCTGATCAGCTTCTGAAAATGCGCAACAATTTTGTCACGTCGCGCCATGACCGCTTTGACTTCTTCCTTAGTGAGAAAGCCTTTGGTCCTTGCTGCCAGCTCATCGCCATTAAGTACCTTCAGTTTGGTAAGGAGCTGACGGTCGCATCGCACCAAATCACTTTCCGTTTGCAGAGCTTTGAAGCCACGAAACGCCCGAGTGAAATCAATTCTATAGACTTTCCAATCCTCCCCAATTTGCACGTTGGTCAAATTAGCATCGGTGTCATAGACCATCTGGTCCAAGACGCGAATTCTGTACATTTGTTTGTTCCAGGTATCGGAATCGGGAGGAGATATTTTTTTCTTTATACGGTCCGCCTCGTCCATTTTCACCGGCAGCCACCAGCCAAATGAACCTTTTTGCCCGTTCCATTTGCGTTCCACGTATACCGGCACAACATCGTCCAGGCCAAGCATTGCTGCCAATTGATACGCCGCGATGTTGTACTTGTAGGAGTCGACAAAATTGATTTCCTTGCGGCCGAAAGCCACCTCCTTCACCGCGGCGTGCTCATCGATGGGCTGAAAGTGAGCATCATGGGTAATTGTGCCGTCGGTCAAGGTGAGCCGAAGACTATTCGTAATGCCTTTGTGGGCGGGCGCGCTCTTGATGACCTTGGCCGTTAAGAGAAACTGTTGTATTTGTTCTTTTGTCAGGGCAGGTTCATTGCCGGCAAGAACAACTCGGGCGGGCAACAAGCCCAAAAGGACGGCAAAAATCAGTGTGCGCCACTGAAGACGGAGGGATTGCATTCGAGCCACCTCCTGATGTGCGGAGAAACTTACCTCAATTTATCCCGAACTGCAACCCCCGCTCTATTTTTCAGACTGGCCATTTGGTAGAGAAGGAATGGCCCTGCCGCGTGAGTTATTTATTCGTCTGCGGGCCCGGCTTGGGCGCAGGATTGGTCACCGGTGGAGTGGCCTGGCGGGTTGGTTGGGTTTTTTTCTGCGAGGGCCGGAGGCCTTCCAGAACCGAACCGCTGCGATGACGCGAGGCATACACCGAAAGCGTAATCGACGTCACCATGAAAATAACCGCCGACCACGTAGTGGCCTTGCCCAGCAAGGTGGAGGAACTGCGCGGACCAAAGGCAGTCTGGCTGCCCATGCCGCCGAAGGCGGAGGCTACGTCGCCGGCGTTGCCGCTCTGCAGCAGCACGACGATGATAATGAAGAAGCAAACCACAATGTGAATCAGCGTGACAAATGTGACCATGAGTTAAACGGCTTCCTGTTAAAGGTGAATGGTGCGGAAGGGGGGATTTGAACCCCCACGCCTTTCGGCGCCACCCCCTCAAGATGGTGTGTCTGCCAGTTCCACCACTTCCGCACTGGACCGAAAAAAGAACGTGAGGATGAAATTGATTATAACAAATGGGCAACCGCGGGGAGAGGACCCGGTGGGAAGGTGAAGAAGCGCAAGCTCCCTCGACTCGCGCTTCCCCTTCGGCAAGCTCCGGGCAGGCTCGCGCAAGCTCGGGTCGCTCTCTCTCGGGATGACAAGGGATCCGGATGGCCGAGGTAAACCCGGCTAACAGGTCATTACGGTGCTGTCGGCGACGGCGGTTTCGGCTTGCGCGCCCTCGCCCAGATACTCCTCAATGGCCGCACCCACGCCGGTGGCGGCGCCGGGCAAACTGGCTTCAATGCGCACGACCCGGCAACGGCAACGCACAGCCACGCTGGAATCGGCTACCGAGGGCCGAATCACAACCTCGATGTCGCTGCCCACAGCGGGCCTCAGGCTGCAATAAAAGAACATGCCGGTCTGGCTGATGTCGCGCAGCAGCCCTACGGCCTCCTGGCCATGAGCCCGCACCACCACGGGGAGCACGGCGATGCCTCTCGGCTCCAGCCGCTGGTTGGGGTAGCTGCCGAACAGAACTCCGTTGCGCCGTACAAAGGTCGTATCGGTGGGGTAGGCGTGCACTGTGTAAGTTTGTCCTGTGGTTGCCATCCTTGCCCATACATGCACGTGCTCTGCCGTTTTTTCTCTGCTGAAAATGCGCCACTTGCTGCTACCCACGCGATGGTAATCGTGTAACTGTTTCGAGGTTACCCGTATTTTGCATGGTTACCCGTTTACACTTTTTGCCGGTTACCTCTGCCCGCCCGTGAGCTTCTTTCTCCGCGCCGCTGACTCCTGATTACTAACTCCTGACGCTGCGCGCCTCGGCAACTTAGTTCGCAGTCAGTCCATCCAAGTAGCTTCGGGTTCTATCCATGACCACCGCCGAATTTGGGTCCTTCACCTTAGTCCTGCTGCTGATCCTGGCCGCCGCTCATCTTTGTGGCTACTTTTTTCAGCGCCTGCGCCAACCGCGAGTGGTCGGTGAAATCGTGGCCGGCATCTTGATTGGGCCTTCCGTGCTGGGCCATTTCGCGCCGCGCCTCAGCGCATCAGTGTTTGGCGCCACCGGCTCTGGGTTTCATGCGGTTCTTTTCTTTCTCTACAACTTGGGGCTGCTGCTCCTCATGTTTCATTCCGGCGCGGAAACCCGCAATCTGTTTGGCCGCGGCGACCGCAAGGAAACCAGTTGGCTGGCCGGAGTGGGCACAGTCTTGCCTTTTCTTCTCGGGTTAGTCGCTGCGCCCTGGCTGCCTGTGGACTGGCTGATGGGCCCGGCGCGCCAGCACAGTTCGCTGGTGCTGGTGATCGGCATCGCCATCGCAGTCACTTCCATCCCCGTCATTTCGCGGATCTTTCACGACCTCAGAATCCTGCACACCCGTTTTGCCCGCCTGGTGCTCGGCGTGGCGGTGCTGGAGGACATAGTCTTGTGGGCGGTGCTGGGCATCGCCACGGCGCTGGCGAAATCGGGCGTGATTCCCCGGCATGAGATCGTCAACCATGTGGCCGCCACGTTTGTGTTTTTTGTGGCTGGCCTGGCGGTGATGCCGCGCCTGCTGCGCCGCATTAACACGGCGCGCTGGAACGTGCTTTCCACCGCCTCGCCTGCGGGCTACCTAGTGCTGGTGCTGTTCCTTTATTCCGCGGTGGCGTCCGCCTTTGACGTCAGCCTTGTGTTTGCGGCGTTTCTGGCGGGCTTTGCCGTAGGTGCGGACCAGCTTCTCCCCGCCCAGGCGTTGGCTTCCTTAGGACGGGTTTCGTTCGCAGTTTTTATCCCTATTTATTTCGCCATCGTCGGCTACCGCCTGGACTTAGGCAAGGATTTCTCCCTCTCCATGCTGGCGTTGTTCGTGGTGGGTGGCTGCGTGGTGAAGCTGATTTCCGCGGGTATGGGCGCGCGCCTGGCGCGTTTTCGTGGGCTGGATGCCATCAATCTGGCAGTGGCGCTCAACGCGCGCGGCGGTCCCGGCATTGTGCTGGCCAGCGTGGCCTACGATGCCGGCATCATCAACGGCGCCTTCTTCACCACGCTAGTGCTGATGGCCATCATCACGTCTCAGGCTGCCGGCGCATGGCTGGAATACGTGCTGCGCAAGGGATGGCCGCTGCTCAGCGGGCACCCCGAAGAGGTAGCCCTCGTGGCCGAACCCATCGCGCCCCGCGAACTGGCAGCGTAAAGGGAAGAACCCAGAACCTGGGACCTAGTAGCCAGTACCTAGTTAGTCGAAACCGCACGTCCCGATTTCTGGGCTCAAGGCTAGGGAACTGGGTACCGGGAACTACTCATACCGTAGCGCTTCAATGGGATCCATCCTTGCGGCTTTGCGGGCGGGATAGTAGCCGAAAAAGATGCCGACGGCGGCGGAGAACAGGCTGGCGATCAGAACCGCCTTGGCAGAAAGTTCCACGGGCCATCCCAAGACCTGGGTAATGCCCCAGGAGCCGCCCGCGCCCAGCAGCACGCCCATGGCTCCGCCCAGCAGGCTCAACATCACCGCCTCGCTCAAAAATTGCATATGAATGTTCGCTTCGGTCGCGCCTACCGCCATACGGACGCCGATTTCGCGTGTGCGCTCCGTCACCGAAACCAGCATCACGTTCATGATGCCAATGCCGCCCACCAGCAGCGCCACCGAGGCAATGCTCACCAGCAGCCCGGTGAGCACCTTGCTGGCCGCCAGTTGCGCCTGAATGACATCTTCCGGGCTGCGAATGTTGAAGTCGTCGTCCTCGCCCGGCTTGATGTGATGGCGCTCGCGCAGCAAAGCTACCGCTTGCTGCGTCGCCTCCTTCACCATGCGCGGGGCCACTGCGGAGCACAGGATGTCCTTCAGCCAGGTGATGCCGGCAATTTTCTTCTGCACCGTGGTATAGGGCATGATGATGGTGTCGTCCTGGTCCTGCCCGAACCACGACTGCCCTTTGGGCGCCAGCGTGCCGATCACCTTGCAGGGAACATCGCTCACCCGGATCACCTTGCCCAGCGGGTCTTCCGCGCCAAAAAGCTGCTGGCGCACGGTCTCGCCGATGACGCACACGTCGGCGCTGCGGCGCACGTCGTCATCGGTGAAAGGCACGCCGCTTTGCAGGGTCCAGCGCTTAATATCAAAGTAGTCCGGCCCCTCGCCGCGGTAGATGGTACTCCAGTTCTGATTGCCGTAAACGATCTGCACCGAGCCATCCACCTGCGGCGAAACCGACTTTATAAGGCGCACCTGCTGCAGGATGGCGTTGGCATCTCCCACAATCAGCGACTTGGTTTCATGGCTGCCCAGGTGCACGCCGCCACGGGTGCGGCTGCCGGCCTCGATCCACACCAGGTTATCGCCCAGGTTGTGCAACTGCTCTTCCACCTGGGTGGAGCCGGCGCTGCCGATGGCGACCACGCAGATCACCGCCCCGATTCCGATCATGATGCCGAGCACGGTCAGGCTGCTGCGCATCTTGTTGCGGGCAAGAACGCGCAGGGCATCGCGCAGCATAGATTCGATCTGCATGGCGCCGGCTTTCTCAGAACTCTATCACCGGTGAGGACCGGAATGCTGTGACCGGGGGGTGGCGAAGCAAAAGAAATCGAAAGCAATCGTTACCGAAACGATACCATTGACAACCATTCGCAACCGGAGTAGCTTTCCCAGCATCGGGGCTTTTCTCGTCAGCCCCAAGAGGTACGGCCATGCCCAGGGTTCTGCAGGTTTTTCGGGTTACCCCTACCGAAGACGGTTGGGTGCTTTGCGCCGACGGCGGCGCTGCTCCAGAGCAGAAATTCACCTCCAAGACCGATGCCATTTCCGCCGGCGTGCGCCTGGCTTTGTCCGGGGGGTACCTGCTGGTTTCGCACCCCGATGGCAGCGTGGAAAAGATGTTTCCTTTCTGCGAGCAGTAGATCCGTGAGAAAGGGCGTCTGCCGGGCTCCGTTCAGGGTGATTTACCAAGTACCAACACTCCATCACAGCTTTCCCGCGCCCCGAGTGAGATAATTCCCGCGAGGAGGTCCCCTTATGCGCCCCGTGATTGCCTTCGATCTCAACGGTACGGTGCTGGACCTCAGCGCCCTAGATCCCTACTTCCTCAGAACTTTTGGTGACGCCGAGGCTCGCCGCGAGTGGTTCATCGAACTAATCCAGTCCACCATGGTCGTCACCATTACCGGGTCTTTCGTTGATTTTCCGACTTTGGGCAAAAACGCGCTGGAAACGCTGGCTGGGCGGCGCGACGTTATGCTGGGCTCGGAAGAAAAAATTGAGCTGCTGCAGAACCTGCGCGAGCTGCCGGCATTTCCGGATGTGGCGCCCGCGCTGGAACGCCTGCGCGACGCCGGCTTCCAACTGGCAGTTCTGACCAACTCCCGCTGCCAAGCGGCGGAAGAGGCGCTGCGCCAGGCCGGCCTGCGGGATTATTTTGCGCGCGTGCTGTCGGCTGAAATGGCGCAGTGCTACAAGCCCGCCGCCGAGGTTTATCGCCGGGCAGCCCGGGAATTGAACGTGGAGCCCGCGTCGCTGCTGCTGGTGGCTGCCCACTCCTGGGATACCACCGGAGCCATTCGCGCCGGCTGTGAGGCTGCGTTCGTGCAGCGGCCGGAGCAGGTGCTCGATTCGCTGGCCCCACGGCCGCGGCTGATTGTTCGCGACCTGGAGCACTTAGCCGGGAGGATTATTGAGCTGGAGAGGGCGGCGTAAAACAACCACTTGGCAATTGGCGATTGGCATTTAGCCGTTGAACGTTTTCGGTTGGGCTCGAGAAAGCGGTCCAAGGACTACGTGCTAATGGCCAATGGTTATAAGCTGCTTATTTTCTTCACGCCACAAAGTATTTTGCCGCGGGGTGATGCACCACAATCGCCGAGGTGGATTGCTCCGGCTCCAGCAGGAATCCCGTGGTCAGGCGCACGTCAATCGTCTCTTCCGGCCTGAGCAGCCGGAACAGCTTGGTCTGGTCTTCCAGGTTGGGGCACGCGGGATATCCGAACGAATAGCGGGACCCGCGATACTTTTGGTGGAACAGGTCGCGAATTTCCTGTGCGTCCTCGCCCGCAATGCCCAGTTCTTGCCGCATGTGCTTGTGATGAAACTCGGCCAGCGCCTCCGCCGTTTCTACGCTCAATCCGTGCAGGTACAAATACTTGGTGTATTCGCCCGATTCGAACAGCTTTTTGGTGTACTCGGAGGCTTTCGGGCCGATGGTGACCAGGGCCACGCCCAACACGTCCATCTGACCGGAGCCGCGCCGGGCAAAGAAGTCGGCCAGGCAAAGGCGCCGCCCTTCCTTCTGCCTCGGAAACGTGAAGCGTAGAAGCTCGTGGCCTGACTTAGGTCTGCTGACTCCTGACTCCTGACCCCTGACTCCTTGTTCCGAAGGTTCATACACAATCAGATCGTTCCCTTCCCCCTGCGCCGGAAAATACCCGTACACAGCCTTGGGCTCAAACAGCCCGCTGGCGATCACTTCTTCTTCCAGCTCCCTCAGTATGGGCTTGAACTTCTCCTCCACCAGCCGCACATAATCTTGCTGCGACGCGGTCTTGAGCTGCCACTGGTTCTTGAACAGCGCCGTCTCGTTGATATAGCGGAACACTTCGCGCAGGTCGTAATCGCGCTTCACCCGCGCGCCGTAGAACGGCGGCACGGGAATATTGGGCGCGTCGGTCACCACCGGGCTGCGCTCCACTACGTCCGGAGCTGGATTGGACGCGGCAACACTGGCCGCGGCCGCCTTGGCAAACTCTTTTACCGTGCGCCCTTCGGCCAGGCGCTTCTCGCGCTCGCCGTTCTGCCCGATCAGGTCTTCCATGATGTGTAGGCCGCCAAAGGCGTCGTCGGCATAGAACACAGCATTCGAGTACTCGCGCCGCAGGTCGTCTTCCACGTATTTGCGCGTGAGTGCCGCGCCGCCGCAGATCACGGGAAACGCCAGCTTCTGCCGCTCCAGGTCTTGGAGGACATACTTCATCTCCAGCGTGGATTTCACCAGCAGACCGCTCAGTCCGATCGCGTCCGCCTTGTGCTCCTGCGCCGCCTGAATAATCGTGTCGGCCGGCTGCTTGATGCCCAGGTTCACCACCCGGTACCCATTGTTGCTAAGGATGATGTCCACCAGGTTCTTGCCGATGTCGTGTACGTCGCCTTTCACCGTGGCCAGCACCAGCGTGCCTTTCTGCGCGCCAGCCTTCTTCTCCATTTTGGGCTCGAGATAGGCCACTGCCTGCTTCATCACCGAAGCCGAATCCAGCACCGAGGGCAGCTGCATCTTGCGCGCGCCAAACAACTCGCCTACCGTACGCATGCCGTCCAGCAGCACGTTGTTGATCAAATCCAGGGGCGTGTACTGTGCCAGCGCCTCTTCAAGTAATTGTTCAAGCGACCGGCGCACCGCCCCCTCGCCGATCGCCTTCTCGCCGCGGATGATGGCGTACTTCAGCTTGTCCTCAATGGAGAGCGTCTCCACCTCGGCCGTGGCCTTCTCTTCCTTCTGCCCCCCGCGCTTGGCGAAATAGGACATGTAGTTGGCCAGCGGGTCGCCCGCGGACTGGTCGCGAAAAATCAGCTTGCGCGCCAGTTCAATTTCTTCTTCAGGAATCTTGTACAACGGATAGATTTTCGAGTAGTTAACGATGGCCATGTCGAGGCCATGATTCACCGCCTCGTGCATGAACACGCTGTTCAGCACCCGACGCGCGTAGGTCTCGAGGCCAAAGGAGATGTTGCTCACGCCCAGCAGCGTCTTCACCTCCGGCAGTTCCCGCTTGATGCGCTTGATGCCCTGCAGCGTCTCGATGCCTGCAGTGCGGTACTCTTCCTGCCCGGTTGAAATCGGCAGGGTGAGCGCGTCAAAAATCAGATCTGCCGGGCGCACGCCATACTTCTTGGTGGCCAATTCGTAGATTCGCTTGGCGATGGCCAGCTTCTTGTCCGCGGTCAGCGCCATGCCGTCTTCGTCAATGGTCAGGGCGATCACCGCCGCGCCATAGCGCTTGGCCATGGGCAGCACTTTGGAAGTGCGCTTCTCGCCATCCTCCAGGTTGATGGAGTTGATGATGGGCTTGCCCGGGATGCGCTTCAGTGCCTCTTCCACCACGTCGGCTTCGGTGGAGTCAATCAGCACCGGCGCCGGCACGCGTGTGGCAATCTTCTCCAGCACCGAGCTCATGTAGCCCTTTTCGTCTTCGCCCACGATGGCGCAGCACAAGTCGAGCATGTGCGAGCCTTCGCTCACCAGGCGTTTGGCCAGGGCTAGGATGTCATCGTACTT
>DATFDP010000046.1:0-10939 GCA_035252015.1 Terriglobales bacterium
CCCTCGTCTGCCGCTTCTGAAACTCATCCTGTTCTCGCAAGTTGCAAACGGTATTGTGCTTCCCTTCTTGCTGGTCATGATGCTGATTCTTGTGAATCGCAGCAAACTGATGGGCGATTACCGTAATTCCAGACTCGCTAATGTGATTGCGTGGGCAACCAGCATCACCATTATTGTGTTAACAATAGCGATGATCTGGACTACCGCAACGGGGCAGTAGATTAATAGCCAAACGGCTTGCGCAGTAGGGAGTTTCTGGAAGCTTTCGGCAAGAGTTACGCAGAATGGTTGATAGGACGCAAAATCGATTACGGAATCCAACGTGGCCCTGTCATTTGAAATTTTTATCGCCGCTATCAACTTTTCCGATGAGCGCTCAACCCCGCCGGGCGCTAAACTGAGAAGGCAAGCCACCACTCTGTGAGGTCATATGTCGGAACTGGAAAATCGCCTGAACCGCATCCTTGAGGAACATCAACACGAAAGCGGTTTGCACATGATCGGCGGCCGCCACAAGCTGCTTGACCGCCTGGTGCGCTTCTGCGAGCAGGAGCTGAGGCCAGAGTGGCTGGAGGAACCGCGGTCCCAGGAGAACTCCATGGGCCGCACCGCCTGACAGGTGTAAACCCATTCCAACCTGCTACTTACGAACTTCGTGGCCCGCTGAACGCATTTCGCGCCGGCGGGCTTTTTGCTTTCCCCCTTGCGGCTGCCGCCGACGGGGTTGGTCCTTAGGCGGCTAGATCTTCGGTGTAACCTTCCAGCGAGTGTTGCAATTGCCTGTCTAAGCAGTCATTGAGGCGTTCCAGGTCGTCGAGCAGGCTACTGAGGTCGAGTTCCAGCAGTTTTCCCTTTATGACGTCGTGAATGGCCGCATCTATCGCCCTCCGGTCGTCCACCAGCATGGAAAGCGAATAGCCCTGCTCCTTGCGCGTGCGCCCGTGCTTGGCTCCTGCCCGGGTCTGGACGTCCGGCTGCGGCCCTCGTTCCACCTGGCGCAAAATTTCTGCCAGCACGGTTTTAATGTAGTCCATTCTTTCTTCGTCGGAGGCGGCAATGTTCGCCAGCCGCGGGTTTGCCTTCATTCGCTCGAGGGCGCGGCGGACCACCTCATCCGCCTGCTGGCGCAGGCAATCCGCCAGTCGCTGCGGCTGCGGGCTGCGTAAAGTTTCGGGTCGCGACAGCCTCTTTTCAATAGAAGCAACCAGGTCGTGGATCGCCGCCGGCTTAACCAGAAAATCATCAACCTGCGCGCGGATAGCGCGCAGCGCGTTCTCAAAAGCCGGGTAACCGGTAAGGATCATGTTGACGCAGTTGGGCTGAACCCGGCGCATGGCGCTGACCACGGTGAAGCCATCACCCGGTTCACCTACGTTGAGGTCAGCGATCAATACCTCAAAGGGCTCCGCACTGAGCTTCTGTATGGCTTCCGCGACGCTGGCTACCGCGGTAACTGCATACCCGTGCTGGCGCAGGATTTGTGGAAGTGTCAGACGAATGCTCGGCTCGTCGTCCACGAACAATATTCGGCTTGCCATGGGACGCTCCGTCAATTTCAGCAGCGGCCATTGTATCCACTTGATGCGCAGCCAGGAACAGAGTTGCCCGAACGTGCTTAGATGCGAATCGCATAGAACTTAAGGGGATAGCTCGATGACCCTCGTCCAGTTTATGCGCCATCCTTAAGCGTCTTGTCCGAGTACCTGGGCGAGGAATGACGTTTCAGGTACCCGGGCACACCAACTTTCTTCCCGCCGTCTGCAATCAAGCGCATGATGGGTGGAGCACGCATGCGGGCCATGGGCCCTGAATACTCAACCCTCGATTTGAGCCAGGAGGGCTAATGCGATTCTTGTTCGCCGCCGTCATTCTCAGCCTCGCCATTACTTTAGCCGGCGCTCCTTCTGCGGAGGCGCCCGCCGGGTTCGACGGCCAAAGTAACGGCCTGGTGGACCAGGCCACGCACCAGGCCGACCAGGGCAAGTTCGATGAAGTGGAAGCCATCAGCGATGGCTTGGGACCGCTTTATAACGCGCAATCCTGCCGCGAGTGTCACCAGAATCCTGCCTCAGGCGGCAACAGCCAGGTGACCGTACTACGAGTGGGGCATGAAGGCCCCGACCACCGTTTCGAAAACGCCAGCATACCTATCGCCGACGGTACCGTGACCATTACCGGGCGCACGCTGGTGAATGATCGCGCCATTTGCCCCAACGCCGCCTTCCCCACCACCGAAATTCAGGAGCGGGTGCCGGATACGGAAAACATCCGCACTCTGCGTGTGGCCCTCAATCTCATGGGAGATGGATTTGTGGAGTCGGTTGCCGACCAGACCCTGGTCGAGTTGGCCCAGAAGGAATGTAAGGCGAGTCACCACAAAATGTGTGGCCAGGTGATTTATGTTCCAGTCCTGGAAGCGCCCGGCCAGACCGGCGTGGGCCGTTTCGGCTGGAAGGACCAGCACGCCAGCCTGCTCTCTTTTTCCGGTGACGCCTACCTGAACGAGATGGGGATTACCACCCGCCTTTTTCCCGATGAGGTCACAAAGCTGTGCAACACCGCCTCCGAGCCCAACGACAAGCCGGACGCCGATGGTCTGGACGACCTTGACCACTTTGCCCGCTTCATTCGCGCCACCAAGGCGCCGGCGCGCGACGCCCAGATGTCGGCGACGCCGGAAGCGCAGCGTGGCTCACAGCTGTTCAGCAAAATCGGTTGCGCTACCTGCCACGTGCCTTCGCTGACCACCGCCCCTGCCGGCAGCAAAGTAGACGGCGGCGCTTTCACGGTGCCTGAGGCCTTGGGTGGCAAAACCTTCTATCCCTACTCGGATTACCTGCTGCATAATGTGGGAACCGGCGACGGCATAGTTGTTCCCATGCAGGAACACTATGGGCCGAAGATCTACCAGGCGAAATGGAAGAACTTTTCGGTGGAGGAATATCACGGCGCACGGTTCAAAATCCGCACCGCTCCCTTATGGGGCGTGCGCCTGCGCAGCCGCCTGATGCACGATGGCGAAACCTTGACCCTGCGCGACGCCATTCTGCGCCACGCCGGCGAAGCCGAGGAGGTCACGCGCCGCTTCGGCAAGCTGAAGCCCAAGGACCAGGAAGCGCTGCTGCAGTTTTTGCGCTCGCTCTAGGCCGGGGCTGAAGCCCGATCGATTTTGTGGGTCGTATTGGCCCAGCTAAAGGTGGGCGCTTCCGCGGTCAGGGAGATCCCGTTTCAGAGGCGCACAGATATCCTCAAGTTCTGCAAGCACTTCGACGCGGCTGGCACCTCCGGGCTATTACCGGAACAGCGCCAGCGCGGTACGATTACTCAACTCACATTCCAACAGCTACGGGGCGCACATTGTTACTTTGGGTAGCAGTTATCGTGCTGGCGGTGTTCTGGCTGATCGCCATCTGGTACCACCTCACCGGCGGTTTTGTGACTTTCGGCCTGGGCGTGTGCCTGCTGATCACCATCGTGGTGCGCCTATGGCTCCCCCGCCGGCGGCGGCAGGCGGAGCGCCGCAGCTGAGCCTGAGCGGAGGAACGCCCGGAGTTCTCGTCCGTTATCCCGGAAACGCCTGAAATCGTCCCCCTGGACGGGGTTGCTGGCCGGTTTTTCAGGTGTGAAAAGCCGATTTTCCGATCCAGCGCAATTCGGCAGTTTTTATACCAGGTCTATCAAAATTACTCTGCTTCCGGCCCGGGGTTGCCCGCCGCCCTGGAGAATGCGCTACAATTTATTGTAATTGAGGTACTTAGGAATGCCTTCGCGGCAGCAGTTTGGCATTTAAGTTGATTACAACCACAGTGAGCGCGTCCGCAAGGACGACTTTCATCCCAGGTTTTGGCGGGGCGCTCGAGAAAGCGCTTCGCAAGGAACCCAGGTTCGGGACGGGATTAATTCAAGCAGTGCAGGCGCACAGGAGCGGAGCCCCGAAGCTCCCCAACTCGGAGGATTTCCAATGAAGAATCGTGTATGGATGGCGCTGTTGCTGGCCGCGGCTCTTTCGGTCCCGGTTCTGGCACAGCAAAGCTCGACCACATCGGACCAGTCGCAGCCGGCAGCTCAGCAGCCGTCTTCGACGCAGACCCAGGCGCCGGCCAGCCAGAGCACCCAGCCGGCAATGCAATCCGACCAGAACGCGCAGACGGGCACCAACCCCCCGAATGCGACCCAGGGCAGCTCAGCCCATCAGCCGCTGGTGGTAGACAAGAAGCAGGGCTTCTGGGGCAAACTGAACCCCTTCGCTCGCAAAAAGTATGTGCAGCGGCAGCTCTCGCCCATCCGCGACCGGGTGAACGAACTCGACGATCTGACGGCGCAGAACGCCAAGGACATCAAGGACGCTGACTCCCGCGCGCAGCAGGGCATCCAGCTCGCCACCAACAAGGCCAACGAAGCTGACCAGCACGCCATTGACGCCGGCAACCGGGCGCAGGCGGCGCAGCAGACGGCCAACACCGCTACCACTCACATCAACACGGTGGAGCAGGTAGTGAGCAACATTGACCAATACAAGGCCACCACGCAGACTGAGATCCGTTTCCGTCCCGGCCAGAGCGTGCTGAGCAAGCGGGCCAAGGAAGCGCTGGACGAGATGGCCACCCCGCTGGCGAACCAGCGCGGCTACATCATCGAAGTGCAGGGCTTCTCCTCGGGCCGCGGCCAGAACGCCATCCAGAACTCGCAGAAGATGGCGGAGTCTGTGGTGCGTTACCTGGTGCTGAACCATGACATTCCGGTGTACCGCATCTACCTGCTGGGCATGGGCAATGCTCCTGTGGCCGCAACCACGGCCGAAGGCAGCAAGCCGAAGCGCATCAGCGGCGGACGGGTGGAAGTAAGCCTGATGAAGAACGACCTGGAACAGCTGAGCTCAGTGACCGGCACGCAGCAGCAGCAGACCGCTCCTGCCACCCCGGCGCAGCCGCAGCAACCCCAGCAGCAGCAGTAAGTTTCTAACAGCACGTCCCCTGGAAAAGCCCCTTGCGTGAGCAAGGGGCTTTTGCTTTGGAATGACAGCCGGGGTCCGCGTCCAATTGCGGATCAGTCGAGGCCGAGATTCGCCGCACATGCCGGGGCCGGCTGATCAATTCGTCTGGGCTGCCCCTTTGCGAGGACATATGTGACCATCACACGGGCGTTAGCGGATCCAACATTGCGGAAATAGTGAGTTTCGGTGTTCTCGGTGAGAGAATCGCCGACGTTGTAAACAGTCTTTTCGCAATTTGAGTTGTACCATTCAATGGATCCTTCTGTCACGGTAACGAGCAGAATGCCTGGGTGGGAGTGCCAACCCGTGTGACCGCCGGGGAAGTAGGAAACATCCTGGACGATGAAGGCCGTTGGGCCGCTGGTGAGCAGCTTGGCGGTCCAGTCATCATCCTCCTGTTGCTGATCCGCAGTTTTCGGGAGGGCAACTTTGGCACGAACGAACACTTCGGAGTTGATCGCACCAGAAGCAAGAATGTTGGCAAAATTCAAGCCCACGATGGGAGTCGCAACTGCTATACCTGCGATTGACGCGGCGATAGCCAGGAGGGCCATCAGCCGAGTTTTGATCTTCATAAACAATCTCCTTGTCAAAATCCGTCTTTTGCATGCCAAGGCAACAGGGGCCCGCTTGGAGCGACGCAGCCGGCTACGGCTATCAGTGTGGGATTCTCAGAAAGCTGTGGAACACGTTGTTTGCGTCCGCGTAGTATCCCGTAATCGTGCCGAAGTCGTTTAGGCCTGAAGACCATGTAAAAACCGAGCCGGCAGGATCTACGGTCACGATCTTGCCTTCAGGGCTACGTAGATAACCGTGCAAGACGAAATTCGCGTCAATGTAGACTCCCGTGATCTGTCCCTGATCGTTAATGCTCGTGGGACAATCGGAGGGGCACCCCGTTCCTTGGCCGCTGCCAGTGCCCGCGCCGGGAGCATCGAAGGTTGTAAACTTGCCGTTACGACTGCGTATATAGCCGTGCTGCACGCTTTTTGCATCAATGTAGGTGCCCGCAATCGTCGCCCACTGATTGAGGCCCGTCTTACAGCCGGGACAGCCGGTGCCCTGGTAGCTGCCCGTGCCCGCAGCGGGAACATCGTACGTGGTCAAATTCCCCTCAGGGCTACGCACCAGCCCGTGATGAACAAAATTCCCGCTATTGTCCTCGTAGCCTCCTGAGGCTATCCCCAAAAAATTGATGTTGGACGCCCCCGAACCGAAACAACCATTCGGCTGGCCGTCCTGGCAAGTTCCTGGACCGTCCCAGGTGGTAAACGCGCCGTCAGGACTTCGGAGGAAAGCGTGGAAATTAAAGTTTGCGTCCGTGTAGAACCCTACGACTGCTCCCTCCAGATTCATCGCCAGGGGAGTCGTGCCGAACCCGCCCACGCCTGGAACATCGAAGCTCGTAAACTTCCCGTCCGGGCTACGCAGGAACCCGTGGCTGAAGCCGTTAGCGTCGTAGTAGCTTCCCGCGATTATCCCCAGGTCATTAATCGTGCTGGGACTGGTCCCGTTGAATGGAGAAGTATCTGCGCCGGGAGCCTGGAAAGTCGTGAAGGCCCCTCTGGGACTGCGCAGAAAGCCATGGAACGTATTGTTTGTATCCTGGTAGGCCCCCGCGACAGCGCCCCATGAGTTGATGCTCATGGCGTATGTTCCGTTAAAATCTCCTGGCTTCGTGTCTGCGCCCGGGGCGTCGAAGGTGATGATACGGGGTCCCTGAGCGCTTGCGATAGGACTCAACCCCAGGATGCACAGGGCCAGGCAAAGGGGCAGGGCAATGTTTCGTATCACTCTTGAAAACAATTGGGCACGAGAACTGTTAACCGTCATCTTGCAGGGATCAACGATTGTTCTATTCATGGAGCACCTCTTATGCGCGGAGCTTTGCAGAGTGGATCGCGCTTTGTCATCCCCCAAATGGATGAAGGGGTCGCGATAAGCCAGGCAGGGGCTCACAAGCCGAGTTGCTACAAGGTGTTTGCAAAAAGGGTACAGCGGGCCTCAGGAAGCGGAGCTGGAGAGATGACTGCGAAGCAGCAATCGGATCAGTTCCCCCTGGTGCCGCACCCCAGTTTTTGTAAAGATGCTCTTCAGCTGTGACCGTACGGTATTGTGGGTGACACTGCACTTTTCGGCCGCGTCCTTGAGGGAATGTCCTTCCACCAGAACCAGCGCCAATCGGGCTTCCGCCTTTGTCAACCCATATCCCTGCTGCAGTAGATCCAGCGGTGGCTTTACCTGCAGTTCCGGGTCGTATACAAAAAGCACGGCTGCGGCTCCCGATATACCGCGGCCTTCGACATTCGTTAACGGGGCGACGGTCACGGTGAGAGGACGCGCGCTTTCTCGCGAAACCAGCATTGACCCGCCAGAACCCGCGCCTTTTCCGTTCGCTGTCCCTGCACTCGACTCGATCAGCGAACGCAATCGTTCGAACTCAATTCTGAATGAGACATGAAGACATCCACCCCGACAAGACAATCCATCGGCTCGCCGCAAGAGACTTTCAGCGCTGCGGTTCATCCAGAGCACGTTCCGTCCTGAATCCAGAAACATTATTCCATACTCCATCAGATCCATAGCAGATTCTAACGACGAGCTTTGGGCCCGCAGGTCTATCATCCTGCGCCGCAGATGGAGCGCAGTCTGCAGATGAGGAGTCATTAATCTAATTAATTCAAGCGTGCCTTTGCCGGGTGTTTCATCGTGGAAGCCTGTGTAGAACGTCACTGCCTCCACACTTTCGGTTGTCTTACTGGTTGGAAGCGCACAATAAAGGCTGATGTCATACTTGGCAACAAAATCGTTGAAGTATTCGGTTCGGCGAAATTTCTCGGGATCGCATAGTTCGTGTCCCAACGAAATTTGTCCCGGAACAATTTGAGCAATGGGAGGAATCTGGGGATCCAGTTTCCCGTAATACGTGTGGTATGCACGCAAGAGCTCCGGATCCACACGTGTGGTTGCGCTGTACCCATACTTTACCCGCTTCTTGTCCTGACAGACAATGCCAGCTCCGGAAATTCCAAGGACCTCCACAAACTGTTCCAGAAAGTTCGGCCAAAGTTGCGGCGAGGCGGGCGCGCTGTAGAGCGTTAGCAAGAGCCGGGAGAGAGCTTCCGTGGAAATCATTTCAGTGCTCCGAAACAGGGGACGCCGAAGATGCTGGTAAGAGATTAGAACCTGGTGAATGAGCCTATTTCCGAAACAGCAACGGAACGAAGGTGTACCTTACCGCCATGCTCTGTGAGATGTCTATATGTTTTTTGCACATTTACAGAATTGGAACGCTATGTGCAGTTGTTTGCACATTAGGTCCTGGGGGCTTTGGTCGCGATTTGTATTGAAAAGCGAATGTGGTGGAAGAAGGGACCCAAGATTGTGCGCGCTGACCCCGACGAGTCAGAACGCCCGGCGTGCTGTATGCTGTGCGGGATTGCCTGATCATCGCTCCCAATTGAGGGTATTGTTCCGGAAGTCGAAGGTGACCCGGCGGGCCTTGAGGGCCGCGATGCCGAGATATCCGTCCACTCCGGCCAGAGCGTTCTTGTCTGGGCCATTTACCAGGAATGCGGTGCGCTCTATGTTGGTTGGGCCGAGATAAGTGGCTGGCAAAGACACAATTTTTGAGGGGAGCCTTCCTTCAAGGCTAAGGCCATAGGCCTCGCCATTAATTCTGAGCGCCGGCAGACGGCTGCGGGTTGGTGCCTCATACAAAACGAGCGCCTGTGCGCCCGTATCTAGCAGCAGGCGAAAGGAACGGCCACCGATTTCTACCGGCACAGTCAGGCAGACCGGATCTGCCCTCAGAGGAACGTCGAAAGCACCGTGCGAGATTCCGCCGAAGGACACCGTCCTAGCGCCGTAGTCCACAGTAAAGTTGCTGCGGCGCAGGATATCCAAACCAATCACGGCATCTACATGCGTAGCGTAGGAGGCGAAATAGCCGAGATCAGCGATTATGACCGGAAAATTGTGCAGGTGGATGGGACCGAACTGCAGCTCGGGCAGGTCGGCCCGTTGCACGCGAACCGCGCGATCCAGGTTAAGCACCTGCGACGGCCGGCGCACGAGCCGCAGCCGGTTTGCGATTTTGCGGTCAATAATCGTATAGGTGGTTCCGGTGTCGAGCACAAACCTGAGCCCATTGATTTGCCCGATGCGGCCGCGGACCAGCAGCAGATATCCCGCCGACAGCTGGAAGTGCATTTCGCCTTGCGGGCCGGGTTCCGTCGGCTTGGCAGCAGTCCGAGCGGGAAAATCGGGTTGAAATTTCGAGCTTATGGGGAGCTCGAGGGCCGCCCGGGTGATCTCACGACCCGCTTCCGCGGAGGCTTGCGCGGCGGAAGTGTTTGACAACTGAAGCAGAAGGCAGACAAGCAGCAAGAAAAACAGGCATCGCGTCACGACACTCACCTCGAAGCCGACCTTGCGACTTCACAGGCGAGTGTGTTGCGGTCTCGAAAAGCCGCCAATCAAAGGCGGATGAACGGTTCGGGGGATTTGGCCAACTGCCTGAATGGCGTGGCCAACACACTGGATGGCTTGGAAATCTGAACTAAAGGCCATCACACGCCGGGACGAATGCGGTTGGCCAGCGAAAACGATGCGTTCGCCAGCCCGCGCTTGCCGCCGGGCTTGCTGTGCGACCATACTGCGGCGTAGGGGTGATGTCGCGAGCCGGGAGCCGAATTTGCGCGCCAAGCTGAACAAAACGGGGACAACAGCCGGCTACCCCGGACTGCTGCTCTTTGCAGCGGCTTGGACGGTGGTCGGTCTACTGGCCTACGCCCGCCACTACCTGCTCGATCCGGCGCCGCAGCACGGTTTAGACCTTGCGCGCGACTTCGTGGAATGGCTGAGCTGCTTCTATCCCTGGGTGGTGCTGGGTCCCGCTGTGTTTCGCCTGGAGCGCCGCTATTCTCTGGACCGGCCGCGGCGGGCGAAACGGCTGGCCATCCTGGCTGCGGCCGGCGTGCCGCTTTCTTATGTCGCCACCGAGATTTCCCTGGCACTGGTTTTGGCTGCCGAGCTGCTGTTCCATAAACCGCTTGTTCTGCCATTTTCCTGGTGGAGACCGCCGTTCGGTGAATTCGGGTTCCAGGCTCTGATTTACGCTTGTACGGTGGCGGCCGCATACGTGGTGCGGAAGCTCATCGAATTGCGGCAGCGGGAGCGGGAAACGGCAGAGCTGGCCTTGGAGAAAGCACGGCTGGAAGGCGACCTGCATCGCGCGGAGCTGGAAACCTTACGGGCACGATTGAACCCTCATTTCCTGTTCAATTCCCTGCAGAACATCTCGGTGCTCATCCAGGAAGACCCGCGGACAGCAAGCCGAATGCTGGCGCGGCTGGGCGACGTGCTGCGGGCCGCGCTGCGGCTGGGCGCAAAGCCGGAGATATCCCTGGCTTGCGAAATCGAGCTGACAAGGAATTACGTCGCGGTGGAGCAGATGAGGTTCGGCGATCGCCTGGCGGTGGTGTTTGAGATAGCCGCGGAGAGCCAAGCCGCGCTGGTGCCTCCCTTTGTGCTGCAGCCGCTGGTGGAAAACGCGATTGTGCATGGCCTGCAACAAGCGCGGCGGGGAAGCGTGATCCGCGTCCGTAGCCGTGTGGAAGGCGAAACCCTGAGGCTCACGGTGGCGGACAACGGAAGCGGAGTGCGGGCGGGGAGCTCACGCGGCGGGGTGGGACTCTCGTCTACACGCGAACGCCTGGCACGAATGTATCCTGACCGGCACTGCCTGGAATTGCGAGCGTTGCCCGAAGGCGGCACCGAGTCGCTGATCGTGCTACCGTTCCGGGCGGAAGCGACGTCTATAGAAGCAGCAGCGCATGAGCAAACTGCGAGTGTTAATTGCCGATGACGAGCCTCTGATCCGCAAAGGCGTGCGCAACGCCGCCGAACAGGTGGAGGGGGTGGAAATTGTGTGCGAGTGCGCCT
>DATFDP010000047.1:0-29415 GCA_035252015.1 Terriglobales bacterium
CTCTGCCAGCCGTCCAGTCCCGTTTCCAGGACTTCAGGAGCCGCAACGCCCGGGTCCAAAATGAACCCTCCGGCAATTCAACCCTCGTGGAACCGCCGGGAACCGCTGGCTTTCTGCGACGCTCTGGCTCAACGCTCAGGACATCTCACGTCTGCATTGCTGGCACTTTGCCTGAGCCTCACACGCGCCGCAATAGCAAAACCCTGCTGCATTGTGCAGAACCTGTGCGTATGTTCCTTTTGTTGTGGACGCCTGCGGAAATTTCCACAATTCCGCATCCGACTGCCAAGTGTCGGTGATGTGGATCACGCGCAGTGGTTTTCTCTGGTGGAAACATGGGCGCCAACTTAGCGAGTGCATGCAGCAAACCTGGAAGGTGCGCGATGCCTCAGTGCCCGGATTGCGATTCATCCGAATTTTTTCCGAGCTTCCCGAAGGAAACGACAAGTGTTCAGTTTGCCATGTACCGGACTAGGCGAATTTCTCGACGCCGGCATTCCGGAGATGTTGAAGCGACATCAGGCGGCCTGCGAGAAATGCCTCGGCACCGGGCACTGTCCGACGTGCACGGGAACCGGTATCGCCGAGAGTACGAACTCGATCTTGCGGCATAGCTGCCCGGCCGGGCACCATGCGTTGGTACTCGCGAGCTAATACACGCCGAGGTCGTGTGCGGAAATGAACTTGCCCTTGTAGTACCGCCCTAGCTGCTCCACCAGGTCCTGTTCCGGCAAATGTTCCAGCACCTGGTGATAGAGGACCAGCAGCTTGGGATGCGCCCGCGTGGCAATTTCCCCCAATTGCTGTGGCGAGGTATGGAAGGCGGCAAAATACTCCTTCCAGTGCTCTTCACGCATCTCCGCGCCATTGATGTTGTAGACCTCGTGCAGGAGGACATCGCAGCCATTGCAGGCGGTCACCACTGTGTCGGTCGGTGCCGTATCGCCGGAGAGTACGATGCTGCGGTCCGCCGTATCGAAACGGTAGCCAAAGGCCTGCTTCCAGGAACCGTGTTTCACCGGGAATGCAGTCACCTTCACATTCTGGTCCTGATAAACGACGCCGGGCGAGATTTCATGAACTTCCACCTGGTAGCCGGTTCGGTCCGCTTCTTCCAGCCCCGTGGTGCGCACGTGGATATCTTCCTGCCATGCCCTAAGTATGTGGCCCGTCATGTGGCGCAGGCCGCGCGGTCCGTAAGCCTGTAACGGAACTTTGCGATGCAGCACCCAGGGGGTGAAGATCAAGTCGGGATAGCCCAGCGTGTGATCGCTGTGAAGGTGCGTGATGAAGACGATCTTCAGGTTTTTGACGTCCAGCGCCTTGATGCCGTTCTGCTCGGCCGCCTCGGCGCGCCGCACCACTCCCGGCCCGCAATCCACCAGGTAAGCCGCACCGTTAACCACTATGGCCACCGCGGGCCCGGAGCGGTCAGGATACGGTTCCGGCGTGCCCGTGCCCAGCACGACCACCTGCGTGTGGGTAGCCGGCGGGATGTTTTGTGTAATGGCAAAGCAACTTAGAGAGAGTGCGCAGCTGAAAAGCTTGAACACAAGAGAGCGCAAGGTTTGGGCTCCTGGTCGAGAATAGCATCGAAAAGAAAACGCAAGGTGCTTCGACCCGCCTCGCCGCTGCCCGGTTCCGCTTCGCTCAGCATGACAGATGTTAAGCTCGCCTACTCTAGGAGCTAAAGCGTGCAACATCAAGCATTGACTTCGCTTTTGTTTCGCCCCATAATTTTCTCTTGCGAGAGTCAAGCCATGGACTGGCTGATTTCATCCGCGATTTCCGAATTTCGCATTCGCAATTCACATTACCCCACAGCCACGTTCCGCGCTACATTCTTCGAGCCGACTCCCCGTCATGGCGACCACTGATTATCCCCTGGAAAGCACGTTGCCCGCGAGCGTAGACGCCGAACGCTCCATTCTAGGCGCCATCCTGCTGGACAACTTTGCGTACAACCAGGCGGCCGAGCACCTGCGGGCCGACGACTTCGCACTTGACTCCCACCGACGCATTTACTCCCGCATGGTGGATCTGGCCGAAACCTCCCGGCCCATCGATACAGTCACCCTCACCGAAGAGCTGGCGCGTCGCCGCGAGGTGGAAGCCGTAGGCGGCGTGGCTTACCTGACCTCGCTTACCGACGGGCTGCCCCGGCGACCCAACATCGAGCACTATGTCAAAATTGTGCGCGACAAGGCTCTGCTGCGCGGCTTGATTCACGCCGCCAATACCGCCATCGCGCGCGCCGCCGAACAGTCCGACCCGGCGGAAGAAATTCTCGATGCGGCCGAAGCCGCCATCTTCCAGCTTTCCGAGAACCGCATTGGCCGCGGCTTCCTCGACATCCGCGAAATCGTCAAGGAATCCTTCGGCTCGCTTGATGCACTTTATGAGCGCGGGCAGCGCATCACGGGCCTCGAAACCCACTTTGTTGACTTCGACAACATGACCAGCGGGCTGCAGCCTTCTGACCTGATCATCGTGGCCGCCCGTCCTTCCATGGGCAAGACCGCCTTCGCCATGAATATTGCCGAGAACGCGGCCGTGCGTGACAAGAAGGTGGTGGGCATGTTTTCGCTGGAAATGTCGCGCGAGTCCCTGCTGCTGCGCCTGCTCTGCTCCCATGCCCGGGTGGACTCGCACAAGATGCGCACCGGGTTTCTGGGCCGCGAAGACTACTCCAAGCTGGTGACCGCGCTGGGTGAGCTGAGCGAAGCGCCCATCTACATCGACGATACGCCCGGCATCTCGCTTTCAGAAATGCGGGCCAAGGCGCGCCGCCTGCAGCAGTCGCAAGGCCGGCTGGATCTCCTTATCGTGGATTATCTGCAGCTCATGTCAGGCAGCGGCCTGGGCGGGCGTCGCTTCGAAAACCGCACCCAGGAAGTTTCCGCTATCTCCCGCGGCCTGAAAGGCCTGGCCAAGGAGCTGCGCGTTCCCGTGATCGCGCTTTCCCAGCTCAGCCGCGCTCCGGAAAGCCGAGGCGGGGACCACCGGCCACAGCTCGCCGACCTGCGCGAGTCCGGCTCCATTGAACAGGATGCCGACGTGGTGGCCTTCATCTTTCGCGAGGAGGTCTACAAGCCGGACGACCCCGATCTCGACGGCGTGGCCGAACTGATTATTGCTAAGCAACGCAACGGGCCCACGGGGAAGGTGGATTTGGCCTTTATCAAGCGCAGCACGCGCTTCGAATCCCGCGCTACAGAATGAAAACCGCAGAGGACGCTAAAGGACGCCGAAAAGTCATTTCAATTCTTCGATGTGGAACCTGCAGGAAGCTAAGCTTCCAGGCTTGACGGAAGTGAGCTACCGGAGTTTGGATTCATCTCCTTTGCGTTCCTCTGCCTCCGCGGCGGTTATGGTTATTCCAAAACTGTGCAAAACTGCCAGGTTGCCTGAAAATTTCTAGCTCTTGCCGGCACCGAGTGCCAATTCTTTGCTTTGGCCTAAGGTGTTGCATCTACAAGCCTTAGGCCGTGCTCCAGGAGTGCGGCAATCCGGGTAAGTTGATGAATTCAAGTGCTCTGCAGGGTGTGGCGGCTGCGAATCCACAAGCTTTTCCACAGCTTGTCGGAAAAGAAAAAACCAGCCATTCACCACTAATCATTACCATTTGGCCTGTGAAGCCGTCACTTGAAGGTCGAAATTTGTATGTGGGTGGAACTCAAGACTTCTGTGGAGGGATATTGCAATCTGTTAGTAGCTGGTTTGGTAGTTAGCGCCGCAGTGGCAATTACCAACCACTCAATAGCAGCTACCCGTGACTAAATACCAGTGCTAATTGATAAATGCTGTGATAGTCAGCTGAGCGGGTAGACCATCTTCCCGCCCACAAGCGTAGCCACCACCCGCCCTGTAAGCTGCCAGCCGTCGAATGGGCTGTTGCGCGCCAGGGAACGTGACTTGCGCAAGTCGAAGGTCCAGCGCGCCTTGGGATCGAAGATGGTTACATCGGCATGATACCCGCGCTGCAGGCTGCCGCGCGATTTCAGCCCGATCACGCGGGCCGGGCCGCTGGAGAACAGCCCTACGATGCGGCTTAGCGGCACACCGCATCCGCGGTGCAGCCGGGTGATGGCCAGGCCGAGGGCGGTTTCCAGCCCAATAATGCCGAAGGCAGCGCGCTCGAACTCCACTTGCTTCTCGTGGAGAGCGTGGGGCGCGTGATCGGTAGCAATCGCATCAAGCGTGCCATCCGCCAACGCCACTTGCAGGGCTTCCCGGTCAGCCGCCGAGCGCAGCGGCGGGTTCATTTTGAAGTTGGTGTTGTACTCGCCGACGTCCTCATCGGTGAGCGCAAAGTGGTGAGGAGTGGCCTCACAGGTTACCTGCACCCGCGCGCGCTTGCCTCGGCGCACCACCTTGAGGGCTTCCGCGGTGGAGAGATGGGCTATGTGATAGTGTCCGCCGGTGGTCTGGGCCACCTGCACATCGCGCTCGATCACGCTGGCCTCGGCCTCTGCGGTCATTCCGCGCAGCCCCAGGCGAAACGCCGTGGGTCCGTCGTGCATGGAGCAGCCGGCTGTATGGCGCGTATCTTCGGCGTGCTGGATCACTGGAACATGCAGCTCGGCGGAGAGCCGCAGCGCTTCCTGCATGACTCCAGGGTTGAGGACCGGCTTGCCATCATCAGTGAACGCCACCGCCCCAGCACGCTGCAGGGCGCGAAAATCCGCAAGTTGTTCGCCCAGGCTGCCGCGGGTGGCTGCGGCGATGGGAAAAACATTCACCACCGCGCCGCGCTCCGGCTGCTGCATCCAGGCGGTGATTTCCGAGGAATCGTTCACCGGCACGGTGTTGGGCATGGCACAAACGGAGGTGAAGCCACCCACAGCCGCTGCCGCTGTACCGCTGGCAATGGTCTCCTTGTACGCTTGGCCGGGCTCACGCAAGTGGACATGCAGATCAATGAATCCTGGAGCCACAATGAGACCGCGTGCGTCGAAAGTTTTGTCGGCGGAGGCGCGAATCTTCTTCGGCGGCGCCACCTCGGCCACTCGCCCCTCACGGAGCAACACATCGAGCTCAGCATCCAGCCGCGCCGCCGGATCAATCACCCGCCCGCCGCGGATGAGCAGCGAGCCCGGTTTGTCATTTCCTTTCGCCACTTAGTTAATTCCTAATCCCAAATCAAGGTCGACCAACAGCCGACGGTCAAAAGCCGCTTTTGGCAGGCGTCGTCCTGAGCGCTTCAGTGGCGATGGATTCGCGGGTACCGTCGAAAGACTCAGCTTCTGCATGCGAAATGTCCTTCTACAATCTCAGGGCAGGCTTAGGCCTGAAGACCCTCAGCATGACGGCGATCAAAGCTTTCCACTCAAACCGCGAGCCTCTGCGTTGATCATTTTGTGTTCCCCAGAGCCCGCGCCAGGATGGCCATCCGCACCACCACGCCATTGCGCACCTCTTCCCGGATCACCGCTTGGGACGAGTCGGCTACTGCGCTGCTAAGTTCCATGCCGCGGATGATGGGTCCCGGGTGCATCACCAAGGCACCGGGCTTGGCCAGACGCATTCGCGCCAGGGTCAGCTGATACTTGGCGATATACTCGCCCACATCGAACTGCATCTCCGCCAGGCGCTCTTTCTGCACCCGCAGCAGCATGATCACATCGGCTCCGCGAATAGCCTCTTCCAGATGCCGGCTGATATGCAGGCCCTTTGCCAGCGTGGCTGCGATTTCGGGCACAAATTCCGGCGGGCCGCATAACGTGAGTTGCACTCCGAATTTGCTCAGCAGGTGGATGTTAGAGCGCGCCACCCGGCTGTGGTAGATGTCGCCCACAATGGCCATGCGCTTGCCGCGCAGGTCCTTCATGTGCTGCAGGATGGTATAAGCGTCGAGCAGCGCCTGCGAGGGGTGCTCGTGCATGCCGTCGCCGGCGTTGATCACAGGGACGTCAAGATGGGAGGCAATTAGGTGGGGAGCGCCAGCGTTGGGATGGCGGAAGACCAGGGCGTCGCAACCTACTGCCCGCAGTGTGTAGCCCGTATCCAGCAAGGACTCGCCTTTTTCGATGCTGGAGCCGCTGGCGTGCACCAGGAGGGTGATGGCGCCCAGCCTCTTGGCCGCCATCTCAAAAGATGTGCGCGTGCGGGTGGAAGCCTCATAGAAGACCAGGCCAACGGTTTTGCCGCGCAGTAGAGGCCGCGGCCGGCCCCGCTGCATGCGTCGCGCTAACCGCAGCAGGCCAGTGATTTCTTCCGCCTGCAGATGTTCGATGTCCAGCAGGGACCCGCGTGTGAACGTACTCATGCCCAGCGACCCGCGGCCCTGGGCGACCACCGCCATCAGCTCTCCCTTTCCACCAGCAACACCTTCTCGGCGTTGTCCACTTCTTTCAGCTTGACCTCGATGATCTCGTTGTCGGTGGTCTGCACCATGCGTCCCACGTAGGTGGCCTCGATGGGCAGTTCGCGATGGCCGCGATCAATCAGGACGCAAAGCTGGACCCGGCGCGGGCGTCCGTGCACGAACAGCGCGTCCATGGCGGCACGTGTGGTGCGCCCGGTGTAGAGCACATCGTCCACCAGCACCACGTGCTTGCCCGTGACCGCGAACTCCAGGTCTTTCTCCTGCACTACCGGCTTGTGGTCAATGGTGGAGAGGTCGTCGCGATAGAGGGTGATGTCGAGGCTGCCCACGGGCACAGGTTTGTCTTCGATCCGTCCGATGAGCTTGCCCAGGCGCTCGGCCAAGGGCACGCCGCGGCGGCGGATGCCGACCAGCGCCAAATCCTCCACCCCATTGTTCTTCTCTACGATTTCGTGAGCCAGACGTATAAGGGTGCGCTCAATTTCGGAGGCAGACATCAGTTGCGCCTTCTGGCGCAGTTTGGGCGGGCGGGGTAAAGGTTGTGCAGTCATTGAAGCGGCATGATACGCGGTGGAATATGCGGAGCACAAGGACGAGGTAAATCGGTAGCGCCGGCATCTTGCCGGCTGTCGCCAGCGCATCTTGCCCTCGCGTGTGAGCGGGACGCTCACACGACAGCCCCGGGACGGCGGCGCTACGGTAGGCATTAGGTAGGCATTACAAGGTCCGCGTCTCTCGCTTGCCCACAACCGTCGCCGCAATCGCCCCGCCCAGGCTGGAGAGGGCCACAAACAGCACCAGCATGAGCACGATTCCCAAGGCCAGCAGCAAGCGCATACCGTCCGGCGTCAGGAACTGCTGCACCATCTGCTGGGCCTCGGGATTGCCACTGTGCGCTGCTGAATTTTTTAATGCCTCCCCCAGCGCTGTCCGGAGTTGTCCCGTGCCCCGCATGGCCAGCATCTGCACCAGGGAAAGCAGGCCGAAGATGACAAACCCCATCAGGCCCGCCATCGCCCCCAGGCGCGCTCCCATGCCGGCGCTCATGAAGCCGAGGTGCTGCCGACGACGGTAAATCACTACCGCCAGCATGCCGCCACCCAGCATCCAGAGGAAAAATGCCAATTGCGGCACGCCTGTCAGAACCGCAACCAGCAGAGCCACCAGGGCCCCCAGTCCAGCGGCAAGGTTGGCGGCCCGCCAGGCCCGCGACGGCCCCGCCGGTTGCACGCCCGCCAAATCCGCCGGTTCTTCTGGCCGCCCCCCTAGCGCCATGGAGGATGAATGGCCAGGCGCCGACTGTGCCGCCATCATTACCCTGATTTGCGGCGCGCCGCATTGCGGGCAGAAGGGGACTCCGTCTTCCACCGCTTTCCCGCACCTGTGGCATGCGTGCTCCATCATTTCCAAGCTAACAGCCGCACAGAGGGGGATGCAACAAAGCAGGACCCAGGAGCCACGAGCCGTGGAAAGTTCAATGCAACACCGCGCTTTCGTCAATCGAACCACACTACGGCAACCCTGGAATCAGAAGATTGCCGTCAGATGCGGGTAACTTTTTCGAATTCGTGCCGTCTACTGAGGCACACAAGTTCGCCTAGACCAAAACCAGGAGAAGAATCCCGATGTTTCGACCTGCGTTTGCCGTTCTTGCTTTAGGGTCGTTATTTGTCGCCCTCGGCACGACCTCTTCATTGCCCTCCTCGGGCGAGTATGCGAGGCACTTTGGCGCGCTAAGCAAATTGTCCATAGCGGTCGCCCAAACCATGCCGGCGGACCACTACAACTTTCGTCCCCATCCCGAATCTATGGATTTTGGCCAGTTGATGGTGCACATCGCCAGCACGAATTACCAGTTTTGCGCCGGCCTCAAGGATTCAGCTCCGCCCAAATCACCTTCACCCACCGACAAAGATGCGATCATAAATTTCCTCACTGCGTCGTTCGATTACTGCTCCGATGTAATTCCAAAGCTGACGGAAAAGCAGCTCCAGGCAGCACACGATTCTCCCGATGGCCATATGCCGGGACGCGACATTCTGCTGGCCATGTACATTCACGTGGCACATCACCGCGGACAGGCGGAGATTTACCTGCGGGACGAAGGCATCCGCCCGCCGCGCTACATGATTTGACAAAGCAACTATGCTGGTGTCACGGTTCTGTTGCATGCTGCTGCGGAGGCAAATGAGTCGTGAAAGTCGCGGCCAATCAGGAGGTGCTGCACCATCGCGGGAATTACCTGGTGCGGCGGCAACGGCTGGCGCCCGGGGAGGCTACACCCTGGCATCGCGACCCTTTTCATCGCGTGACCGTGGTTCTGAGTGGCGACCTGTTGAAAATTGAGTTCCGGGATGGCGGAGAAACTCTGCCCTGGAAGATCACCGTTGGCGAAGTTGACTGGTCGGAGCCTTCAGATCGCGTACATCGCGCGGTTAACGTAGGAAAGCAGGTGTTCGAGGAGGTTGTAACCTTTTTCCTCGACCGTCCGGACGCAGTACCCCAGCCTGAAGAAAACTCTTAGCGTCATCTACATCGGCTCCGATTCGCCCCGCGTCGCCACGTACACAATAGCGAAGTCGCTCCCGTTGTCCTTGGGATCCACCGCCACCAGGTGGAAGTTATCACTCATGCCGGCTTTGAGTTCCACGCCCTTGCTGTCGCCTTTGCCGTCGCTGCAGGTCAGGGGCTTGGGCTTATGGTCGGAATCATGGCCCAGCTCAAGGTCATTATCCTCGTGGCCGTGTCCCTTGCATTCCAGCACGTTGCCATACTTCCGTAGGTCTTTCTTATAGTAGGAGATGACCTTATCGGGAGGATCCTGGGTGTGGTAGGCGATTACCAGAACCTTCACTCCGAACATGGAACTGGAGATGTTTACGTTGGCGGCATTTCGGTCGTCGCCCTCGACCTTCTGCTTGGCGCCGGGGTAGACACTGAGCCCGATCTGGGCCGGCGTGGGATTCGTGCGTACCTTCAGCGCTCCTAGGGGCGTGCGAATATCCACGTTCTTGTTTTCGCCCTTGTCGTCAACATTTACGCTGCAGGCAGCCAGCACAACCACCATTGCCGCAGCCGCCACCCACGCTGTCTTACCTATGAGTTGCCGCCACATGACTGCCTCCTGTTATCGCCACCACCGCCGCCGCCTTTTCCAGACCCGCTCCGCGCTGCGCCACCTGGGGAATGGTGACTGGCAAATGTCCCCGCACTGGAATTTCGCCAAACAGCGCTTTCACTGCGCTGTTCTCACTGACACTGGCATTGGAAAAGGTACACATGTAGTTCTCCACCTGGGGGAAGTCGGCGGCCACATAGGGATTGCCCACCGCAATTACCATGGTCTTGGGGCCCGCGGTTTGCAAAATCCTGCCCAGCAGTTCTCCGCGCGCGTCGTTCAGACTGACCGTGTTCTCCAATTGTCCCGCCACCTGCACCGCCTTCCCGGCAGTCGGAATCTCGTAGACCGCGGCCACGATCTTTTCCGCGTCCCGCACTGCCGAAAGCACCTGATCGGTGACACCGGCCGCCGTGCGCGAGTCCACATAGAGGATGTTGGCGTCCGGCCGCCGCTGGCGAATTTGGCGCACGAACTCGTGCCCCGGGTCCATGCGCAGGTCGTCGCAAAACACCACGACCACCAACCGGTTTGTGACCTCCACTGCTGGTTGATACGGAAGCGCGGGCCCGCCGGTTCCCTGGGGCGGCAAAGACTGCAGTGGCAGTACCCGGCCGTTGTCCCGCACCAGGGTGACCGCCTGGTCAGCCGCTTGCTGCCCGAAAGCCAGGTTCTCCGGCTTGCCGATGACCTTGCCCAGCTGGTCAATATCCACCAGCCGGGCCTTGTTCAGGCCTACCGAGGCCTTGGCTTTCAGGATCTTGAGCACCGACTCGTTCACCCGCGACTGGGGGATTTCCCCGTTCTGCACTGCCTTGAGCATGGCCTGGTAGGAGGCGTCCAGGTCGGCGGGGATGAGCAGCATGTCATTTCCTGCCTTAAACGCCTCTACGGCCGCCCGTCCGATGTCGTTCTGGTAAAGGCGAGTCAGCCCGCCCATGTCCAGCGCGTCGGTGATCACCAGGCCCTTGAAGCCCAATTGCTGCTTGAGCAGCCCGGTTACGATCGCCGGGGAGGTGGTGGCTACGCGGTTAGGATCCGGCTCCAGCCCGGGCACGGTCACATGCGCCACCATGACTGCGTCCACGCCTGCCTTGATGACAGCCTCGAACGGCGGCAACTCCACCGAGTTCAGCCGCTGCCGGTCGCCGGTCACCTTGGCCAACCCCAGGTGCGAGTCCGTGGCCGTATCGCCGTGCCCGGGGAAGTGTTTGGCGGTGCTAAGCATGCCGTTGGCCTTGGCGCCCTGGATGTAAGCTGCGGCCAGCTTGCCTACTTCCTGCGGGTCCTCGCCGAAAGAACGCGTGTTAATGATGGGGTTGGCGGGGTTGGAGTTGACATCGGCGTCGGGAAAGAAGTTCCACTCCACGCCCACGGCGCGCGCCTCCTGGGCCGTGATCTCGCCGAATTTCCTGGCATAATCGGCGTTGTCGGTGGCGCCAAATGCCATGGCGTGCGGGAACACCGTGCTGCCCTGCAGGCGCATGGAGACCCCGCGCTCGAAATCGGCGGCAAAAATCAGCGGCAGCCTGGATTCGCGCTGCAACTGGTTCACCAGCATGGCCGCTTCATAGGGCTGGTTGTAATAGACGAACGCGCCTTCAGCCGGGACGGTCAGCGCAAAGCCTCCAACGTGGTATTTTTGCAAGATCTGGTGATACTGCTGGTACTCCGGGCCGTTCAGGTTCAGGAACTTGGCCCGCGCCCATACCATGAAAATCTGTCCGACCTTCTCCTCGAGCGACATCTTCTTGAGCGTCTTTTCCGCCCATTTTTCGCCACCATGATCGAGCTTGACCGGCCCCGGCTTCTGGTATTTTTCTTTGGCGAGAACCGGGCACACCAGGAGCGCAATTACCAGGAAAATGTAGCCAATTTTGCGGAACATAATGCGAAACGATAGCACAGGGGGAATATCGAAGAAGGCGAAATCCAGTAATCGCGCTTCCACAGCGGGGAGGCGCGCCGTTCCGAAAACTGTTGATGAATATCTTGCGGGCACCCCCGAGCCTGCTCGCAGCACGTTACAAAAGCTACGCGCAGCGATTCGGGGCGCAGCGCCGCGGGAGGCTACCGAGGCCATCAGCTATGGAATTCCCGCATTCCGGCACAACGGAGTGCTGGTGTGGTTCGCTGCATTTGCTAAACACTGCAGTTTGTTCCCCACGGCTTCCGTTATTGAGAAGTTCAAGAGCGAACTGAAGGACTACACCATTTCCAAGGGAACTATTCAGTTCCCCACGGACAAGCCGTTGCCGGCCGCGCTCGTCAAAAAAATCGTGAAGGCACGGATCGAGGAGATGAAAGCCAAAAAAAGGCATTAAGCGCTCTAAAAGACTAGGTGGGACATTCTCCCCATCCGCTGAAGGTATCGGGAAAGCCGAGCTTACCTATCGCTTGCGAGGGGGATTATTTGCAGACGAACAGACGCCGGATGATAGACTCTTACGCGAATTGGCCGTGAGACCTCGACGAGGAGGCAGAATGACCAATAAAGTGCGCGTGTGCACAGCGGTTCTAACCATGATGCTGTTCTGCGGTATCACGTTGGCGCAGGAGCCAGTGCTGGATATTAACCCGAAAGTGCATCCCAATCTGGCCCAGGCCCAGCGGCTCGTTGCAGAAGCCAATAAATACATCGAAAAAGCTCAAGTGGCCAACAAAGGCGACATGCAGGGACACGCGGAGAAGGCAAGGCAGCTATTGGCTGACGCTAACCGGGAATTGAAGGCTGCCGCCGAAGCCGCGAATGCTGCCAACGCGAGCCGGCAAAAGCGCAAGCGGTAAACGGGTTTCCAATTCCCCTCACTTGCTAACCAGGGTCCCTGGAGGGGATTCGTGTCTAGGTGAAGATCCCTTTCCGGGCGAACTAGGCAGCGGCCTTCTGCTTCTGAATGCTACCTTCGGGGCGGGTACGGGAGTAGCGGCCCACCGTAGCGTCCACCGAAGCATCGCGGAGAGCCATGTTTATGCGCTCTACGCACTCAGTGACCAGGCGCGAGGCATCGGGATCGCCGGAGCGGTTGACGGCCACGCACAGCGGGAAAATGGCATTGCGCACGTGGTGGTTTACCTCTGCCAGCACGGCGGCGCGCTCGGCGGCAAAGAGGTAGTGCTGCTCTTCCTGCTTGAGCTGCAGGGCCAGGGTGAAAATGATGGTCAGCAAACCGGCGATGCAGCCGGCAATCACCAGGTGTGCGAGCAAATGGTCAAAGCGGACAAAAGAAACGTCCAGGCCGATGGTCACGCCAGACACCAGAACTCCGAAAAGCAATGCCAATAGAACTTTGCGCCGCGTTGTCCTCATGAGTCTCCTTGCAGGTCCGAAATGGCGATTATAAGTCACCACTGGCACATCCGTGCCATTCCACTTCAGCATCAAAGGGAATAGCCTCCAACGTGGAGGCGGCAGAAAGATGAAACGCGCGGCAGAATTAGTTCGGCAGAGCGGACTATACCGAGTAAGCCATCGAACTCACCGGGCAGCGCATGACGCCATTCTCTGGCTGGACGAAACTTTTCCCAGTTGCCGGATCTGCGGAGAAGCGGTGACCTTCCAATTCCTGCAGCCGGTGCCCGAATCGGAAGAATTTGAACACATCGGCTACGACGGCGATTTCCTCGAGTCTGTTCTTGGCGGCTGGGAAAAGGACTGCACCCGGCTGATGGCTTAGGGCAGTCCGGTCACGAATGCTCTTTGCCCTTCCGGCTCACCAATTGTTCGATTCTTCGCAATAACACATCTGGACTGCGGGTTTTGCTTACCCATCCATCCACGAGTCCGTTAAGATTCTCTGGAAAATTGGAGCTGAAGGAGATAACCACCAGGCGGAGGCTCGGCTTGTTCTTGCGGATGGCAGCTGCCACCCGTTGCGCATCGGATGCGCTGTAATCCAGCAGCCCGAGGTCAACCTGCTGGGTGCGCAGGAGGTCAATCGCAGCGTGCTCGCCGACGGCGGTCAACACCCGATAACCTTCATGCTCCAGCAGCAACCGGCGGACATGCAGCACTACCTCCTGGTCGCTGACGCAGAGAATGGTCTTGGCGGTAACGATAGCCAGCCTCCCAGTGGCGGGTTAAACAGAGCGTACCCGCACGCACCGGTACCTGCAATAGTGTTGAGCGGAATAGCTACGCCGATCTCTATTCGTGGGACGAACTGACCAGTGCCCCGATCTCGCCCAAAGCGCGTAGGGACTGTTCGACAACGGCGGCGGAGAGCGAAGTCATAGCCGCAATTTGCGCCGGGCTGCGCCCAGGATCCACGGTGTGGAAGACCGCGGCCGTAGCCTTGTCCACCTCAACTACATAGATGCGGCCCAAATGGGTACGGGAAAACAAAAGAGTGACCTCGCGGCGCAGTTCGTCGCCAATAGGTTCGTCTGATTTCAGGCGCAGCAGGAGGTGAGGCAAGTCCCAGGCAAAGGTGTGGCAGCGGGCACTTGTGCCGTGCTGCGAGAATTGGGCGGCAATCGCGTTTTCGGTTGTGGCGGCCTGGAGAAAAAACAGCCGTTCGTATTCCAGCAGGTCGTTCCACCAGGGACCAGCAGCCGTAAATGCGGTGAGATGTTCCAGTACCAAATCTCCCACACGCTCCGCCGCCCTCAGTGAACCAAGCACACAATCATCCAGGAAAGCATCGAATGCAGGAGTGTCCGCGAAGGCTTCCGCGGAAGCTCCGAGACGGCGTGAATAGCGGAAGGAGCGGGCCAGGCGATCACGATAGTAGCGGCGCGCCAGGAAGCGGGCAAATCGGTCCGCGCGCTGCGCTTGCTCTGGCGCCATCGGCAGGTCAGCAGAGCTGCGGCGCAGAGTGGCATCAGCAAGATAAGTAATCACCTCATCCTGCAACTCGCGGTCGGATCTGCTGGAGCGGGCCTGGGGCATGCAGGTTCCTTAGACTCCGAAAGCGGTGCGCGTGGCCTCCACCGCACGCAGAAGGACATCGGCGGTCAGTGTTGGCGCAAATGCATCGAAGGTGACGGCCCGCAATCCGGGCGCACGCTCCGCAACCCACACCGCCAGATCGAGAATCTCCTGTGTGGGTGGCGTGGGCGTGATCCACGGCCCTTCCAGGTCGCGGTCCTCCTCTACTCCAGCCACATGCAGTTCCACTACTTTGTCCAGTGGGAAATCGGCGAGGTACTCCCGCGCGGTACGGCCCGAATAGTGAGCCGCCAGCCAGATGTGAGGAAGGTCGAGGAGCAATCCACAACCCGTGTCGCCGAAGAAGCGTCGCAAAAACTCGGCTTCCGTCATCTGCGCGTAGTCGAGTGCAAAGAAGCCGGGAATATTCTCCATCACCAGAGGCGCTTTCACGGCATCGCGCAGCACACGCGCGTTGGCTACAAAGCGGCTGAGGAACTCTTCCGTGTAGAGCGGCGGAAAAACATAGTCCAGAGTGCGGCCGCCGTCCTGAGTGTGCAGGCACTGAAAATGTTCCGCCACCCAGGGCCCGCGGTACGTTTCCTGCAGCAGGCGCGCGCGAGCCAGAGCGTACTCGCTGAGGGGGTCGGAAAGCTGGCCAAGATAATCATGCAGCAGCAGGGGGAAGCGCTCGCGAATTGAAGGGAATGCCGCATCGTCGGAGGCGGGAGGGTCGGCCATGGACAAATGGTCCACTACGCCCCCGGCCCGCAAGAGCGATTCGGCGAGGTGCGGATTGTAGAATGCGCCGATGGAGAATCGGTCTTCGACCATCGCGGGCATAGAAGAAAAAGCCTGCGGCCGCCGGCGGGTGTTAATGCTGGAGTCAGCCGCCCGCCGCAGGCGCCTCAGTACAGGTTCTAGTGGCAGGTGGGAGCGACTTCAGCCGTTTCTACCAGCTTGAAATCAGCATGGCATGTGGGGCTGACTTCAGCCGTCTCCACGAGTTTAAAGTTGGAATGACAGGTGGGGGCGATTTCGCTGGTTTCGACAATCTTCATCACATCCTCCTGTGAGCGCATTGCGGCTCATCACCCCTAGATGCAGAAATCGGGCAAGAGTGGCACAAAATGACGTACTTTTTTTGCACCAGTCCGGTGCAGGAGGCATCTGCAACTATATGCACAGTCAGGAAAAACTGGCAATTGACGTGCTATTGCGCGAGGACCAGATTGCCTCTCAGCTGCAGGAGGCGTTGGCCCACCGTTTTCTGGATGAAAAGTTCTTTTACTGGCTGCCGCCCTCCGTGCAGGCCTGGGTGGAGCTGACGCGGTCGGCGGAGTACCGCAATTCCAACCGGGCTTTGCAGGTACTGGGGGCAAATGCCGCGAATATTGCCCGGATGTGGCCGGAGGCAAAATCCTTGTGCAGCCTGGGTTGCGGCGAAGGGAGCAAGGACCGCATTCTGCTGCGCGCCTACGCGGAGGCGGGCGTGCCGCTGGAATATGTAGCGGCCGACTTCAGCCAGGCGCTGCTGGAACTGGCGCTGGTGGGAGCAAACTCTACCGCCGGCGCGCGACGCGGCGTGAAATTCGACGTGACGGACGATGCGCACTTGCGAGCAATTAGCCACAATGGTATGGCCACCATTTATGCGGTGCTGGGCAATACCCTGGGCGCATTCGGACCGCTGCATTTTCCCGCCCGCCTGCGCGAGATAATGGGCCCGGGGGACCGCGCTCTATTCGACGGCGAAATTCTTGACGAGGCCACTACGCTCGCAGGGTACGACAATCCCACTAACCGCCGCTTTGCCTTTTCACCGCTGACAGGTGTGGGTCTGACGGAACGCGATGGCGAATTGCGCTTCGAACTACGTCGAGGTAGCGGCGGTATTCATGAGGTTGCGAAGTTCTTCATTGCGGGGCGTGACCTGGAAGTACGTGTTGCCGGCGCATCCCTGCGGCTAAAGGCAGGTGAGAAAATCCTGATGAGCAGCTCTATCAAGTACGATGAGGAGGCTTTTTATCCGCTCATCGAGAATGGCGGATTCGTCATCGAGCTCGCGGCCAAAAGCGAGGATGGCAAATTCCTGCTCACCGGCGCCAGACCAAGATAATTGACGATTGAAGATTTGCGATTGACGATTGAACACCGTGAAGCCAAGAGGGCTGGTAAGGACAATCAATATCGGCGCTCAAGTCGAACGATTTTCATTCGCCCATCTTCAATTATCAATCGTCAATGGGATTTCCGCCCGTGGAGCTTGGCGGAAACGACGGCTCGGGCGGCTTCGGCCAGCGGCACGGGGCCACAGCAACTGCTCACCGGCTGCGAAAGATCCAATCCATAAGCTTCGCCCAGCTTTTTGGAAGCTGTGATCTGCGGAATCTGCAAGTTGTCAAAACCCGCTTCCAGGGCCATGGTGATGTACTCGGTGAGCAGGCTGGCGCCGGCGATGCAGCCCACATAGGCCTCCACATCACGCGCCACCTCTTTTGGCAGGGGACTCAGGAGCACCAGATCGCTGATGGCAAAGCCCCCGCCAGGCTTGAGCACGCGGTAGATCTCACGAAACACCGCGGGCTTGCTGGTGCTCAGGTTGATGACGCAATTGCTGATCACCAGGTCCACGGAATTTTCGTCCACGGGGAGGTTTTCAATTGTGCCTTTGCGGAATTCGACGTTGGCGGCACCCAACTCGGCGGCATTCTTACGGGCCAGTTGCAGCATCTGGTCGGTCATATCCACGCCAATGACGCGCCCCAGCGGGCCGACTTTGCGCCAGGCCAGAAACGCGTCGAATCCGGCGCCGCTGCCCAGGTCGAGCACGACCATGCCCGGCTCAATGGCGGCGAGAGCCAGGGGATTGCCGCATCCCAGGCCAAGATTGGCTTGTCCAGCGATTTTTAGCTCTTCCGACGAATAGCCAATGGTCACCGCGACCTCGGCCGGGCTACTGCAGCCGCAACCTGGTCTTTTCCCCTCGGCGATATCAGAGTAGTGCTGGCGCACGCTCTCGGTAAGAGTGGAATCAGTGCTGGCCATGGGTTTTCCTCTTTTCCGGAGAGCGCGCGGGGCGCTGCTCCAAGCTGCAGGTAAACGACATCTCCTCTCCTTGGCCCTGGATCTTGCAGCAGCCATCCGGCGCCAGCGCCTGATTCAGCAGGCGGATGGCGGCCAGCAGTTGCGGTTGAAGGCCGGAAGGAAAAACGGAAAGTATGGTGCGAGTACGTTCCAGCATGAGCTGATCAATCTTGGCGCGCACGTGCCTGCCGTGCTGGGTGATTGCCACGCTGGCGGCACGCCCGTCGCGGGCAGCGCCGCGCACGCGTTTCACGAGTTGCTTCGCCTCCAACTTCTCCAGCACGCGAGTCATGGCGCTGGGTGAAATGCTGGCAGACGTGGCCAGGTCACAAATGCGCTCCCCTTCGCCCGCTGCCAGGGTGCGGAGAATGCCGCATTGCCGCGTGGTCAGGCCTTCACAACAAACTTCATCCGGCCCCACGCGACCCAGCAAACGGGAGAGGCGTTCGAGTTCCTGCGACCATTGCTCCAGATCCTGCATGAATCAATTCTAAGCTAATTTACTTGCATGAGTCAAGCAAATAGTGCGGGGCCTCTCTCCTTGCTTTTCGATCGATGTCTCTAATAACCAGGAGTTGAAACCAATGTACGCGGCTCAGAATGTTCTCTTGTGGACCGTCCAGGCAGCGCGTGGATGTCGCCTAACAAAACATGACAAGAACGTTGCGGGCCTATTTTGTATTACGCCTTCGGCTGTGCCAGTAGCGCGCTCTACAGCATGGCGCAGCGAAATTTCCTCCGCGTATCAGCAACGGCTTCGGGGCTGCCTTTCGGCCCCGTACTCTGACTTGGCAACGCGCGAAGTCGTAGTTCCCACGTTTGGGCTCTCGCGGCCGGCCCTGGAGTACCGCTTTCGAAGGCCTTTCTGCTCTGGGCCGCACAGTCCGTTTATGGCGTTGCCAGGGAACTGGCGCGCTGCACCCCGCGGCGGCGCCCTGTCCCTCAGATACTTAGGGGATGAAACAATCTTGCAGTGACCTTTTTCCGCTACGGGAGTCTAACGTTGCAGATGGCGGGGTTAGGTCCTCACAAAAATTGCGAACCGACCCGGGATACCCTGCGTATCTAATCGGAAGATCGTGGTAGAGGCAGAGTTGAGGTCTGGAAAGAGGTATTCAGTATGGTTGTCGGTCAGAATGCCACCGTACGCTTGACTGGCGGAGACGCATACGTCCAGGAAGTTCTGCGTACCGCCCACCAAGAACTGCTTGCCTTGCTGCAGCAACGCGCCGACATCATGAAACGCATCGGCACAGTGAAGCAAACCATCATCGGGTTGGCCAATTTGTTCGGCGATGACGTGCTCGACGACGAACTGCTGACCCTGGTGGACCGCAAGCCCAACGGGCGTCAACCCGGCTTCACACGGGCTTGTCGCACCGTCCTGATCGAATCCAGGACAGCGCTGACCGGGCGCGAGGTGGTGGCCCAGCTGCAGGAGCGATTCGCGGGAGTACTGGTGAATCACAAAGATCCTCTGGCCTCGGTCACGACAGTTCTGAATCGGCTGGTCGCCTATGGCGAAGCTCGCTCAGTGGTGAATCAGACCGGCAAGCGCGTGTGGGAGTGGGTGGCGGAAACCCAGGAGAGAGGAACGGGGATGCCGGCAGCATCGCAGGTGTCCTGATTCCGAAAAAAGGTTCCTGGGCTGCCCGGCTAGTTCCTCGCGTAAAGCTGAACCTGCAGGTTCCCGGCGAAGCTTCGCTGCTCGGCGAGAGTGTAGTTTTTTGTTAAAGACTGCTCCACTGTGCCGGTTGTAGGATCCGGTTCGCCGCCCTTGAGCTGATTGTGAGCCAGCACCAGCCACACCCGCTCATAGCGTGAGGAAATTGCCGCCAGCGGCGCGTTTCTGGCATTGGCTATGAAATCCAGATAGGACAACCTTCCTTCCCCACCATAGGCGGGAAAAATTATGCGCAGCTCATGGCGCTGTGACTGACCGCGCGAATAGTATTCAAACGGCATGCGCGCCTGTGCGGAGTGGAACAGAATGCCATCGCCTTCCTTAGCATTCTGCAATAGGTACTGAGTGGCGCCGCGCCAGTCTTCCCTACCCAGATCGAAATCGGCGCCGTAGTATGTCCACGTCCCGCGTACAGAGAGCGCCAGCATGGCGACTATCAGAATTCCTGCCAGCCAGCGTGGACGAAGCCTGGTCAGGCCGGCAGCGGCAAGCAGCGCCAGCGGTGCCACGCAGGGGAGCATGTAGCGTGGCAGGAACACCGGACGGACGAGGGAAAAAAGCAGTGTGATGGCCACCGGGACCACCAGCCAGCTCAGCAAAAACACGTAGCGCCAGGAAGCGAACACCAGATTCCGGCTACCTCGCCATTTACTTGCCAAGATAGCGACGCCGAAGCACCCCGCGTAGAGCACCAGCAGCAGGTCGCCCCCGTTGCCCGCCAAGTCGAGCAGGAAGCGGTGCAAGTCTCCCACGCCGGGCCGATTGATCCAGCTGAGCGGTCCGGTTCCGCGGGAAACAATGAATACTGCCAGTGGCAGGAAGAGCAGCCCGATTGCCTTCAGGCTGCGGTGAAACCCCGCGCTCACGTCCTGGTCGCGGCGCTGGAAGTAAAATGCCGCACCCTGCGCCACCACCACCAGCACGGCAAAGAAATGGCTATAGATAGCAAGCGCGCTGCAAGCAATATAGGCACTCCAGCGGCGATGCGTTGGTTTCTCAATGGCAGCCAGAAAGAACAGGCAGGAGAGTACGCTGAGTAGCACGTACAGACTGTAGCTGCGGGCCTCCTGGGCATAGCGCACCTGCCAGGCGTGAACGCTGAAGAGAGCCGCCGCAAGCACACCGGTGGCTGAGTTGAACAGCCGTTTGCCGAGCAGGTAGATAGCTGGGATGGCTGCGACCGAGAAGACCGCAGAGAGGCTGCGGACAAAGTAGTCACCGTTCCCCAAATGCAGCCAGATCCGAAGCAGGCTGTAGTACAAGGCCATGTTGGCTTCGCGCCGCCAAAGAATGTGCAGCAGGTTGGTGATGTCAAGCTGGGCCAGCATCACGCTGACGCCTTCATCGAGCCAGAAGCTTTTGCGGGTTAGATAGAGGAAACGGAGAACAGCGCCGGCGACCGTGACCGCAAGCAGCAGAATCGTGCTAATGCGCGAGGGGAGCTCGCGCCGGTCCTGCAAAACTGTTTCAGGTGAAGAAGCGGTGACCGACCGCATGTGAAGTCATTTTACGCTGGACGGGCAAACTTCATTTGCCACGGATTGACACCGGATGTTCACAGATAAAGTCTACAAAGATTTCTAAATTCGTGTTCAACCGCGTTGATTCGTGGCGAGGGAGTCAGCCGCCGATGTGGACCATGGTGCGCGATGGAGGCACGAAATCGGACTCACCTATGTGGTGGCGTGCCTCCTTGCGCTGCAGAACGCCAACAATGAATTCACGCAGTTGCGCATCGCTGGCGCCGCGGCGCATTACGCCGGCCAGGTCGTGGTCCCAGATGGAAAACAGGCAGGTGCGGATTTTGCCGTCGGAGGTGAGGCGCACCCGGCTGCAGTGCCCGCAGAACGGATGGGAAACCGGGGCGATAATGCCGATTTCACCTATGCCGTCGTCAAAGCGGTAACGGCGTGCCGTCTCGCTGAGATGGCGCGGAATCTCGACCAAGGGGCGGAACGCTGCCATGCGTTCCAGAATTTCCTCCAGACGCACAACGATGTCCGGCGACCAGACGCGGTCCTCTTCCAGGGGCATGAATTCAATGAAACGCACAACCACATCTTCGTCGCGGGCGAAGCGGCCGAAGGCGGTGATCTGGTCGTCGTTAAAGCCGCGCAGGAGCACGCAGTTGACCTTCACCGGCTGCAAGCCAGCGCTCCGGGCTGCACGAATGCCGGCCAGGACTTCCTGGTATCCGTTGGGCACGCGGGTAATGCGGGCGAAAGCCTGGGGCTCGACCGCATCCATGCTGACCGTAATGCGGTTGAGGCCAGCATCCTTCAGCGGCTGTGCCATGGCGGCCAGCAGGTGGCCGTTTGTGGTGATGGCGAGGTCGAGTGGTTCGCCATCGTTAGTAGGTAGTTTTGCCAGCTCGCGAACAAACTCGATCACGCCTTTGCGCAAGAGCGGCTCGCCGCCGGTGATCCGCACCTTGCGAATGCCCAGCTCGCTAAAGATCCGCGCCATACGCAGGTAGTCGGAGAAGGGCAGCTCGGCATAGAGGGCGCCTTCGTTGCCGGTACGGCAATAGACACATTTGTAGTTGCAGCGGTCGGTGACCGAGATGCGCAAGTCGGTAATAGCGCGCCCGAATTTGTCGGTTAGAACGGCCATCAGCAATCAGCAGTCAGAATTCAGCCCAGTTAGGAATTGCCTAGCTGAACCTTGAAATTTTCGGGAAAGGGAACGAGGCGGGACGACAGCCCAGGCATCGTTTCCTTTCCAAACGCTCCTTGCGAAGCACGGGAGGCGCGGGCGTTTCCACCAGCACCCTCGGCCCCCTTAGCCATGCCAAGAAGGGCCTCGCCACCGCTGCCAGGGTATGCCCTCAGGCAGCCGCAGTCGGAAACAACTACAAGATTATAATCCTCCTGAGCAAATTTGGTTGCCCTGGTTGATGATCTCACCGCTGAGACGCCGAGCGCTCGGAAAAGCCCCTTGTCATAAGCATTTCAAGCCTGATTTTCTCAGGATGCTCCGCGTCTCGGCGGTAAAGGCATCTGCTCTTATATATGAATGAGTTGAAGCGCTGCTGGTGGGCGCAAAACCCGCTATCCATCCGCTACCACGACGAGGAATGGGGTGTCCCTTCGCATGACGACCAACATCTGTTTGAAATGATTGTGCTGGAAGGAGCGCAGGCCGGCCTGAGCTGGGACACCATCCTCCGGAAGCGCGAAAACTATCGGCGGGCGTTCAGCAACTTCGAAATTAAAAAGGTCGCGCGCTTTGACGGCAATAAGGTGAAGCGGTTGCTGGCCGACGAGGGCATCGTACGCAACCGCATGAAGATTGAAGCTGCCATTCAAAATGCCCGCGCGGTGAAGGAAATTCAGAAAGAGTTCGGCAGCCTTGACCGCTTCATCTGGCAGTTTGCTCCACCGCAGCGGAAGCAGGCGCTTGCCTCAATGAAGCAGGTGCAGGCACGCACCGCGGAGTCCGACCGCCTGAGCAAGGAATTGCAGAAACGCGGGCTGCGCTTCGTGGGCTCTACCATTTGCTATGCCTTCATGCAGGCGGTGGGCATGGTGAACGACCACTTGCTGGAGTGCTTCCGCTACTTGGAAATCAATTCACCGCCGAGACGCTGAAGACGGCGAGAGATCAATTTCAGAGACTTTTCCCCTCGGGATCTTCTCGGCAAACTCATGCCTCTGCGGTGAAAAGGACTTTCCGTCACATGCCATCGTAGTTTGGTCCGCCGCCGCCTTCCGGCGGAACCCAGGTAATGATCTGGTAGGGATCCATGATGTCGCAGGTTTTGCAGTGCACGCAGTTGGAAGGGTTCAGGCTGATGCGTTTGCCTGATGGCACGTCGGTGGCTTCGACCATTTCGTAAACATTCGCCGGGCAAAAATGCTGGCAGGGATTGCCGTACTCCTGTACGCATCGCACATTGCATATCTGGGTGTCGTGAATGACCAAGTGCGCGGGCTGGTCCTCTTCGTGCTTGGTGCCGGAGTGGTAGAGGTCGGTGAGCTTGTCGAAGGTGAGCTTGCCGTCACCCTTGGTGTTGTCGAGCAGGTGGGCTTCGCCGCCGCCATCAGTGGGCAATTGTGCCAGCTTTTTCATGCGCGCATGCCCGGAAGTCGCGGCATAGCGGGCGTGCAGACCGCGCCCCCCGGTGAACTGCTGCAGCCCGGCGTGAACCATGCCATGCCAGAAGCCGTGCTCGAATCCCTGATGAAAGTTGCGCACCTTCCACAGCTCGGTTTTGATCCAGCTGTTCTCGACCCGTTGAGCGTAGGCTGCCGTGGCAGCAGCCGAAAAATCGCTCTTCAGCAGACACTCGAACGCGGTCTCCGCCGCCAGCATGCCGCTCTTGATAGCCAGGTGAATGCCCTTCAGCCTTTGCGAGTTCAGGAAGCCGGCGGAATCGCCCAGGATCATCCAGCCATTGCCGCTGACCGGCGGAATCGCCCACCAGCCTCCGTAAGGCAGCGATTTGGCGCCGTAGCGGATCATCTTGCCGCTCTCGAGCAGCTTGCGTACGAGTGGATGGCGCTTGAATTCCTGCAGCACGCGCTGCGGGTCTAGCCGCGGGTCGGCATAGTCGAGCCCCGTGACGAAGCCGAGCGAGACAACATTGTCCTTACCGCCGTAAATCCAGGCACCACCGTACTCTTTGGAAGTCAGCGGCCAGCCCATGGTGTAGATCACCTGGCCGGGCACCACGCGGCCGGCTGGAACTTCCCACAACTCCTTGACCCCCTGGCCGTAGGTTTGGGAATTGCGATCGCGATCCAACTGGAAGCGTCCGATGAGCTGCTTGGTCAGTGAGCCACGCGTGCCTTCGGCCAGGATCACCACCTTAGATTTCAGGTCGTACCCGGGTTCGAAGTTGGATTTCGGCTGGTTCTGCCTGTCCACACCCTTATCGTCGGTACGCACGCCGATTACACGATCGCCTTCCACCAGCAGTTCCGAGCCAGCAAAACCGGTGAACACGGTAATGCCCGCTTCCTCCACTTTTCCGCCCAGCCACTTTACGAAGCGGTTGAGCGAAATCACGTAATTGCCGTGGTCGCGCAGAGGCGGCGGCGTGATAGGCAGCTTGAATTGGCCGTTGCGTGTCAGAAAGTACACCGCCTCCATGCTGACCTCGGCCTCAATGGGCGCTTCCTTTTCGAAGCCGGGCAACAGCTCGCGCATGGAGCGCGGATCGAGGAGGGCGCCGGAAAGGCAATGCTGGCCGAGTTCACGCGCCTTCTCCAGCACGTAAATGTTTTCCTTGCTGAGCTGCGAATCCGGGTGGGACGCATTGTTGGCGTCAATCAGCTGCGAGAGACGCAGAGCGCAGGCCATGCCTGCCGGGCCGCCGCCGACGATGACGACGTCGGCTTCCATCTGCGGGCGGTCAACGTCGGGGAGAGGTTTGCGGAAGATAAGCATCAGGTCAGGTTTCAAAGTTTCACAGGTTTCAAGGTTTCACGGGTTTCAGCGTTCACGGGTTTCGGGGTTTCGCCCGCGGGCACAGGGATCCGAAGCGAGGACAGCAGGCGATTTAACAGGCCCAGGACTTCATAAGCTCGGCGCAGCGATATTTCATGATACGCAGCATTGAGGTAGCCAAGTTCGAACGCGATGTCCAACTGAGTCTCGAGTTCCAGCACCGACCCGCGCGATTGGCCTAGAAAATGGCGGAACTCGCCCTTGGTTAGTCGCCCTTGGCCTTCGGCAATATTGGATACGACTGAAACACCTGCTCGACGAAGCTGGCTGGTTAGGCCATAGATCTCCGATTTCGGAAACGTTTCCGTTGCCTGGTAAAGCGCAACAGCCAGAGACCGCGCTTTCTGCCATACAAGCAGCTGCCGATACGAGTGCGACATATAAGAAGCTCGCCGACTGGCTGTACACAGGCGAGGGCTCAAGAAAATTCTACGCCCATGGAAACCTTGAAACCTGTGAAACTTTGAAACCTTGGTTTTTAGCTTCCCGTTTTAGCCTTCTTCACTTCCTCGATCAGCGGGGGAACGATTTCGAACAGGTTGCCGACGGCGGCATAGTCGGCGATTTCGAAGATGGGCGCCTCGGCATCCTTGTTGATGGCCACGATGGTGCGCGAGCCCTTCATACCCACAATGTGCTGAATGGCGCCGCTGATACCGAGTGCAAGATAAAGCTTAGGGGCGACGGTTTGCCCGGAAGAACCGATCTGGCGGTCCATGGGCAGCCAGCCGGCATCGCAGATGGGACGAGAAGCGGCAATTTCGCCGCCCAGGGCGTCGGCAAGCTGCTTCGCCAGTTCGATGTTCTTCTGCTCCTTGATGCCGCGGCCCACAGCCACAATAATTTCCGCTTGAGTGAGGTCCACTGCCTGCTTGGCCTCCTTGAAGGTCTCATGAGGCTTGTTGCGGACCACGCCGTCGGGAATCTCGGCCTGCACCGTTTCCACGGGCACGGCAGATGCGCCGCCTTCCACCTTGTCGCCCCGAAAGGCGCCATTCTGAAAGGTGACGAACCACGGGGGCTCTCCGCTGAAGGAAACATCGGCGGCAAATTTTCCCTGGAACATTTGCCGCGTAAACAACAGCCGCCCACCTTCGTGCTTGTAGCCGACGCAGTCGCTGATAAGCACGCGCCCAAGTGCGGTGGCCAGCTTGGGAGCAAAATCGCGCACCTGATAGGTGTGCGGCATGAGCACCAGCCGAGGCTGGAGCGCGGAGAGGAACTGCTTCAGGGCCTGAGCGAAGGCATCCGGCGTGTAGGGCTCAAGCTTTGGCGATTCCAGCGCGTAGATTTTGCCCACTTTTTTGCCCGCAAGCTCGCCTGCGATGTTGCCAATGCCGCCGCCCAGCACTGCCGCTTCCAACGGCCAGCCGGTTTGGGCGGCGATGGCTTGCCCTGCGGTAAGTGTCTCCCAGGAGACGCGGTTCAGTTTGCCATCACGCTGCTCGACCACAACCAGAATGGTGTCTGCCATAAAAAATTAATTTGCTATTATCCGGTGCAACCAGTGGTAATGAGTGGCTTCGGGGAAGGTCACTCCTGAACGGTACCCTTCAGGATCTCGCCAGCCGAGTATCTAGCGTCGCACAGTTTCGGCGAGCATCCGCTCTCCCACCGCTCTCTTATGAGCACCCAGCCAGAGCAGGAACAAGGCAACAATGCCAGTTCCCACCACCCACCAGAACCAGAAAAATGAGCCGCCGCGCAAGCCCACCCAGATCCAAACGCCGACGATAAAATCGAAAACGATAATCTGCCAGCCGATGGTCAGTAAGATGGCGCCCAGGCGCTGCGTGTCCATGGCTTGATCGCCGCGGTCCTTATAAGTCTTAATGAAGTAACCCATAATCTCCTAGATGCGCCCTGGCGGAAACAAAGCATGCCCGACCCACATTCCTCCCTTGAACTCTTGCCGAACCAGGCCCGCAACTGCTACAGCACCCGAACCTCGTTGCGCAGCTTCTCCGTCAGCTTCTTGGCGATCTCCCCGGCGCTGCCCTGCAGCACTTCGGTGTTCTTGGTTTTCTGCGGCACATAGAGTCGTTCGAGTTTCAGCAGGTTTGTTGAGAGAGCGCCTTGAACTTCCGCCAGCCCCACCTTGCGAAGCGGCTTGTTCTTCGCCTGCTTGATGCCGATGAGCGTGGCGTAGCGAAGCTTGTTGATGCCGGACTGTATGGTCAGCACCGCGGGCAGAGGCATATCCACGAACTGGAAGTAGCCAGCCTCCAATTCGCGCTTCACCTTGATGCCCCCATCTGACTTTTCAATCTGCATGATGATGGTGGCATGCGGCCAGCCCAGCAACTCGGCCAAAATTACGCCCGTTTGGGCGTAGCCGTAATCGTCGGACTGCAGCCCTGTGAAGATCAGGTCAAACTTTTCATCTTTAATGGCGGCGGCAAAGGCGCGCGCAGTATTGATGGCGTCCAGGCCGACGAAAGCAGCATCTTCCAGGTGAATGGCCCGATCGGCGCCTTTGGCCAGGGCCTCACGCAGCACCTGCTGGGCACGTGCCGGCCCGGCGGTGACCACCACTACTTCGCCGCCATGTTTCTCTTTCTGCCGCAGCGCCTCTTCCAGCGCGTAGGCGTCAGGCTCGTTGACTTCGTAGGAAACGTCTTCGCGAATCCATGTTCCGGACTCGTTCAGCTTGAGCGGTGCGTCTTTCTGCGGCACCTGCTTCATGCAGACCAGAATCTTCAATGCTCACCTCGACATGACCTGCAACTGCGGAGGCACGCCAGCGCTTATTACATCTGTGGCGCTAGGGAAACTTGTCAGTATAAATTACGTCAGATGCTTTTGAGAAACACCGGGCTGGATTGTGGCTGGCGGATTCCCATAATGGGTGGGAGTGTTGGCCTTAGCTGTTCGTTCTTAGTCCCTGAGTCTGACTGAGAGGCTGAAGCTGGGGGTTAAAGGGCAACAACTGATGGCCAACGGTTACTCCGTAAACACCACCGACTGCACTCCGGAAATCTCGAACCGCTTGCGGCAGCGCGGATTTTTGCAGGCGGTCACATCATCGCGGCGCAGCATGTAAGAGCGCAGCTTGGCATAGCGGGCGCGGTCGCGCTCGTCGGCGCCGCGCGGAAGCTGCGTCTTCTTGGTGCGCACGAACCAGCCCAGTTCGTACTCGGCTGATTGCTTGCAGTGGGGGCAATTCAGGGTAGCCGGCTTCATTTCCAGCTTCTCGTCAAAAAAGGCGCGCTCGTCGAGTGCCATTGCATGAATTATTGCATAATTGCAGGCGCCGCATTCTCGCGACTTCGGTAATCAAAGATGCCCAAAAAGAAGCCTCGTAAATTTCGTGCTGTAAAGGCGGTGAAAGCGGCAGCCCGGGAACAGGTCGGCTCCCCTCCTGCTACCCGCCGCCAGCCGCAAGGCAAAAAAGCGGCGGAGCAGAAACACAAGCCCACGCTGGGCGATATGTTGGCCGAAGAGTAACTCTCGCTGGCAGCTCGCTCCTTTGCAGCAGCAGCCGCGGAGCAACTCGGGGCGAAGTTTGAAGGACAACCTCCCCTTCCGCCCGCTCTTCCTACCTTTCTAGCCCTGACGTATCCCCAAAACCAACTCTTTCATGACAGGAGGAGAGCAAGTATGAAACTGGAATCGTTACGCGAACTGTTTCTCACCGAATTGCAGGACCTGTACTCGGCCGAGAAGATGATCATAAAGGCCCTGCCCAAGATGATGGAAAAGAGTTCCTCGCCCGACCTGCGCCGCGCTCTGGACCAGCACCTGCGCGAGACTGAAGGCCAAGTGCGTCGCTTGGACCAGATCTTCGATCAGTTGCCCAAGGTCGACCGCGAGGACCACAAGTGCAAGGGCATGGAAGGCCTGATCAAGGAAGGCGAGGATCTCATCAAGAAGGATGCTGAACCGGAGGTGCGCGACGCCGGAATCATCTCCGCAGCGCAGCGCGTAGAGCACTATGAGATGGCCGGCTACGGAACGGTACGCACCTACGCCCGGCTGCTCGCACACAACGACTGGGCCCAACTACTGCAACAAACGCTGGATGAAGAGAAAGAGGCTGACCGCATCTTGAACGGCTTGTCGGAGCGCATCAATTTGGAGGCCAAAGCAGCCTAGCGCCTCCAGGTTCCCAGAAACTGCTGCGAAGAAGGCGGGCCCGCGCGCCCGCCCTTTTTTTAGGCGAGGTCGCCCATCAGGGCGAAGTGATTGCCGGAGATGAAACGAATCTTGACCACGCGGCCATCCTGCAGACGCAGACGTGGATTCTGCGACTCGGGGATTGTGACCAGCGGCATCTGGTCGGCGTCAATGACGCCCCAGGCTTGCGAGCGCAATACCGGCGGCAGCGGCGAGCGCTCCTCCAGGCAATGCTGCATATCGATGGAGTAGGAAACCTTCAAACTGCTTTGTCCGCCCAGCAGGTAACCGGTGCCTTGCAGGGTGACGAAAGTGGAGCCGCCAAACGGCTGATCGCCCAGGGCCATGATCTGCCCGCCTCCATTGGGCTGCGATTATAGCGCCGTTTTGCGTTTTGCTTCAAACCTTTTCGAATTGCGAGCAATCCGGAAGCATGCGTAAGGGGTAGAAAAGGAGGAGATGGCCGCCTTGGGTGAGGTCTCCCGGCATATACCGATTGGACCGCGCGAGAGGGTTTGCTGGCCCGGTGTATATTCTGATTCCAGCGGGTTTTACATGGAAGTCCGGATCCCTACGTCTCTCAGCTTATGGCTCGCCTTGCTGCTTTTGGCGGCCGGAAGTTCCCTCCAGAGTTGGGCTGAGCCGGCCAACATAGGACCCGAAGGCGAAGATCAGCTACGACATCCTGGCTCAGAAAGGGGGCGCCCGGCTCTACTCGCAACTCGTCTGGCTTTACGACCAGCTCAAGGACAGCGACAACCGCC
>DATFDP010000048.1:0-15280 GCA_035252015.1 Terriglobales bacterium
AGATATCTTTATGACGGGATCACGTGGACAAAGTTCTCCTGCTGACGATCCTCGAGTCCATTCGCCCTAAGCACTCGCAGATTTCCTGGATGGGAGAGGTAAGAATCGGTGTGCCGAATTGAGGATGACCAAATTCCATGCACATACCGCGACCGAGAAAGCGAACCTTGAGCATGGACCCACCCCAAGTCGAGCCGTGAATCTGTACCAGTACGGGGCGCGGGCAGTAAAGCGGATGTCCCGTGATCAGCGCCATATTCCCATTCAAAACAACTATCTGGTAGCGAGTGTTGCGGGTAGTCACCTGAAGCCTGGACCCTGGCTGCACATCCTCCAACTGCACGCCCCCTTCAATCTCAGACTGAACAATGTTGCGGTTTACCTCATGGCTGAGGTTGGGATGTGGCCGGAACAAGCTGGAATCATTCAGCAAAAGAGCCTCTGGTCCTTAGACGCACGCCGGAAGGGTTGGTTGCAACTTGATCGCCTATACTACCGGTTCTTCGGAGTACATCCGGAGGAACAAGACTGGATGAGATGATACGTTATCAACGCTAAAGAGCCACAGAAGATTTTGGGGGGCTCGTGGGCTCTGGACAGGAGGACATATGCAAACCCGCTTCCCACGCCGCGCGTTTCTTGCCGGAATCGCTGCTGCCGGTGGAGCGTATGCGATATCTGCGTTTTCAGACGAAAAGCGAAACCATATATCTGCAGCTCTTCCAGGAAAAAGCACACAGGGTCTAAAGTCCCCTTTCAGAGTTGCCGTCATCAACGACGAAATAACGCAGGATTTCGAGCGGGCATGCTACGTTGCGGCACGTGAATTCGGAATGGAGTGGATCGAACTGCGTGGCATGTGGAACAAGAACATAGTTGCCCTGGAGTCAAAGGAGGCCGCGGAAGCACGGCGCATCTTGGACAAGTACAAACTGCGAGTTACGGACATTGCCAGCCCGCTGTTCAAAACGGATTGGCCGGGCGCCCCGAAATCGAAGTTCAGCCCCGCAAAGCCTGAGTTCAACGCCGATTTCAGTTTTGCTCAGCAAGACGAAGTTCTGGAACGTGGCATCGAATTGGCAAAGCAGTTCGGAACGGATCGCGTCCGCTGTTTCGATTTCTGGCGCCTTGATGATCAGGCGCCGTACCGCGCTGCCATGGATGAGAAGCTGCGGGAAGCCGCCATGAAGGCGGGTACCAATAACGTAATTCTGGTACTCGAGAATGAACTCTCGTGTAACACCGCAACCGGAGCGGAAGCGGCCAAAGTACTCGCCATGGTGAAATCGCGCTCGCTGATGCTCAACTGGGACCCGGGAAATGCGGCTGCACGAGGCGAGAAGCCGTTTCCGGACGGGTATAGCCTTTTGCCTAAAGATCGCATCGGTCACTGTCATTGCAAGGATGTAGTCAGAAAGTCCGGCGACGCCGATGATGATTGGGCCAAGATGGGCAGCGGTATCGTTGACTGGCTTGGCCAGTTCAAGGCTCTCAAGCGGGACGGTTATCGTTACGCCGTAAGTTTGGAAACTCACTGGGATGGAGGCGGCACGCCGGAGGAATCAACGCGCCAGAGCTGGGCGGGCATGAAACACTTATTGCAGGAAGCAGGAGCGCTCTGAGATGTAAACTCTCTCGGCTGTGGCATCGGCAAGCAAAGAGAGGAGCGCTCGATGGATCTGCCTAACGTGTCCAATACCCGGCGCTGGCTGATCGTCAGCCTGCTTTTTAGCGCCTCTCTGATCAATTATCTGGACCGCGCCGCCATTTCACTTGCCTTGCCTCTCATTTCGACCGACCTGCACTTGTTGCCGGTCAGCAAGGGGCTGCTGCTTTCGTCTTTTTTTTGGTCCTACGCTCTCATGCAAATTCCGGTGGGCTGGTGCGCGGACCACTTGAACTTGCGGTGGCTGTACGCGGGGGCGTTCGCCATTTGGTCGTTCGCGCAGGGCCTGACGGGGCTGGCGGGAAGCCTCGAAGTTTTGATTCTCTTCCGCGTTCTGCTCGGGATTGGAGAATCCATCTATCTTCCGGGCGGCACGAAAATTGTCTCTTTGCTGTTCACACCGGAGGGTCGTGGGCTACCGTCAGGGCTTTTCGATTTTGGTACCCGGACCGGGCTGGTACTCGAAGGCATTCTGGTCCCCTGGTTTCTGCTGCACTACGGGTGGCGACACACGTTTGCTCTATTAGGATTCGCCGCGCTCGTGTGGATTGTGCCCTGGTTATGGCTTTTTCCTCGCCGGCTGGCGCTACCAACAACCACTTCCGCCTCCCCGCAGCCGCGCAATTCATTCTCTGGCAGCTCTGGTGCCTTCCTAAATCGCAACTTGCTGGGCATCTGCCTGGGATTTTTCTGCTTTGACTACTACTGGTATGTGCTGGTCACGTGGCTCCCAGACTACCTGGTCACGGTTCGCCATACCAGCATTGTCCGGGCTGGGATTTACAGTTCGTTAGTATTTTTTACCTTCGGAGTGTCGGAGCCGATTGGAGGATGGATAGCCGACCGCCTGATCCGGCGGGGCTGGAATGAAACACGGACCCGCAAAGGTATCGTAAGCGTGGCTTTCCTCAGTGGCTTACTGCTCTTTCCTGCTGTACGGGCGTCTTCCACTTCCGTTGCTGTCGCCCTCCTGATTGGGGCCGCGCTGGTCGGGCTTTCTACAGGCAATCTAATCACAATTCTTCAATGTTGCGCACCGGCGGAGAAAGTCGGGATATGGACGGGCGCCGAAAATTTTTCTGGTAACCTTTCCGGAATCCTGGCTCCTTTGGCTGTAGGGCTGCTGATCAAGCGCACCGGATCATATGTTCCCGGATTTGAGCTTGGCTCCCTCATTCTGCTCTCGGGCATACTCGCCTACTGGTGCATAGTTGGCGAGTTGAATCCCGTGCCTACGATGGCAGGCCGGTTTGAGACAAATGAGAGCTGAATAGAGGCACCAGCGCCCGCAAGCAGGTCAGCAGCCGGGAAAGGGAGAGCATACGTTCCCGTCGCGGTCAAATTGCGGGACGAGCGGTTCGGGCTCCAGGTGCCAGCCGTCCAGTTTTGATGCTTCCGCTGCCAGGGCTTGCGAGCAGGCAATCCGGTCGAGACTGACCGTATTGCGGATCCACACGCTGCGTTGTTCTTCAGGCCTTGGGCTGCCCATGTAGCCCAATGCGAAATCAAACGCGTCGCGGTCCGACGGGCAATGCATCGGCACCTGTGCCAGCGGCAGGTTAAGCGAAGTGCGAACGTTGATGAATGTCTTTTGATAGTCAATTTTGCGATACAGCCGGTCATGAATCAGATCGGCAAGACCAACACCTGCCGCATTGCCTTCAGTTTCCCTGGTCAGATCGCGAGCGTAGATAACGCGAATATGCGGAGCTTCCGGTGGGGTGGAGGGCAATCCGCGCCCTATCACTTTGGTGTCCATGCCCGAGCCACTAATATTTTTGCCAAGCTCGTCCACAACCAGCAGGTCTAGCTCGGGGAAAGGAATGCGCGGAACAAGCCGTCTGGCGATAGTCAGGGCCTTCTCCTCCTGTGCGATGATTCCCTCCGGCAGGCTAGCGCAAACCTCGGCGATCTGATGGAACTGGTTTTCGATCAGGGCCAAGCCACATAGAATCTTGCCGCTGCCGAGAACCTTGGCGCACACCGCGCGCAAGCAGGGTTCGAAGCCGATTTTTCTGCTCCAGCGGTGTATCTCCTGGGCGCCGAGCGCTTTGCCCAAGCCAACCGCCATCATCTTTACAACGCCGCTTTCGATGTTTCCGGAAAAATCCGTGTGCGGCTTGACCCGGTTCATCACCAGAACGGCGTCCGCCTCAAAAGCGTTTCGATCCATGTAGACTTCAATACCTTCAGGAGTCGAACCCAAAGATGCGGGCTCGATGGAAGAACGAATGTCCGTCCCAATGAATTCCGGCGTGACACCATATTTTTCCAGGACCTGCCGCTGGCCTTCCGACGTACCGCCGCCGTGACTGCCCATAGCCGGCACGATGAAAGGTGTAGCACCTTCAGATTTCAGCCACAGGCAAACAGCTCGCACTACCTGCGGCAGCCGATCTATTCCACGGCTACCGGCAGTGACGGCAATCTTTTTTCCTCGGATTTTTGCGGTGGGGATCCGCAAAGCAGCAAGGGATTGCTGCACCACTGGCTGGACATCTTTCAGTCCGGCAACGCTTGGCGCTTTGCGTTGCATAGCAAAAACCGGTGCCAGGGCGACATGAACATCGTCCTTCATACTATTGCAGATTATCAAATCGCGTGGAGTGGTGCATGCCTGAGGGTAGTTGCGGTCACGCTCCCGCCCCAGAGGCAATGCGCCGCGAACCCGGATCGAAACTCACCGGGACTCCGTCAAAATACGACTGGTTGGCCATATGACAGGCAATTGCCATGTTGTTGCCGAAAACCGCGTCTTCCAGAACCGGTTCTCGCGTCCGGACTGAGTGAAAGAAATTCGCGAGGTGCGGGGTCTCGGAGTCGAATGAAGGCCCGCGGAAACTTTGAGCTTCCAGGATCGTTTCCTTGCCGGGTTGGGGATCATGCGACTTATGCCATCTGTCCTGGTAGTCCTCGCGAATTTTCTTGGGGAAGGAGTCCGCGTAGTAGCTGGGTTCAACTTCCGTTCCCGGCTGAGGGGTATAGGTCAAAGCGAACTCGGTAATTTCCAGGACGCCCTTAGACCCCAAAAAGCGCGTAGTCTCGGGCATCTCACCGTTAAAGGTGATATTTACGACGACGGGAATCTGGCCGGATCGAAACAGCACCGAGTGCACGTCGGGAAAATCGCGGCCATCCTTCCAGCGGAAAATACCGCCCTGGGAGTAAGCGGTGCGGGGAGGCTCATCCATCCCCAGTACGAAAAGAATTCCAGTGACGGAGTGCACCATCAAATCCCCGGCTATGCCGGTTCCAAATTCCTTCCTTAAACGCCAGCGCGTATACAGGGCAGGATCAAAAGGGCGCTTCGGCCGCTCGCCTAGCCAGGTATTCCAATCGACGGAAGAAGGCGAAAGATCGGCGGGAATGGGATATTGCCAGGCGCCGGTCGGGTCGTTGCGCCCGAGCCAGTTCTCCACGAGCGAAACCTGACCGATTGCGCCTTGCTGATACAGTTCCCGGGCCTTGAGGAAGAGTTGTGAGTCCACGCGCTGGGATCCGACCTGCAAAATCTGTCGGCTTTTGCGTGCAGCATTTACAATTTCGTAGCCCTCCTCCACCGAATAGGACATCGGTTTCTCGAGGTAGAGATCTTTGCCGGCGCTCAGCACCTCCAGCGCAATTTTTTTGTGCCAGTGGTCGGGGAGCGCCGCAACGATGCAATCTATTTCCTTGTTGTCGAGCAGTTCCTGGTAGCGGCGGGTTACCGGCAGCTTGTCGCCCGCGATTTCCCGCGCCAGTGCCAGTCGGCCATCGTAGACGTCGCATGCAGCGGCACATTCGGCGCCGTGCAGCTCGACGGCCTGGCCCAGCAAGGAAGAGCCTTGGCCACCGACGCCGATTATGCCAAAGCGAACGCGGTCATTCGCAGAACCCGCTGAGGACTTCAACCTGACCTCCTCTCCGCATTCGGCCGAACATCCACTTAGTCGCCGCCGGAGTAATGCAAATGCGCGACCTTCCAATCGCCGTTTATCTTTACCCAAACAGCGGTGAAGCGGATATTCGCGTTAGGGCTCAAACCAGTGATTATCGCCACATCGCCGTAATGGCGGATTTCCTCTTCCAGGCTGGGCGCCGGAACTCCAACCGGGCCTCTGGATTCCACCGACGTTATCTGCTCCGCCTTCGTCTGCGGCTTTTCGCCATTGGCGATAACGGTGAAATCATCGGTCTCCAAGCGGGAGAGGGTGTCGCCATCGCCGCGATAGTACGCCTCTACCCACTTCTGCTCGACCGCCTTCAACCCGGTATCATCATTTGAAGCTCCCTTGCTTGCTGCTTGCCCCTGCGCCAGGCAGGCCAGACACAGAACTGAAATGGCCACTAGGAATCTCATCCTTTATTCTCCTCTGCAATTGAGCACTATCTCGAACAGGCGGGCTTCGGTGGACTTAATCCCGAACGCCGGAATACCACTGCACGGCCGGTCAGTCAAGCCAATTACTGCTGATAGGCCCGGGCCCAGACGAGAGTTTCCCTCCAGAAGCTGTCTGTAATGAACCGAACGCGCTGTAGACGGCGTGAATCAGGCCAGCTTCAAAATCGATTATGAAACAGCTTCTAGTTGTTAGGTTTCGCTGTTCGAAAGGTTTTAGGGCGTGGACACCTGGGTTGGAGCCGCCATGAGCGCCAGGCGGTCCAAATCAAAGTACTTATAAAGGTCGAGGCAAAAGAGCTCCGGCGCGTCTCGATAAGGAATTCCCCGCTTTAGTAGATCATCCAGGCTTGCTATGGAGCCGTGGCTTTCAATACTGACAAATATCTGCGGGGACAGTGCAGCTGCGGTCAGGGCAATCACTCGGTTGCGGGTTCCCTGGGTCACCATGTCAATTCTGTCGCCGCCCGGCTGGTTACGAAGCCAGGAGGCCAGTGCCGAGAGCTGCGCCACTTCCAATCCCAGGGGGCGATCGCCAGTGGTCGCCACCAGCATCTGCCAGCTTGCGCTGTTCTCCGGGGCGGTAGCTCCGTTGAAGAGCAGATCAGGAGCAAGCACCTGCTGGCCGCGGTTGATGAGGCCGGAAATAGTCTGGGCTGCCGCCTTGTAGCCTTCATCGTTGAGCACGATCGTGACCGGAGCATCCGGCGGCGTCGTAATCGCCTTGAGCCAGACTGCCGTGGCGCTGAGCCCGTTCGAGAAGTCGAAGCGTACCAACAGAGTCTCGAGTCCCAAGTGCTTGGTATTGTCCAGTCTCCAGACATTCTGGACAGAAACCGGGGCGTAGCGAATTACGCTGCGTAGTTGTTCCCTCTGGGCCTGTGCCCAGGCGGCGCGCTGGCTGCCTGCCGGAACTGGCGGACGCGCAACCTGCTGGGCCAATTTTCTGGCCAGGCCCAGAATTGTGAGATTGCCTTCGGGCAATCCTGACGCCAGTTGCTCTGCTGGTCTTATCTCACCATCGCTCGGTATTTCGGGGGTCGAAACCGGGAGACCAAAATGCTGCGTGAAGAACGAATACGCCTGTTGCCGGTTGTCCACCTGGTAATTGTGAGTGCCGGGATCGCGGTTCTCATGCCAGGCGAGGTCACTTTCTTTGCCGAATGCGCGGAAAAAGGGCCGGACCTGATCATAGATATAAGGCTTGACCAACGCGGCGCGAAAACAACAATCATCCTCGGCGTTATGGATGAGCAAAGTAGGACGAGGCGCGCGCGTGGCGATAAAGAAGGGATAGTCCTGGCCCTGGGTGAGGTCGGTTGCGTTCTCTTCGATTTCATCGGTATCAACTGGCCGTACTAGGTTTGACGGCAGCGCGCCGATACCGGCCACCTCCGCTGATACGGCGACGCGATCATCCAGGCCACTGAGGACCGTGGTTTGCCATCCGCCGCCTGACAAACCTGTGGCCCCCAGGCGGGTGCGGTCCACTTGCGGCAGGCTCGCCAAAAAGTCGAGCCCCCGGCGCATGGTCAGGTAGAAAAATCCGAGTGCGTTCGACCCTACAAGGTCGAGATAGGCCGCGTAGTCGTGGGCATTCTCACGCTGAGCCAGTTCGCCAAATCCGGGCCAAGATAGGCTCAAGGCAAAAATTCCCCGCTTGGCGAAGTTGATGCAGCGCTTCTGCTCGTATTCCGCGGCGTTTCCCTCTGGCTCATGCCCTATAACATTCAGAATGGCGGGCGCCTTGCCGCTGATTTTTTTCGGTTCATAGAGGACGGCGGTGGATTGAAAACCAGGCACGATTTCATAGCGGAACTTGCGCAACCGGTACCCATTGCTGGTTTCGATGATGCCGGTCTGCTCAAACCGCGGAGGCGCCTCCACCCATTCCCAAGGCCAGCCGTGGAAAGCTATATCGGTGAGGACATGGTGGCGCAGTGTCGCTTCTTCCTGCATCCACTGGCTCGTGTTGATTGAAGACGGTAACCGGGGAATACGCCTGGCCAGGTAGGATTGGAGCTGGAATGAGGTTATAACGCGCGGCAGAGTGCGCTGGTCGAGGGCGGCCTTCATTGACTGAGCGGTGGTTTGAGCAGCTCCTGACGTAACTAGCCCCGCAAGCGTTATCAAGCACGAAAAGATATGCGCTCTGCGAATACTGCAATGGAGCAGTATTGCGGCTTTGATCAATGTCACAGGTTTCTCCCCAACATTCGGCACAACGCAGGATAGTGACACCCGCGGCGCCTTAGGTCGCCGTTGCGAATCGCAACGATACTAGGAACGCGCCTGCAAGGAAAGACTTAGCCCGTAAATTGTAAGTGGACCCATTGACATTCCATCGGACGCGAGTAGGATATCCGCCACAACACGGAAGATACAGAGTGTCAGTCCCCAGTGTAAGAGCGTGTCTCCTCGGAGGAAGCCATGAATCGAGCTGCGCGTTTCTTTGTTCTGATGGGTGCGGTCATCTTTTTCACGGCGATTGCAATGGTTGCCCAGTTTACGACAGCAAGCCTGGGCGGGGTGGTAAGCGATAGTTCGGGCGCAGTGGTCCCCGGGGCAAAGCTGAGCCTGACCAATCAACAAACTGGCCTCTCTCGTACCGCGACCTCCGATGCGCAAGGGCACTACTTATTCCCTGCCTTGCCGGTCGGCCATTACGAGCTTTTCGTGGAGAAAAGCGGCTTCACCTCCTACAAACAGACTGGTATCGAACTGACGGTCAACCAGTCGGCAACGCAGAACATTTCCCTCAAGGTGGGGCAGGTCAACCAGGAAGTGACGGTAGGCGCGAACGTCGAACTGATTAACACGCGCGAAGCTACGGTAGGCCAGTTGATTGACGAACGGCGCATTGTGGATTTGCCGCTGGATGGCCGCAATGCCGCGGACCTGGCGCTGCTCGGCGCCGGCACAGTGAATGTTTCGAGCATTAACACCTATTGCGACGTCAACTGCGAAGGCGGCACGCATCCCGGTGAACGCCGCATTAACGTCAATGGCATTGGACCCAATGCGGTCAATTACCAACTTGACGGCGCCAGCCACAACGACACCTACATCAACACCAATCTGCCGTTCCCGAACCCCGATGCCGTCCAGGAGTTCACCATTCAGTCCGATAACCTCTCGGCCGAATACGGCAATGCCGCGGCCGGCGCAATCAACGTCATCACCAAATCAGGGACCAATCAGTTTCATGGCGATGTGTTCGAGTTCCTGCGCAACGGCGCCCTGAATGCCAACAACTACTTCGCGAACCAATCCACGCCGGTCCAAAAGGACGTGCTGAAGCGCAACCAGTTTGGCGGCAGCGTGGGCGGGCCCATCGTCAAGAACAAGCTGTTTTTCTTTGCCACCTACCAGGGGACGCGCCTGCGCAGTGCGGGAGCGGGCAATGTGGCGCTCGTGCCTACACAGGCGGAGCGCAATGGTGATTTCTCGGCGCTCTGCGGCAGCTTCGACGGCAGCGGAAACTGCACAAATCCGAGCGGTATCCAGCTTACGGATCCGACCAATGGCAACGCCAAGCTCCCCTTTAACCGGCTGCCTGCCATCAATCCGGTGGCTCAATTCTTTTTGGAACGGATTCCGCTGCCAAACGGCCCCGGCAATACGCTGAATTATCTTGGACCTCCGCAGGTGCAGAACGAAGACGAGTTTATGGGCAAGCTGGACTACAGCATTGGCCAGAAACAGCGTATCAGCGGCCATTACTTTCAGACCTATTTTCGACAGCCGCCCGCCACCGCCCAACAAAACTTGCTCGCCGCTGATTCGAACGGCAATCACGTGCGCGTGCAGAACGTAGCGATTAATCATACTTACAGCAAATCGCCGACCCTGCTGTTCAACACGTGGTTTGGCTGGGAGTTGCAAACCGGCGGGTCCCTGTCGGGCGCGCCGTTTGGCTTGGCTGATGCGGGCATGAATGTTGCCCAGACCAAGCCCGCTGAGCTGTCGGTGTTCGTAAACAACTATTTTATGATCAATACCAACCACAACGGGGATTTCGACCGCGGCGATTACACGATTCGCGAAAACATAACCCTGGTGCATAACCGCCATGAGCTGCACTTCGGCGGAGAAGTGGTGCGACTGAAAAACCATTTGCGAAACGAGTATCTGCAGAACGCCAACATTGGCACGCAAAACGCCCTCTCCGGCGACAACCTGGCTGATTTTATGCTGGGCGAACTGAGCTACTTCCAGCAGGGCGGCGGCGAATTTAAGGACATGCACGGCGAGAAATACAGCGCCTACATAAACGACATCTGGCGAGTAAACCCGAACCTTTCCATAAACGCAGGTCTGCGCTGGGATCCGTATCTTCCCTACCTCGAGGAGAAAGGCCGGGTCGTTTGCTTTCAGGCGGGAGTAAAGTCGCAACGGTTCCCCAACGCCCCCCTGGGCATGACTTTCGGCGGCAGCAATCACGATCCGGGATGTCCGCAGGCCGGCTCACAGGCGAATTTGGGTAACTTCGCGCCCCGCCTGGGTTTCGCCTACAAGATAGGAAACAGCGGTAACACCAGCCTGCGCGGCGGGGTAGGCTATTATTACGCGCCTCCGGAGACGGTGGGATTCAACACGTTTGTCGATGCGGCGCCCTTCTCTCCCCAGTTCTTCTTCAACAGCGCCAGTTTCACTGATCCGTATGGAAGCAACGGGCTGGCCAATCCATTCCCGTCGAACTATGCGCCGCGGCTGCCCGGCTCTGATTCGACTTTCATTTTGCCGACCGCCATCTACGCCGTGTTTCAGAAGGACTATCACATCACCCTGGTGACAGCCTGGAATCTCACCTTGGAGCACCAGTTGGGCAAGAATTGGCTCTTCCGCAGCGCTTACGTGGGCAATAAAGGCACTTTCCTATACGGTACCAGCGACCAGAAGCCGTTGCGCGAGTTGAACCCGGCGGTGTTCGTGCCGGGCGCCACGCACGACAACACGCAGCAGCGCCGCCTGTTTCCACAGTTCAGTACGGTGGGATTTATCTCATCGTCGAATAACTCGCACTATAACGCGCTGCAAAGCACTCTGGAAAAGCGCATGGGCCACGGCGTGTCAGTTCTCGCCGATTGGACCTGGGGTCGGGCGATTGACGATTACGGCTGGACCAATCCCTTCAACCGCCATTTCGATTACGGCTTGTCGGACGACGATATCCACCACAACTTCAAGCTTTCCAGCGTCTGGGATTTGCCGAAAACCGGCTTCCATGGCGCCGCCGGAAAGGCCCTTAATGGCTGGGAGCTGACTTCCATTGTGAGCTGGCGCAGCGGGTTCCCCTTCTCCATTGTCGATTCCAGCGATAACTCATTCAGCGGCGTGGGCCGTGATCGGGCAGACCTGATCGGAAGCAGCGTTGGCGCGGCGGAATTGAGTTCCTCCCGGCCACACCCGCAACTGGTTCAGGAATGGTTTAACCCTGCGGTGTTTGGCCCCAACGCGGTAGGCACATTCGGCGATACCGGAAAGAATATTCTGCGTGGGCCACGCTTCTTTGAGACGGACCTGGGGCTGATGAAGACCACCCAGATTACAGAGCGGGCCAGCGCGCAGTTCCGCGCCGAATTCTTCAACGCGTTCAACAACGTTAACTTCTCCCGGCCGCACAACGATGTAACCGATCCGCAGATCGGCCAGATTACGAGACTGGACGGCAAACCGCGTATTCTGCAGTTTGCGCTGAAGGTGATGTTCTGAAGCGGCCTAAAGACTGGCGGCGGGCCTAGATTCGCCGCACCAGGCCCTGCTCGGTGGCCTGGTTGTTGCGAAGCAGCAAGAGCACCAGGAACATGCCAATCAGAGGAATGATTCCGGCAACGATCACAATCGGATCGAAGGAGTGAGTCCCGGCGACGCGGCGCGCATCGGAGACGCGGCCGATCAACTCCGAAGCCACAATAGTGCCAATTCCCGCTCCCGTGCCGCTAATGCCGCTTACCGAGGCCACCGACTCGTTGCGGTAGAGGTCGGCAGGCAAGACGTTGGCAATGGTGCTGAACGATGCGTAGCAGAACGTCGCTACCGCAAACAGAAGCGCAACCAGGAACAGGTTACGTGTAAGAATGGTAGGGATGAGTAATGTCACCCCGATGCCGCCGAACACTACCAGAGCTTTGCGCGCCCTCCCCAATGGCCAGCCGCGCTTGATCAGATAGCCGGAGGCTGCCCCTCCGAAAAAGTTACCCAGGTCAGCGGCAATAAATGGAACCCAGATGGCGAATAGACTGTTCCGCAGATTGATGCCTTTTGCCACCAGGTATATGGGGAACCAGTCGGCAACGAAGAACCAAACGGGGTCGGTGAAACTGCGGGCAATAATAGTCGCCCAAGTCTGCGGCAGTTTCAGCAGGTCGCGCCATCGCTGCCGCTGCGCCGGCGCGCGAGCAAACTCTCCCTGGTCGGTCGCCAGCATCTGGCGCTCGGCTTCGCTGATGCGCGGGTGCTTATCCGGTGAGTGATAGAGCCAGCGCCAGCCCAGTAGCCAGCAGAACCCCAGCACACCGGGGACCATGAAGGCAGGCCGCCATCCCCATCGAAAATAGATCCAGAGCACCAGAAAAGGAGCGATGGCGCCGCCGACCGAGGAACCGCTATCGAAGAACGCGGTTGCCAGCCCACGCTCCCGCTGCGGAAACCATTCCGACACCGCTTTGGTGGCAGCCGGCCAATTGGCCGACTCGCCCGCGCCCAGCAGAAACCGAAAAGTGGCGAAGCTGTAGAAGCCCCGCGCCAGGGAAGTGAGCATAGCAACGATTGAGTACCAGGCGACGGTCAGCGTCAGGCCGCGGCGGGTGCCGATGCGGTCCATTAGCCGCCCGCAAAGCGTCAAGCCAATGGCATAGGCCACGCGAAACGCGACTACCAGGTTGGCGTAATCGGTGTTGCTCCAGTGATATTGGATCTGCAGGTAGGGCGCGAGCAGCGAAAGCGTTTGCCGATCAATGTAATTAATAACCGTGGAGGCAAAAAGCATGCCGCCAATCCACCAGCGCAAGTGCCTGATCGGGCTTGGCCTGGTGCGGGCGATCTGTTCCGGGGTGGCCATTCGAGCTTATTTTGCGGCTCGCATTTTTTCGCTCAGCAGGCTGGCGGAAGCGTTATCCAGGTACACGGTGGTGTTGGCATGCTGGCGCAAGATGGAGGCGGGCGATTGCGGAGTAATCGCGCCTTCCAGACAGGCTTTGGCGGCGCGCGCTTTACGGGCGTCAGGGACCACGGCAATGATTTCCCAGGCTTTCAGTATCTGCCGTACCGACATGGAAACTGCCTGCCGCGGCACTTCCGACACGTCTCTAAACCAGCCCTCTCCTACCTGTTGTCGGCGGCATGCTTCATCGAGAATGACGATCAGATATGGCTGCTCGGTTTCGAAATCAGCCGGCGGATCATTGAAGGCCAAGTGGCCGTTTTCTCCAATACCAACGAACGCAACATCTATAGGGGCGGAATTGAGTTCGACTCCCATACGCTGCGCCATTTGGTCGGGGTCCGACGCATTGCCATCAAGAAAAAAGTAGTGAGTGATACCTGCCTTCGAGATCAGGCGCTCCATCAGGTATTTGCGGAAGCTGGCGGGATGCTCCATGGGGAGCCCGATGTACTCGTCGAGATGAAAAAGTTCAACTTTCTTCCAATCAATGCCGGGCATGTTGGTCAGCGCCTCGAGAAACTCGAACTGGGACGCGCCGGTGGCAGCAATAACGCGGGCACGACCGCGCTCGGCAATGGCGCTGCGTATGGTTTTGGCCGCTTGCTCAGCGGCCGCCTGGGCGAGTGAAGCTTTATCCCCGAAGACTTTAACCTTCACAGTGCTCTCCTGGTTGCCGTGGTGCTGAGGCAGCGATAGTAACATCAAAGCCTCCAATTCCGGGGACGGCCGTTGGCTCCCGCAAGCAGAAGAATTGAAGGCCGTTGACAATGTCGGTGAGCGGCGTACACTGCCGCCGAATGTCTGAGACCGCTGAAATGGTGGGGAGTGAGATTTAATTTGAGAGCGGCGCACGCGTGAAGGAGCACAATGAGCAAATCAGAAACCAAAATTGACCGCAGGACTTTTCTGACGGGGTCCGCAGCGCTGATCGGGGCGGCCATGGTCCCCACCGCGATTTCTTACGGTCGGATCCTCGGCGCCAATGACCGCATTTCGCTTGCCCACATTGGTCCGGGCAGCCGGGGCCAGGAACTGGATTGGATTATTGCGCAACACAAAACAACTCATAACGTCGAAATGACCGCTGTCTGCGACCTGTGGAGCGTTCACCGCGAGCGGGCGGTCACGGAAAACACGCACTATTATGGCCGCGCGCCGCGCGCCTACCAGCACCTGGAGGACGTGCTCGCGCTCCCCGATGTTGATGCGGTGGTGATTTCCACGCCGGAGCACTCCCACTCTCCCATTCTGAAGATGGTGGCGGACGCCGGCAAGGACGGCTATGTTGAAAAACCGATGGGTAACGTTCTTGCCGAGGCCAAGGCGGCGCGCGATTCCGTGAAGCAACACAACAGGATCGTGCAGGTAGGCACGCAGCATCGCAGCGAGCCGTATCCGCGGCTGGCCCATGACCTGGTGCAGACCGGGGCGCTGGGAGACGTCACCAAAGTTGAAATTGTATGGAATTATCACGGCCCGAGGTGGAGGGGGCGACCGGAGTCAAAGCAGGTGCGCGAGCAAGATACGGACTGGCGCAAATGGCTGATGACCAAGCCCTATCGTCCTTTCGATCCGCAGATTTACTGCGAATTTCGCCTCTACAAGGAATTCTCCAGCGGAATTCCCGACCAGTGGATGAGCCATGCTACCGACCTGGTGCATTGGTTCATGGACGACAATTTCCCGCGTTCGGTGGTGGCCCACGGTGGAATTCTCGCCTGGCACGATGGCCGGGAGAATCCTGATACTTTCCAGGCCCTGCTGGAGTATCCCAAGGGCTTTCTGGTCAGCTACTCCACCAGCTTTGGCAATGATGCCCCTTCCTTCACCCGGTACATGGGCAAAAAGGCGACGCTGTTCAACCACGGCGGAGAAGGCAGCCCGCGTTACAGTCTGGTGGAGGAGAAAGGGAACCACGAAGACAATCCGGAGATTGATAAGCAGCGGGCGTCGAAAAACATTCTCCCGCCCGGCGAAACCAAGCTGCCGCCCATGGGCATGGGCGACCTGACGCTGGAGCACACGGCCAACTGGTTCGAGTGCATGCGCTCCCGCCAACAGCCGCATT
>DATFDP010000049.1:0-9070 GCA_035252015.1 Terriglobales bacterium
TGTGGAGCATTACCGCTGGCCCTCTGGTCAATGTGATCCTGCTGGTCATAATCACCATCGTCGGCATGGCGGTAAAGAACCTGGGACTGTGGCCGGCCTTCCCCAACCTGCACGCGCTGATGCGCGCGCTGTGGTACATCAACCTTGGCCTGCTGATCTTTAACCTCCTGCCCATCTACCCGCTCGATGGCGGCCAGATTCTTCGCTCCGTGTTGTGGTTTGTTCTGGGCCGCGCCCGCAGCCTGATGGCCGCCACCATCGTCGGCTTCATCGGCGTGCTTGGCCTCATCTTTTTGGCTGCATACATTCACTCCGGCTGGTTCGCCATCTTGTCAGTCTTCATCCTGATGAACTGCTGGGCGGGATTGCGACAGGCGCAGGCATTGTCAAAACTAGCTAAGCTTCCGCGGCACCTCGGCTATGTTTGCCCGACCTGCAAATCCTCACCGCCAATTGGCAATTTCTGGAAGTGCACGGCCTGTGGCCAGCCCTTTGATACTTTCCAGAGCGGGGCGCTCTGCCCTCATTGCTCCACCCGCTTTCCCGCAACCATGTGCCTGGACTGCCGCCGCATGCACCCCATGGAAGAATGGGCTGGGCCCGCTGCGGTCGCTGTCTCGCGTGCTTAGAGTGCTGGTCACCCGCGCGCGGCTTTTCTGACGCGGGCCGCTCGTCACATGAAGATGCAGTGCTGGTTGCCCGAGTTCAAGGGACGCCGGTCGGCAGCCCCGCTCCCCATACCGGATTCGTCTGGGCAAGCCTCTCGAAATTGGCAACTATTACCTGGGCGCGTGCTATTGCCTTCTTCACCGTGGGCAGCGAGAGTGATGCGTCATGGCTGGCTTGGCTCTGCCACACCTCCGTTACCCAGACCACGTTCGGGTCCGCCGCATCTTTGGCGACAATGTAGCTCAGACAGCCCGGAATATCCGGCGCGCTTTCTTTGAGTATTGCAATCATCTCGTCACGCTTGTCCGCGACGGTGGTCAGCTTGGCAATCAGTCCGTACATTTCCTCTCCGACGGCTCACACCGGCCGCGCCGCGCCCTGGTAGGTGTAGGTCATGGGACGCGGGCCGGGAAGATAGCTGGTGGTCAGCTCCGTAATGTGAAATCCCGCGCCCGAGATCAGGTCATCCACCTTACGATTCAGGTGACAACCGCCGGTTGCGTGCTTCCATACCGGTGTAAGCCGGTCCTGCCAGGCGGCCACTTTGCCGTCCGGGGCCCGGCCATGCTCCACGAAAATGAGGTTCCCTTCCGGCTTCAGAACGCGCCGCATCTGCTCCAGAGCCCTGGCGGCATTAGGAATGGAGCACAAAGTCCAGGCCATGACCACGGTATCAACGCTCCCCTCGGCCAACGGCAGCGGCTCTTCCGCCGATTGCGCGATAAAGTCAACCTTGATGGGCCCGGCCACCCTCTTGGAGGCCATTTTCTGCAGCTCCCGCGACGGGTCCACGCCGAGGATGTGTCTAACCTCCGTCGAATAGAAAGGCAAATTCAGTCCTGAACCAATGCCAATCTCCAGCACTTCTCCGCGCGCCCGCGGAATCAAGGCCGCCCGCACCTTGGCCGCATCCTTGTTCTTCATAGCCATGTCAATAATTCGCGGCAAAACGTATTTTGTGTAAACACCCATGCCATTCCCCTCGCGCCACCGTCTCCCTGGCGCTGGCCGTAGCGCCGGCGTCTCAACGGCTGTCGCCGCGGCATCCTGCCGCCATCCGTTTCTATTTTGCTGAACCTGATTCCCAGCGCCAGGCTTCGGATTTCACAATCCGTGGAAGCGCACGACCTTTGGTCGTGCGAACTCCCCCTGCCCATAATTCATCCTGAGCGAGCGCGCCGCGAGTCGCGGCGCGGAGCGCGTGAGCGAACGATCTCTTCTTTTTTTGGAGCCGCGCGCTTCCTCGGTGGAGGCGGTGCCACCGTTGCTTCCTTTCCTTCCACTGCTCCCAGCGCCGGCAGCTTCTGCTTCATCCTTAGCACCAGCTCAAACAGATCGCCCTTCGCCTCAACCCGCTTCAGCACATCGGCGCTGTCGAACACCAGCAGCTTGGGATCCTTCTTCTCCAGGCAGCGCTCCACCTCCTCCCACTCTACCGGCGTGGAAACCGTCGGCCTTTCCTTGGCCCGCAGCGAATACACGCAGATCGTCGTCTTGTGATCGTCGTTCTGGCTCCAGTCCACCAGCACTTTGTTCACGCGCAGCGTCTTCTTCATGTCGGAAACCACCAGCTCCGGGTGTTCACGCTCCAGGTGCCGGGCAATAGCGTGCGCCGCTGGCTTGGTCTGCTCATAGGTTGTGGGTGTGTTGAGTGGCACGTAAACCTGCAGGCCCTTGGAGCCTGAGGTCTTGGCAAAACACTCCATCCCGAAATGCGCGAAGATTTCCCGCACCCACAGTCCCACTTGGCAGCACTGCACGATGTTGGCGGGCGGGCCGGGGTCGAGATCGAAAACCAGCATCGTGGGCTTAAGGATCTCTTTGCCCAGGGACAGCGATGTGTGCAGCTCGATATCCGCCAGGTTGGCCGCCCAAACCAGCGTGGGCAGATCCTGCACCAGGCAATACTTCATCCAGCGATTGTTGCCTTCGCTCCACACCTCGGCCGTCTGGACCCAGTCCGGCCGGTGCGACGGGCAGTTCTTCTCGTAGAAAAATTGCCCGCTGACCCCGTTGGGATAGCGTTTCATGGTCAGCGGACGGTGTTGCAGATGGGGCAGCAGGGCCGGTGCTACACGCACGTAATAGTCAATCACCTGGCCTTTGCTGAACCCCGCGTCCGGGTACAGCACCTTGTCCAGATTGGAGAGCTGCAGTTGCCTGCCCTGGATTTCAACCATTTGTGTTGATCGGGTCACTGTTTGTTTCCTATCCCACCTCTAGTAGAGACGCAACTTGTCGCGTCTCGGAAGACTAGCTGCCAGTTGTTAGCTGATAGCTGGTAGCTGGTGGTCGGCAAAACCAGCCGCCAATCTACCACCGACCAACTACTAACTACCAACTACCGGCTACCAACTACCCTGTTTTCGATGCATCTATTCCAACTGGCGGACCAGGAACAACATCCAAGCACCTGTGCCAAAGGCCGATGAAAAACCGCTGCCCATAAGCTCCTCCACGGCGCCGGATTTTCCCCCGGAGCAGCAGCGCCTGTTTCGCGAAGTCCTGCAGGTGCTGAACCAGGGTGGCATTCCCTACGTTGTCTCCGGCGCCTTCGCCCTGCAGAAGCATACCGGCATCTGGCGCGACACCAAGGACCTCGACGTCTTCCTGCCCGCTCAGCACGTGCCGGTGGCTCTGGAGTGCCTCATCAACGACGGCTTCGAGTGCAGCGTCGTGGACCCCGTGTGGCTGGCTAAAGCCCACCGGGGCGACTTCTATGTGGATCTGATCTGCGGCATGAGCAACGCCGTCATCATCGTGGAAGACAGCTGGATTGAGCGCGGCCTGCCCACGGAAATTGTGGGTGTGCCCGTGCGCGTGCTGGCCCCGGAAGAGCTCATCGCCTCCAAACTGTTTGTCACCCGCCGCGAGCGCTTCGACGGCGCCGATATCGCCCATGTCATTTACGGCACTCGCGGTCGCCTCGACTGGGACCGCCTGCTGCAATTGGCCGGCTCGCACTGGGAGATACTGTTGTGGGCGCTGGTCCTGTTTCGTTACGTTTATCCGGCGCGCACTGGCTATGTCCCCTCTCATGTTTGGGAAGACCTGTTGCAGCGCTTTCAGCACGAACTGGCCAATCCCAACCCGCACGCCAGGTTCCGTGGCAGCCTGGTGGATGAAAAGATGTTTGCCATTGACATTCACGAGTGGGGCCTGGACAACCTGGTGGAAACCCTTCAGGCGCAGCGCCAGCCCAAGCTGGCAGCCCCGGACAGCGTAAAGTGTCCCTTGCCCCAACACCAACGCAAAGCTTCCTGAGAATCCATGAGAATCGCCGCCACAGCGGACCTGCACTTCACGCCTCAGAATTACGACCGCATACGCGAGCAGATGTCGCGTGTGCGCGACCAGGCCGACCTGCTGGTGCTGGCTGGCGACCTCACCAACTATGGCAAGCCCCAGGAGATGGAGTCGCTGCTCAACGCCCTGGTGCGCATCCGCCTGCCCATCGTGGCCGTGCTTGGCAATCACGACTATGAAAGCGGCCAGGAAACCGAACTCATGCGGATGATGACCGAGGAAGGCATCAAAGTGCTCGACGGCACCGCCTATGAGCGCGATGGCGTGGGCTTCGCCGGCACCAAGGGTTTCGCCGGCGGCTTTGGCCGTGGCGTGCTTACCGCCTTCGGCGAAGCACCCATCAAGGCTTTCGTCCAGGCGGCCATTGACGAAGCTCTCAAGCTGGAGCGCGCCATGGCGCAGTTGCGCACGGAAAAGCGCATTGTCGTGATCCACTATGCCCCAGTCGGCTCCACCGTGCAGGGCGAGGCCGCCGAAATCTACCCCTATCTTGGCACCTCGCGCCTGGCCGAAGTAGCCGACCGCCATGGGGCCAACCTTGTCCTTCATGGCCACGCCCACCACGGCTGCATGGACGGCAAAACCACCGCCGGCATTCCCGTCTACAACGTCGCTCTTCCTTTGCTGCAGTTGCAGAACCCGCCCGTTCCCTACCGCATCTTCGATATCTGAACTTTTTTCCCGCTGCCGTCGTATTGTTGTTAGCTCGTGGGAGGTGAAGTGTGCGCCTGAAAACCCTTGCCTTGGCCATCATCCTGCTGGCGGTAGCGGCTCATGCCGACGAGTGGAAAAAGGATTATTCCGTTACCGGAACGCCTGAGGTGAAGGTTGACAGTAATGACGGCAACATCGAGGTCACGACCGGCAGCCGGAGCACCGTCTCCGCTCGCGTTATTACCGCCGGCTGGCGCATCGGGGTCGGGCATGTGCACATCGTGGACCACCAGGAAGGCAACCGCATCGAGCTCGAGGTGCGCACGCCCCACATCGTTTTCTTTGGCGTCAGCCGGCACTCCATCCGTGTGGAGTTGACCGTGCCCAGGAACAGCAACCTTGACCTGCACAGCGGTGACGGCCGCATTTCTCTGGCCCAGGTCGCAGGCGACCTCCGCCTGAACAGCGGCGATGGCGCCATTGAAGCCAGCGGCCTCGATGGCCGCCTGAATGCCACCACCAGCGACGGCCACATCAGCGTGCAAGGCCGCTTCGATCAGCTCGACCTTCGTACCGGCGACGGCAGAATTGAAGCCGAGATCGCCTCGGGCTCCAAAATGCAGTCAGGCTGGAGCGTGCGCACGTCCGATGGCAGCGTGCGCCTCCGCCTGCCACAGAATTTCGCTTCCGACCTCGACCTGCACACCGGCGACGGCCATATCACCCTCGATTTCCCGGTCGCCGTTTCCGGACGCATGAGTCCCTCTAACATCCATGGCAAACTCAACGGCGGCGGCGAGTTGCTCGAGGTCCGCACCTCTGACGGCAGCATCAGCCTCGAACGCGATTAGATACCGACTTGTCATTCTCAGGAAGCGCGAGCCGCGTCCCGCGGTGAGCGCGACGAAGAACCTATGCATTTCCCAATTACTAATTGACAGGGGGACCCGCCGGGCAGTATCCTGCTTGGCGAATAAAAAGCGAAGCTCCTGCTTATGGCTTCCCTCCCCCTGCTTTCGCAAACCGCCCCCAAGCCCCTCGTCGGCATTGCCCGCCTCGCCGCCCAGGGCGAGTTCATCCAGCCCGGCCATGACGTTGAGTTCTTCACCCTGCCCGTGCGCTCCCTGCTCAACCGCTGCGATGTGCCGCGCATGCCCTTTTCCTGGACCATCAACCCTTACCGCGGCTGCGAATTCGCCTGCAAGTACTGCTACGCCCGCTACACCCACGAATTCATGGAACTGCGCGATGGCGTGGACTTCGAGCGCAAAATCTACGTCAAGCAGCACGCCGCCTGGATGCTGCGCCGCGATCTCAAAAGCGTAAAACCCGGCGAAGAGATCGCCATCGGCACCGCTACCGACCCCTACCAGCCCGGCGAGCGCCGCTATGGCGTTACCCGCGCCATTCTGGAAGAACTAGCCCAGCATCACGGGCTGGAGCTTGGCATCGTGACCAAGTCCAACCTGGTTCTTCGCGACCTGGACGTCCTGCGCGAAATTTCCCGCCACAACCAGCTTTTCGTCAACCTGACCATTACCACGCTGAACACCGACCTGGCCCGCATTCTGGAGCCGCGTGCCCCACGCCCGGACCTGCGCCTCGAAGCCATGCGCAAGCTCAACGAGGGCGGCGTGGCCGCCGGCGTAATCTGCGCTCCCGTCCTGCCCGGCATTACCGACTCGCCTCGCGACTTGGAAACCCTTGTGCGCGCCGTCGCGCAGTCGGGCGGCAAATACATCTACGCCAACCCGCTTTTCCTCAAACCCTGCTCCGCCGCCATCTTTCTTCCGTTCCTCGAGAAAGAATTCCCCGAGCTGGTGGAAAGCTATCGCCAGCGTTATGGAGAGCGCGCCTTTGTGACCGCCTCCTACCGCAAGCGCATTTCGCAGCTCTTCGCCAAATTTCGGGAGAAATACGGCATCCGCGGCGACTACGGCAGCAACAGCGTGCGCACTCACCCCCTGCCCCAACCCGACGAGCAGCTCTCGCTCTTCTAAGAATCAAGTTCCACCGCCGAGACGCCGAGTGCGCTGACGAATCTCTTCCGACTGTCATCCTGAGCGAGCGCGAATTGAGCGAAGCGAAATGAGCACGAGCGAAGGACCCATGCATTTTTGTCTGCACTGGCCGAGGACGCAGAGGATTGAATTGGGAATGATCAAGATCCTCCCCGTCCTTGGCGTCCTCTGCGGTTTCCATTTTTTTAGCGTCCTCTGCGGTTTTCATTTTCGTTGACGGTCGCACAGCACTTCTTCTACCTTGCGGGGACCATGTCCTCGCAACCGGCCACCGCGCCGCGCCATCGCGAGCTGCAGCACATTACCCTGGCGCCCTTTGTGGCCGTGCTCTACGCCTACTGTGCCGGCGGCCCCTTCGGCTTCGAGGCCATGGTCTCCACCTCCGGCCCCGGCCTGGCCCTCATCTTCATCCTGATTGTTCCACTCCTATTCAGCGTACCCATCGCCCTCGCCACCGCGGAGATGGCCACGGCGATGCCGGTGGAAGGCGGTTTCTATCGCTGGACGCGCGCTGCCTTTGGCGACTTCTGGGGATTCCACTGCGGCTGGTGGAACTGGACCGGCACTTTTTTCATGAGCGCCGCTTATGGCGTGCTTATGGCTGACTATATCGCCGAACTGCGCTCGCTCACCCGCCTCGAGCATTGGCTGATTGCCTTGGCCTTCCTCGCTTTGGTGGGCTACCTGAATATTCGCGGCATCCGCCTGGTCGGCAATCTCACCCTTGCTCTGCTCCTGCTAGCGCTGGTGCCGGTAGCCGTCTTTACTGCCCAGGGATTTGCCCATGCACGCTTCGATCCCTTCCATCCCTTGCTCGCAACCAACAAATCCTGGCACGAAACCTTCGGAGTGGGTCTGGCTCTGGCGCTATGGATTTATTCGGGCTACGAACAGCTCTCCACGGTGAGCGAAGAAATCGAACAGCCGGAGCGCAATTTTCCCCGAGGACTCGCCATCGTGGTACCGCTCGCGGTGATCACGTTCTTTTTGCCCATGGCCGCCGGTTTGGCGGCGCTGGGCAACTGGCAGGTCTGGGACACCGGCTACATCGTGCAGGCGGCGCGTCAGGTAAGCGGCCCCGGCATGGAAACTGCAATGTTTGCCGCGGCCGCGGTCTGCACTTTTGTGCTTTTGGAAAGCACCGTGCTCGCCGCCACCCGCCTGCCTTTCGCTATGGCCGAGGACGGCTATTTCCACCACGCTCTCGCCCGCCTCCATCCCCGCCTTGGCACACCCGCCCGCGCCATCGTTGTTTCGGTTTTGATCTGCGCCGCGCTAGCCGTGCTCACCGTCACTCAGCTCATCGCCATCTATGCCTGGCTGCGCGTGGCCACTTCGGTGATGACCCTGCTCTCCTTGTCGCGCCTGCGCCGCACTGCTCCCGAACTTCCTCGCCGCTTCCTGGTCCCCGGCGGCCGTTTTGGAATGGTAACAGTGGTCATGCTGCCCATCCTGCTTTTTGCCTGGGCCCTCATCAATAGCGACCCCCAATCCCGCCTCTGGGGACCCCTCTGCCTCGCCCTCGGCCCGCTTGCTTACCTTTTTGTCATGTCCCGCCGCAAGACTGCTGCGCGCTCCTGACCCCCACCCCTGGTTTGTTAAACTCGCTGTTTGCCCCTTACCCGCCGGCAATTCCTGACCTCATCCCTGCTGGGGGCAGCCGGTCTGGCTGCCATTGGCGCTGGCGCGCTCTATCATGACACCACTGGCTTGCAGGTTACCCGCCTGGAAATCCGTCTGCAGCGCCTGCCTCGCCATTTTGACGGCCTGCGAATTGTCCAGCTCAGCGACTTTCACTATGACCGCTATGTCGATATCCGTGTGATTACCTCGGCCGTCCGCCTAACTAACCAACTGCAGCCCGATCTCGTGGTTCTCACCGGCGATTTTGTCACCCAGGGACCCTTTGCTGGTCAGTATGATCCTCCCGCCGCGCACGATGCCGAACCCTGCTCGCAAATCCTCGCTCCTCTGCGCCCGCGCCTGGGTGTCTTTGCCGTGCTCGGCAATCACGACTACTACACTGATCCCGATTTTGTATCCGAAATCCTGCGTGGCCGCGGCTTTCACGTTCTGCGCAATCAGTCGTTTGCTCTGGAACTGGATGGCGCTCGCTTGTGGCTGGCGGGTATCAATGACGCCGTGGCCGGCGCTGACGATCTCGAGCTCGCCCTGCAGCAGATCCCTGCTTCCGAGGCGGTCGTGTTGCTGGCCCACGAGCCCGATCTGGCCGATTCGGTACCCAAGGGGCGAGTAGACTTACAACTCTCGGGCCATTCTCACGGCGGACAGATTGTTCTCCCGGTCATCGGCCCGCCCTACCTGCCACCATTAGCCCGCAAGTATCCTTGGGGACTGCGCCGTGTGGGGCCGCTCACGCTCTACACCAATCGCGGCCTCGGCACCATCACCCTGCCGCT
>DATFDP010000050.1:0-2067 GCA_035252015.1 Terriglobales bacterium
CTCGTTGGCGGATGGGTGAAGGAAAACATGTGCCGAACGGTACTGCTGCACTACCTGGCGAGGCGGCAGAGCGCCGGTGAGTACGATGTTTGACCGGGAGTAATGGCTGAGGATGGATCGGATGTGGGGTTGGACAGGGCCCACCAGCACCAGTTCCGCATTTCGTAATGCCAGCAGCTTCCAGGCTTGCAGAAGATACATGATCCCTTTGGCCAACTCTATACGTCCTACAAAGCAGACTCGAAAGGCGGAAGAGGGCGAAGGTTCCTGGGAAGGCGAGAAAAAATCGCTGTCTACACCCGGCCAAACGATGTGCGTTTTGTGTCCCAGGCCAAACTCCGCGAAGCTCCGGCGAGCCGTGGTGGAGGGCACGATGATAGCGTCGCAGAGTTCATATTCGCGCTCCAGTCGGCGGATTAGCGCCGGCGGCAGAGTCGCGGCACAACGACCTGGCTCCATGCCGGCCTGCGCGCATTCATGGCGCACTTCGCGCTGCCAGCAACGCGCATGAAGACTGGCGTTCTCCAGCAGGCTGGTGAGACAGCCTTCTCGCGCCCGCAAAGCCGGCAACATCAGCCCGGGCAGGCCATGAAAAATGCTGTCTTCCGCCACCCAGGGAGCAAGCAGGCGTCCGGCCAGCCAGGAGGTAGCCACAATCGGCAGTTGGGGCTTCGTTTGCCGGGCCAGCGCTCCCCAGGCGCGCCATAAAAACGCCCTGCATGCCTTGTACAGGAGATAGCGCTTAACAATCTCCAGATCGCCGGCCGCCGTGGGTTCCAGAATCTGCAACTCTGGAACGGAGCATATGACGCGGCGAAGCATTCCGGCCCGGAACAGCGCGGCGGGCAATGTAGCCTGGTACGAGGCAGCGGCCTGGCAAAGGATGACCGGCTTTACCTTACCGGGCGAGGCCAAGACTGGGTTGGTCACGGATGTGGCGATCCTATGGGCATCCGGCAGAGAGCGGTGAGCCCGAGGCCGCGGCCGCAGTCGCTGGCAAAAGTGAGCTGATGTGAGCCCGAATCCCAAGCTGGGGTAATAGCATTGCAATTGCCGGCGGTAAGCCGGCGCACGGACCAGTTGTGCGTGTCGGCCAGCCAGAGGCGCCAGACCCCAGCTTCTAAATGGCTGAATGCGAGCCATTTGCCGTCCGGCGATGGGGCAGGATAGCGCGCCGGCTGAGGCAGACTAAGGAGCTTGACAGTGGGGCGGGCGCCGGGATGGACGAGAAACAAAGCCGGAGCGCTCCCCCGGTTGGCGGAAATGACCACTTCGCCCGCAGGTGTGAAGCTGGCGTCCCATACGTCGAGGTCAGGTGTGGTTTCCTGCTCTTCCCCGCCGTCGGGCACGCTTGCGGAACCGACGTGCTTCATCCACAGCGTGCCGCGGCCTTGCCGTTCCCTGATGAATGCCACGTACTGACTATTCGCGGACACGGCCGGGCTCCGGGCATCGGCGATGACACTGTTGATAATGGGCCGGCCATTCCGGTCCAAAGCGAAGACCTGCGACCGGTCTGATCCCGCGTGCCAGCCGTCAACCCAGGCAATTGGCAGATGGGGGTCGGCATCAGGATGGAAGACGTCTGGCGCAAGGGGTAGTACTTGTGCCGATCCGTTCACGAGCCGAGCCACGCGGTAGCCGTCACCGAGCATGACTGAAAAGATGGTTTCACTTCCCGCCGTACTGGGCTCTGCCGAGCGGAAGGACGAAGGAAGACTGGGCAGGCGCAGAGAGTAACTGCTAAATTCGCCGCGCAATCCCCGCAGCGTGATGGTGATGGACGCCGCGGCAATCAGCACGAAAGCGATCGCAAAGACAAGCGGCTCGCACCGGGGCCGGCGCACTCGGTGGGAGGCGAGGGCCAGCGCGGAGAGCATTCCGAGCCACAGCGCCAGCAGAATCCACATGCGCGGGACCGCCAGCAGGGATGACCAGCCCTCTGCGCCAGCCCGTATCTGGAAGGGATAGGACAACATGCCGTAAAGAAGGAGGAGACAAGCTGCAAGCCACCTGCGGCCGCTCCGAATCAAGAAGTCCACCGTGAGGACCGCGGCCAGAATCAAC
>DATFDP010000051.1:0-34991 GCA_035252015.1 Terriglobales bacterium
TGCGCTCTTATATGGCGGTGCTGCGGCGACTGGGCAAGCATGAGTCGTACAACACGGTTGCCTTGCGGCAGCAGATCGCGCAAAAAGTGATCGAGGTGGGAAAGTACGTGGTGATCTAAGATTCCCAAGGTGGGCCAGGTCCGCTCTGGCCAACTTTAAGAAGTTGTGAACGGAACCCATCCTGGGTGTAGCCTGAAGTTGTAGTTGGCTTTGCCCCCGACAAAGCCCGATTAGCTGGACGCTCTCGCGTCTGCTGGCAAGGGAGTATCGGGATGCCGGACCTATCCTTCATCGAGCAGTCTTTGCCGCACCCCCCCGAAGAGTTGAAGGCCGCATTTGCCGCCGCCGGCGGCACGGTGATGGAGCGCATCCGCGTGCTGGAAGCGGCGCTGCGCACTCCTGTCGGCCCGGCGCTGCGCAAAGCGGCAGGGAAGTGGGTTGTAGACCACCTCCCCACAGAGGAACTGGTCCCGGAAAAATACGCGCGCTGGCGCGTCCTGGTGCAGGACGCCATGCAATTCACGGTGTGGACCTTGTCGGCGGATCGGCTGGCGCCGAAGCTGGTGGAGCAATGGCAACTGCCCGCGAACACGCCCACAGGAAAACGGCTGTTGAAACTGATCGCCAAGGTGCCCGGCCTGCAGAAGCTGGGACAGGTGCTGGCGCGGAACCGGCACCTGCTGCCTCCCCTACGTCGCGCGCTTTCCGAGCTGGAAAATGGCATCAGCGACATGAGCGCGGCGGAGGTGCGCAAGATCATCATCGAGGAGCTCGGCCCGCGCCTCGAAAAAAACCAGGTAAGGCTTCGGCCGGGGATTTTTTCCGAGGCGAGCGTCAGTGCGGTGGTGCGCTTCACCTGGTGGAATCCTGAACTGGGGCGGCGCGAGCGCGGTGTGTTCAAGGTCCTGAAGCCGTACATCCCGGAATGCTTTGCCGAAGATATGGAGCTGGTGGCAAAGCTGGCAAAATATCTGGGCGCTCGCCACCGCGAATACGGGTTTGCGCCGCGTGTGCTGCCGGATACTTTCCGCGATGTGCGCGAACTGCTGCAGCATGAAGTGAATTTCGTTCGGGAACAGGCGACGCTGGAGGAAGCGCATGAGCTCTATCGCGGGGTGCGCGGCGTGCGCGTGCCGCAGGTCATCCGGCCGCTGTGCACGTCGAACATTACGGCCCTCACGGAAGAGCACGGGAAGAAGGTCACCGAGGCGGCCAAGCGCATGCCGATATGGCGAAAATTGCGCCTTTCCGAGCAGCTGATCGAAGCTTTTATTGCCGTCCCGATATTTGCCAGGGAAAAGAAGGCGCTGTTTCACTGCGATCCCCACGCCGGCAACCTGCTCTACGACGAAAAGGCGGGAGAACTGGTCATCCTGGACTGGGCACTAACCGAACGGGTAACACAGGAGCAGAGGCGGCGGCTGGGCATTCTGTTTGTGATGGCCGCTTTGCGCGATCCGGTGGGCATTCGTCAGCAGATTGAGGCGCTTAGCCGGCGAAGGCGCAAACTGGGCGCGCGGCAGGCGAGGATTATCCGCGACTGTGTTGACCGCTTTATTGCCCGGCTGCCTCTCACCCGCCTGCCGGAAGCAGTGGACACCACGGACTTGCTGGAGGACATCGCCTTCAAGGGGGTTCGCCTGCCGGCGTCGTTAATCATGTTGCGCAAGGTGCTGTTCACCTTGGACGGCATTCAGCACGATCTGGGCGCGGGCGAAATCGGGATGGCGGCCATCCTCGCCCGCTGTGGCCTGCAGAGCTGGCTTGCGAATTGGAGCAGTGTGGGCGCGCCGCTCACCTGGCGCGACTGGGTGGGCGTGGAATGGAGCACCCTCTTCCTGGGAGGGCGCCTCTGCTGGCAGGCAATGAACGCGGCTCGCTCAGCGATTCCTTAAATCCGCCACTGATGGTGGTTGAAGACCAGTTAGCAGGAAGGTTGGGAACCGTCTCAAGAGTCACGCCGAGCGCGCTAAAGTGTGTAGCAGACTTACGTCCGACAGGGGTATCACGGCAGCCGGCTGCGCCTCGGCTGCTTTATTTTCGCCTCGCGCCACGGGCTTTGCCTCTTCGGTTTGAGTTTTGTCCTCGACAGATCTGGTCTTGGTTTTTGGCTTGATCTTGCCTTCGGGCTTAGCGTCTTCATTAGATGATTTATTCCTGCCCTCGGCAGTTGCCGCCTTCCGCGGCCGCTTGTAACCGGCAGCCTTCAACATTTCCGCCAGGCTCGACTGCAGGAATTTCTCCAGGCGCTTGAGGTCGGGCGCGGCTTGGGAGTCGCCGGTGAAGCCGAAGTAAGTTACGCCGTTGTAGCTGAGGACGGCGCAGTTGAGGGCCATGTCGCCGCCGATGGGCACGTAGGGATACCAGTTCAGCATCTTGTGGCCCAGGAGATAAAGCGGAAATTGCGGCCCGGGAACGTTGGTGCACACAAGATTAAAGGGCGTGAGAGGCAACTGCCCGGCAACCGGCCCGGCCAGCGCCTGCAGAGCGGTGGGAACAATGCCGATCAGGCCGCCGGCGACGCCCACGATTTCGGCAATGTGGGCGGTCTTCAGAAATTCCATTCGCTTGTGAACCGCCGCCAGCAGCCGGCGCGGGCTGCGAATGCCGAGTGGGATGGTGACGGGCAGCAGGGAAATCCGGTTGCCCAGGTCGTGAGAGTTGGCGCCGTTGCGCACATTCACCGGTACCATCATGCGAAATAGGCGGCCGCTAACGGAATCGCTGTGGGCCAGAAGGTAGCGGCGAATGGTGGCGGTGACCAGGGTGAGAACTACATCGTTGACCGTGCCGCCCCAGATGTTCTTGATGGCCTTGATATGGTCGAGGGAGACCTCAGCCCAGACGAATTTTTGCGGCCCGCGGCAGATGACGTTGAAGCGCAGCCGCTCGGTGGGAGCTCCTATTTCCGGCAGCAGGCGGAGGAACTCGTTGGCCGGCCAGCGGCCACCGGCCGCAAGCACTTTTTGCGCCAGGGTGACAGTTTGTTCCTGGGCAGAAAGCAGGCGCTGCACCAGATCGGCGTAAGTGCTGACCCAGCCATCCAGCAGAAGAGTTAAGTCGTCTTTTGGCGGCGGAGCCTGGAAGGCACGTAATTTGCGGGGCAGGCGGTGGCGAACCGGAGTGGGATCCATCAGCACATTCATCACCCCGACTCCGGCAATGCCGTCGGCCAGGCAGTGATGCACGCGGGCCAGAATGCCGGTGCGGTTGCCCTGCAACCGGAACAGGGTGAAGTCCCAAAGCGGATGGCGGCGGTCCATGCGCGCGGTCAGAAGCTTACCGGCCGCGGCCTGTAACTCGGCTTCAGTGCCGTGGCGCAACTTGATTTCGCGCACGTGATTGTGAATATCGAAGTCAGGATCGTATTCCCAGTTGGGCAGGCCAATGTTGAAAGGCGCGGTTATGACCCGCTGGCGATAGCGGGGAATAAGTGGCAGCTTGGATTCGATGAAGCGGCGGCAGGAGGCAAGCGGAATGTGGCCTTCAAATATGTTCACCGAGGCGATGTGAAGGGGGGCGCCTTCGCGTTCCAGATAGAGAAAAATAGCGTCGCCCCAGGAAAGGCTCTGGACTTCTTGTTTCGGCATAACTGCCTCATTTTGCTCTCGGGGGCAATTGTGCCCCAGCTAACGGTGAGCTGCTACGCAGTGCCGTGCAGCGTGGCAGCGGTTGGCAAAGCACAACTTCAGGCCGAGCTTAAGCTTAAGGAGAATGAAACCTAGGTTCAGTGACGCGTGACTCCCAGCCCGGTGATGCAAGTCTCTACGGTTGGAGATTAGCCGCAGGATTATCTAGAAGCTGCAGGCTGGAAAGCGCATAATGGTGATGCCGGAATTTGGCACGGTTGCCGCCAACGTCGCTCCCCTGCGCGCCGGCAGGGCGGACTCCTGCGCACATGGAGGACCACGATGCTGGCAGCGGCAGTTCCCAGAGCTCACCTTTCCGCCAACATAGCCTGCCTGGAAATTGAAAACCTGGAACGTTACGGAGTTTATCCCCGGCTCCATTTTGCCGGACGCAACTACACGAACGCAGAAGAATTGCAGTACGCAGGACGACTGGCGCGCGTGCTTCAGAAGCGCGGCGTAATTCCCGGCGAGCGGGTGGCGGTCATCCTGCCTAACACGCCAGACCTGACCGCCTCCTATCAGGCGATCTGGACGGTGGGCGCGGTGGTGGTGCCGGTCATTCCCATGTGGACCGCGGCCGAGATCACCCACGTTCTGCGCCACTCAGGCGCGACTGGGGTGTTAACCATGCCGCGGCTGGCTCCGGTAGTGCAGGAGGCGGGGCAGGGGGTTGAGAACCTCAAGTACAAACTGGTGGTCGGCGAAGGTGATGTGGCCGGTATGGAGAACGTTACCTCCGAGTTGGCGAACGCCAGTTCGCTGGACACTCCTGCTGCGCGCTCCCACGAAGATTTGGCCATGCTGCTCTACACCTCAGGCACAACTGCGAGGCCCAAGGGCGTGATGATTACGCACGCCAATATTGCCGCCGCCCTGGAGAGCGCCACCTGCCTGAATCCCGACCTGCCGCGGCGTCCCATGCTGCATGCTCTGCCGCTCACGCACGTTTTTGGGCTGCTTATGATGAAGTTAGCGAATGCATGGGGGCTACGTTCCGTGCTGCTGGGGCAGTTCGATCCGCTGAAGGTTTTCCAGCTCATCGAGGCACACCGGATCGGATATTTGCCCGCGGTTCCTACCATGCTGGTTTACCTGCTGCATCACCCGGAGCGCGGGAAATTCGATTTATCCAGCTTGTATCGGATGACCATCGGCGGCGCCGCCCTGCCGGAAAAACTGCGTTTGGACTGCCAGGAGGTGTTTGCCGGGCGCATCGAGCAGGGCTACGGGCTTTCAGAATCGGTGGCTGTTGGCACCGAGTACGACGATCACGAGATGTACCGGCCGGGTTCGGCAGGCCGGCCGGAACCGGGGGTGGAGTTGCGGATCGTGGATGAGCAAAATCACAGCTTGCCGGCAGGGCAAGCGGGGGAGATTTGCCTGCGGGGAGCCAACATCTGCGCGGGCTACTGGCAGGACCGGGAAGCGACCCGGCAAGCTTTCCAGGAGGGATGGTTTCACACCGGCGACGTTGGGCACCTGGACGCCGACGGCTACCTGTACATCACTGACCGCAAGAAGGATCTGATCATCAAGGGCGGAGAAAATATCTCCTCGCGCGAAATTGAGGAGACGCTGTATCTGCATCCGGCGGTGGCGGAAGCTGCGGTGGTGGGCATGCCCGACGCGGTTTTTGGGGAGGACATTTGCGCAGTGGTCCAGCTCAAACCTGGAACCGAGGCCAGCGATGAAGACATTCGGCGGCACGTGGGCCAGCATCTAGCCAGGTTCAAGGTGCCGCGTCGTGTGGTGTTCCAGGCAGCATTGCCCAAAAACTGGACGGGAAAGATTCAGAAGCGGGCGCTGCGCGAGCATTTGGCCTCGCGAACCGCAGCTTAGGCGCTGGCGCGGCGGCGTTTGCCTTTAGAGGATTTCTTCAACCTTGTTTCCAATTCCGTCACCCGGTGGCGCAAGGCCCTAAGTTCGTCGTCCTCGGAAGGTGGTTGAGATTGGCCGCTGGCCAGGAGGCGCTTCACCGATTCCACAGGAGAGAGCAGCGCCGATTGCATGTTGCCGATACGGTTCTGAACCGCGCTTTGCACCGTTTGGTAAGTGTCGAAAGCGGATTTCAAATACCACATAATGAATTCCTGTCGTGCCTGGTCGGAAGCGACGATCAATTGGCGCAGCAATTCCAGGGGCAATCCGGTCGGCTTTTCTTTGGCGTCTTCGGTGATGATCTGGGTGAGGGTGACGCGGGTTAAATCGCGCCCGGTCTTGGCATCCTCCACGCGGACGTCTTTGCCTTCCCGGATGAGCCCTGCGATGTCGTCCAGATTGACGTAGCAGCTGCCAGTGGTGTCGTACAACCTGCGGTTCCCATACTTTTTGATCACGATGGCAGCGGGTTTCATGGACGGGTAGTTCCTCGTGTGCAATGCACAACCTTGCCACCCTTATATTGGCACACACGCCCCGCGCCTGTACACCTTGCTTGCATGACGCACTGCAGTATGAGCTGCTGGGAAATACTTCACCTCGGTGAGAGAAATAACCTATATTTTACATGATCTTAAGCCGGTTCCAATTTGGGGAAAACCGTTATGCTGCGCTGCAAAAATAATCTTGCCGCTACCATTGACAGGAGCGTGAGATATTTGTACTCTGAAGCTGATGCTGCAATGCAGCATAGGGAGGCAGATTATGCCAGCGGTTGCCAAGATGGAATCCTCCCGAACTCATTCTCGGGAGTCATCCTTCATTACCCTGCTGTCAGGATGGATGCAGCAGGGAGTGAACAGCTTTTTTGCCACGCAACGAATTCTTCTGGACCTGGCGATGCGGCAGAATGCCAGTGTGATGCACCTGCTGCGGCAACGCCTGGCCGATCCGCATTTTTCACCCACTACCATCCTCACCGAACTGACGGGAGAGGGCATGTCGAACTTCATCGAAGCGCAAAAGGTGCTGCTCAACCTGGCGCAGGAGCAGAACAAGATAGTCATGACTGGCGTCAAGGAGCGGGTGGGCGGTTCCGCCCCGGCCACGGCTATGGCCGATCTGCTGCGGCGCAGCGTGGACACGTTCATTGACATGCAGCAGGAGTTCCTGAAAATTGCCGGCAAGCAGACGCACACCTGGGTGGAGGCGGCCAAGACCGGCAAAGCCTTCGACGGCGAGCGCCTGATTGAACTGGCCCGGGAAGGGATGGAGAACTTCGTGCATGCACAGAAGAAGTTCCTGGATGTGATTGCCGAGGAAACCGGCAAGGCCACCAGCGGCAAGCACACCAATGGAGCGGGCAAGAAGATGAAGAAAACGGAAATCGCCGAATTGGCGCGGCAAGCCACGGAGTCGTTCATCCAGGCACAGAAGAGCCTGTTCGACGTAGCCGGCCAGCAGATGAACGTCAATCTGAAGGCCGCGGGCAAGGCGATTGAACTGATGCGGCCGCTGCCGCTGATGCCCTTGGCCGAACTGACGCGCGAGGGAGTGAAGAGCTTCGTAGACGCGCAGAAGGAGCTGATGGGCGTCATGCTGAAGCCGCACAATGGACACAAGCGTGCGAGCAAACCCGTTCGGCATGCGCGGCGTCCGGTGCGCGGGGTGAAGAAGGAGGCGGCCGCGGCAGCGGTCTAGCTCTCCTCGACCTGTCGCTTCCTGACGCGGTAGCACAAGTCCGCTGGCGTACCCGGTGAACCAGCCTGGTGCGCCAGCCTTCTTGTGTTTCTGCCGAGGACGCGGAAAGGGGGTATGCAGGTCAGAGCTGCATGGCGTTTTTTGAAAATTCAGTGTAGGCTGTAGCCGGTATGGGGACCGAAACCCGTCCCCACCCGGGATTTCCTCCCGCCCGCCCCCATGCGGCTATGGCTGGCCGCGTGTTCGCATACAACCTGGGGCCCGAAGTAGCAGTTCCAAACGTCGAGCTATGGCTGCGGGGCGCAACCACATCCGAGATCGGGCGGAAGCGAAAGTCTCGCTCTGGACTGAGGCGTTGTTTGCCGCGGAGCTGCTTTTGTTGCATGCGACACCGGTCTATTACGGCCTGGGCGTGCCCCACGGAGACAAGTCGGGAGTGGTGATTATTCCCGGTTTCCTGGGTACCGACCTTTACCTGCTGGAACTGCATTCCTGGCTGAAGCGCATTGGATACCGTCCTTATTACTCGGGCATCGGGGTGAACGCCGAATGTCCGAACCTGCTGATCCAGCGCCGACTGAATGACACGATTACCAAGGCGCGCAAACAGACAAAGCGCAGAGTACACGTGATCGGTCACAGCCTGGGGGGAATTATTGCGCGCTCAGTGGCGGGGCAAAGGCCGGACGATATCGCCTCGGTGATCACGCTGGCCGCGCCTTTCCGCGGCACCGTGGCCCATCGCAGTGTGCTGGGAGTGGCGGACGCAGTACGCAAACGGATTCTGGAAGAACACGGTTCGGGCGTGCTGCCCGGCTGCTACACAGGACGCTGCACTTGCGATTTCTTGGATTCATTGCGGCGTCGCATTCCGGACGGCGTATTGGAGACCGCCGTTTATACGCGTGTGGACGGAATTGTGGACTGGCGGACCTGCATCACCAAAAATCCGGAAGTGAACTTCGAAGTCTCCGGCACGCATGTGGGCATGGCGTTCAATCCTTCCGCGTACATTGTTATTGCTGAGCGCCTGGCCAAGGCGCAGGCGCTGGCCTAGTCAAAACCCATTCACCGCCGAGAACGCGGAGAACGCCGAGATTTCATAAGATGTTTTCCGCGTTTTTGTCCTGCTCGACTTTGGAACTCAGCCAATTGAGATTCCGCCATCCACCGGGATCACGGCGCCGTTGACGTAGGCGCCGGCGCGAGAAGCCAGATAAATTACCGTTCCCGCCATGTCCGCAGGCTCGCCGATGCGGCGCAGGGGGCAAGTCTGCTCAATCCGGGTTTGAAAATTCTGCAGCAGGGCTGCGGTCATCTGACTTTCAAAGGGCCCCGGAGCAATGGCGTTGACGGTGATGTTTTTGCCCGCCAGTTTGACCGCCAGATCACGGGTGAGATGATGCACGGCGGCTTTGCTGGCGGAGTAAGCATAAGCCTCGTAGAAGGGCGGCTTCAGCCCATCAATGGAGCCGATATTGATGACGCGGGCCGGGTCGGCGGGGGTGGCGGTTTTTTCCAGCAGGGGCAGAAGTTCCCGGGTAAGGAAGAAGATGGACTTCACGTTGGTGTTCATCACCTTGTCCCACCCAGATTCAGGATAGTCGCCGAGGGTCGCGCCCCAGGCGGCACCAGCGTTGTTGACCAAGATGTGGAGACGGCTTTCGCGTTTCGCGAACTCAACGGCCAGCTGGCGGCAGCCGGCAGCCGTGGAAACGTCAGCAGGCACCGAGACGCACTCGCCGGCCTCGCGCAGTAGCGTCGCGGCTTCATCACAAGCTGCTTGCTTGCGAGAGGAGATGTAAACCTTAGCGCCGCCTTCCAGCAGCCCGCGGGCCATGATCAAGCCGATGCCGCGGGAGCCGCCGGTAATCAAAGCAATTTTCCCAGAAACAGAAAACAAGTCGGGAACGCGGATGATTTCTTGCGGTTTCATAGAGCGCACTCAGGACACAGAATTGGAAAAGTGCCGGGCCGCTTAGCTTAGCAGAATCAAATGTTTTTCATCGCCGAGACGCCGAGAGCGCACGAGAAGGCGCTTAAAAGCCGGGCGGGCAAACACAATCTCGGCGGGTAATTGAGATTTCAATTGATATCAGAAGTGACAGTGCCCCGACCTCAATCTCACGTTATTCCGTGAGGTTGGTCACAGACGGGCGGGATGGAGGGCACTAACGTGGAGGTGACGGAAAGTGTTCCCCCGGACCCTGCCCGTTAACTCACCCTGAAAGCAAAGAAGCGTTATCGAAGTCGGCGCGAGCTGAGCAATCTGCCCGCCGCCGGGCAATCATTTTGTCTAAGTTGCCCGCCCAGGAAGAGCTCCAGAGTCGCGCACATGACTAAGGAGGCTCTGCTATGCGCAGAAAGCTGCTCATCCTTTCTCTTCTTCTGTTGGCGGCGTTGCTGGTGCCCCAAGTGGTTTTCAGCCAGGTAGACTATTCGACCGCGACATTAACCGGTACTGTCTATGATCCGCATCGGCTGCTGGTGGCAGGCGCCACGATAACGATCAAAAATCCCAGCACGGGATTGGTGAAAAAGGTCGTAACCGGCACCGACGGCGAATACCGCTTTCCGCTGCTGCAACCCGGAACATACCAAGTTCAGGCCCAAGCGCAGGGATTCGCGCATGCCGCGGCAAACATTTCCGTCTCCGTGGGCCAGATTGCGACCTACAACTTCAACCTGCAACTCGGTGAAGCCAGCGAAACGGTCGAGGTTTCGGCCCAGAGCGCGCTGGTGGAAATTGAGCAGACGCAGCAGGCAAACACGCTTGACCAGCGCCAAGTCAGCGACCTTCCAAACCTGAGCCGCAGTTTTACAGATTCGATATACACCTTGCCGGGCGTTTCCAGTTCCGAGACGCCGCGGGCACAGAATCCCGGATTCTCGGGATTTCAGAGCTCGGGTTTTTCCATCGGCGGCAGCAACGGGCGCAATAACCTGGTGACGATTGACGGCGGGGAAAACGACTACGGCTCGGGCCAGCTGAGGACACCCAATGTGCCGCTGGATTCAGTGCAGGAACTGCAGGTGAACCGCAGCTCGTTCGCAGCGGAATTCGGATTTACTTCGGGGACGGCGGTCAACATCGTGACCAAGACCGGGACCAATGATTATCACGGCAGCGCCTATGCGTTCTTCAGCAATCACTCCACCAACGCGAGCAATTACTTTGCGCCGCGCACGGGAAGCAAAGCGTTCGAGCAGAATTTTGTTCCGGGAGTGACCTTCGGTGGCCCGATGGTGAAGAACAAAATGTTTTTCTTCACCACCTACGAGTACACGAAGACGGACACGCCGCAGTTCCGCAGCTACGCCACCAGTCCGGAGGCGCAGGGCATTCTGACAAATCTGGCGCAGCAAAAGTACGTGGCAGCTCTGGGGAAGTCAGGCAATCCGCTGCTTATGGGCCTGGGGCAGAAACTTGGCTTCATCCTGACTCCGAGCAACTGGCCGGCAACCGGCGCGCTGCTCGATCATAACACGGGCACGTTTAACGATTGGAAGCGCTACCACAACTGGGTGACGCGCTGGGATTACCAGGCCAACGCCAGCGACACCTTCACCACCCGCTTTTCGCTGATGAACCACGACCTGAGCCGCATGTACGTGCTGGATCCGTTGAATTCTCCAGACGATGGCACCACGCAGACCTGGACGGATTACACGCTGCTGGGCAGCTGGAGCCATATCTTTAATACCAATCTGCTGAACCAGGTGCGGGTGCAGGCAGTGCCCAGCAATGTGGCGGATGTTCCTGTGGTCTCGCCGCATACCGCGTACCTGACTCTGGGCGCGCTGGGAAATTTCCAGGGCGAGCACTACGAGCCCTATCACGCGCGGCAGAGGCGGTTCCAGTTCGAAGACAGCGTCACCTGGACAAGGGGGCACCACACGTTCAAGTTCGGCACCTCGTATCGCCCGGCCAGTTACCAGGTACGCGACGAGTTGTGGTTTGGCGGCGAATTCAACTTCTACGACGGGACGATTCCGCTGCTGGCGCCAGTAGTGCAGATGGCACCACAGGCAGTGACACCGCTGGTGATGTTTAACCTGACCCACGGCCCGAATGGCGCGTGCTCGACGCCGGCCGACTGCTACATGCAAATGGCTATAGTCAATGGAGTTCCGACTCCGGTGGCCAACCGCTCAATGGCGGCCACCAACATGAGCGCCATTCAGACCTTTGATTTGGGTATTCCGGTGGCATACCGGCAGGGGTATGGCAACCCGGTGTGGGAAGGCTGGTCGCACAATCTCGGTTCCTACGTGCAGGACTCGTGGAAGGTGAGCAGCAACTTCACCCTGGACTTCGGTGGGCGCGTGGACTGGTCGGCAGAGGCCTCGCCCATTCCGCACAATGTTTTCTATTCGCCGCGGTTGGGCTTTGCCTGGAACCCGGGCAGTGATGGCAAGACTGTAATCCGCGGCGGAGCCGGGGTGTTTTACGCGCCGGTGAACTTCTACAACGATTACGTGATGAATCTGCTGGGACCAAGCGGCAACTACATCTATCAATTCGCTACTGACGTGAATCACATGGTTCCCGGAACCAACATTCCATCTACAGCCGCGCTCTGGAACCTGGCGGTAAGCCGCGGCATTCCCGTACCGCAGCTAACCGCTGCGGACGTCGAAGGCTTTGGGTTCACTGTGGGGCCGGGACAGCCCGGAAGAGTCGAGGTGATCCCGGGAAAGAACTTCCAGGGCGTGCACTCCGTACAGGCCAGCCTGAGCGTGCAGCGGGAACTGGTAAGCAACATGGCTGTAGAAATTGCCTACCAGATGTATCACGGATTACATGAGCAGATCCCGTTCGACAGCAACGTCACACAAATCCCATGCAACAAGCTGGATCCCACCGCATTCAGTTCCGCGGTGGACCCGCTGGTTGGGCCGTGCTATACGCAGATCAATCCTGCAATTGTGCAGCTTGAGACCTATGGGTCCATCGGCAGCTCTATTTATCACGGCATGACGGCTTCGCTGACGCGGCGGTGGACGAAGGGGTTGCAATTCCAGGCCAATTACACCTTCAGCAAAACCATTGACGACAATACCGACTTCAATAACAATTTCATGCCGTTCCGGCCCACCCATCTCAATCTGGAGCGCTCGCTTTCCACGTTCAACATCACGCATAACTTCGTGGCCAGCGCGGTATACGCCATGCCCTTTAAGCCCGGCGGCAACGCTTTGGCGCGGGTGCTGGCGGATGTGACGATTTCGCCGGTGGTGTCGGCAAGAAGCGGACTGCCGTTCATCATCCGCGTTCCCGGACTGGAAAACGGCACCTTGGGTCAATCCCTGTATGCGCGGCCATGGCATGCGGGGCGGAACACGGGAATCGGGCCCGGCTACAACAGCCTGGACCTGCGCTTCACCAAGTCGTTCTACATCCGACGGGATCAGGGCACCAAGCTGGATTTGATGGTGGAGGGAACGAATGTCCTGAATCACACCAATTTCAGTGCGGTGAATGATGTGTTTCCGGCCAATCCTGAGCCCTTCCAGATTGGCTCGCAAACGGTGGACCTGCTGAATGGTCCATACAACCTGCACGGCGTGAAAGGGCTGGATCCGTCGCAGCCGCTGGCGTTCAAGTCCGCGAATCCGGCGCGGCATTTGCAGTTTGGGTTGAAGTTTGTGTTTTAGCTTCCAGCCAGCGGCCATAAGCGGCATTCATTCGTTGCGCACGGCGAGCAGAGGATCCACGCCGGCGGCGCGGCGCGCAGGCACGTAGCTGGCCAGCACGCCAATGGCGGCCAGCAGCAGCGCCGTCGCGAAAAAAGCGGCAGGGGAGGTGCCGCTCATCCCGTAAAGCAGATTGCTGATAAATCGAGCCAGCACAAAGGCGCAGACCAGCCCGATGGCCAAGCCAACCGAGAGAGTGGTGGCGCTCTGCCGCAGGATCATCAGCGCCACATCGCGCGGTCGAGCGCCCAGAGCCAGGCGAATGCCGATTTCGCGCACGCGCAACCCCACCGTATAGCCCACTACTCCATAAATTCCTACCGCGCAAAGCAGCACGGCGACAAACGCGAAAATGGAGAGCAGACCGGCGCTGAAACGTGCCGCCCATAGCGCCTGGTGAATGACTTCGCCGATGGGCCAGACATTGATGAGCGGCAGGTTGGGATCGAGCGCCTGCACCTGCTTGCGCACTGCCCCCAGCAGGTTGTTGGCATTGGAAGTGGTGCGGAAAAACAGGGTGACGGCGGGACTGGGATTCTGAACGAGGGGCAGGTAAATAAAGGGCTGTGGATCTTCGCCCAAAGTGACGTACTTGGCGTCGTGAGCCACGCCAATAACTTGAACAAAATCGCTTTCGCCGTAGAACTTGAAGCGCTTGCCAACTGGATCCTGGTCCGGCCAGAAGCGGTGGGCGGCGGTCTCGTTGATGACGGCGACTTTAGGGCTTTCTTCGCGCACGGCAGTGTCGAAATCGCGCCCGCGCATCAGGGGAATGCCGAGGGTTTGCAAATAACCGGTGGCCACCTGGTCAGTCGTGACTAGCACACCGTTGCGGCTGGAACTGCCTTCCTGGCCCTCGGGAAAAACACTGCGGCTGAAGCCTCCGCCGAAGAGGGGCACATCGGAAGCGAGGGTGGCGGCTTGCACGCCGGGCATGCTCTGCACCGTTTCCAGGGTGCGGCGCTGGAACTCCTTCACCCGCGGCGGGTCGTAATTCAGCGAGCCCAGGTCGAAGGAAAGCATGGCCAGGTTTTGAGTGTTGAAACCGGGATTGGTCTCCTGAGCATTACGCAGGCTGAGCAGGAACAGGCCCGCGCCGATCAGGGCAACCATGCACAGCGCGACTTGGGCGACGATAAAGGCGTGGCGCAGGCCAAAGCGTCGGCCGGTGAAGACTTCGCCGCCGGCGCGCTCCTTCAGTTCCAGCACCAGGTTGGGCCGGGTGGCCTGCAGGGCAGGCGCGAGGCCAAAAATCAGGCCTGTGCCCAGGGCGATGCAAAGGGTAAACAACAGCACACGGCCATCGAGGGCCAGGCTGAGATAGCTCTGCTGCAGGAAGGGCGGGCGGTATTGCCACAGCAGATTGCGCCCCAAAAGTGCCAGGCCGATTCCCATCGCCCCGCCGGCAACGGCCAGAATGGTGGCCTCAGTGAGCAACTGGGCCACGATGCGGGAGCGGGAAGCGCCCACCGCCAGGCGAATGGAGATTTCGCGCTTGCGACCGGCGGCCCGGGCCAGCAGCAGGTTGGCGATGTTGGCGCAAGCGATCAGCAGCACCAGGCCGACAACGGTCATCATGAGCGCGCCGGCCCGGGTAAACAGGCCGCGCAGGTTGGGATTGATGGCAGATTGCAGCAGGGGCAGCGAAGTGAAACTACGTGCGGTGTTGGGGACGGGGAACTCGCGTTGCAGGTCGGAGCCAAGGGCCTGCAGTTCAGCCCGCGCTTGCGCCTCGGTGACTCCCGGTTTTAGCCGGGCCACTGGAAAGGTACCCAGGAAACGGCGGTCGTTGAACCACTCCTTATTGAAACCGGAAAGGACCTGGTCATGCATGGACATAGGCACCCACATGTCCGGGCCTCCCAGGACGGCCGTCCCCTGAAAGCCACGGGGAGCCACGCCTATGATGGTGAATCCCTGGCCGTTGAGCAGCACATTCTGGCCGATCACGTTTGGATTGGCGGCAAACTTGCGCTCCCAGAAACCGTGATTGAGAACGATAACTGGTCCGGCCCCGGCCTCGCGGTCTTCGTCGGGGCGGAAGGTGCGCCCCAGGGCGGGCTTGACTCCCAGAACGTCGAAAAAATTTCCCGTAGCCAGGTTGGCGTTGTAAGTGTCGGGGTGGCCGTTGACGGTCATGCTGACGGTAGAAAAGATCTCCAGGGCAACGCCGGAAAAAGACTGGGTCCGGCGCTGAATATCTTCGCCATTGGGGTAAGAAACCGGCAGAAAATTGTTCAGGCCGCCACGGTTGCGTTGGTCGGTGGTGAACAGCGAGAGAAGACGGTTGGGATCATGCACCGGGATGGGATTGAAGAACACGGCGTTGACCACCGTGAAAATGGCGGTATTAGCGCCGATGCCGAGGGCCAGGGTGACAACCGCGACAGCCACAAATCCCGGAGACTTGCGCATGGTGCGCAGGGCATAGCGAATGTCCTGGCCTATGTGGAGCATGGCTGCCTCCTCACCTGAAACAGGGACGAATCAGAAGCCAATTGGGTAGCAACCCGGAACGGGAATTCGTCTCAGAGGCCGAAAGCATACAGGCTTACGTCGGATTGTGCAAAGCTGTGTGCCGCTCCAAGCTCCACGTTTCGAGGCTATAATTCCGCGGATGGGCAGCTCACCTTCACGCGCCGAACAGCAAGAGCGGGCGCCCAAGGTGCGCTCGGCGCATCTCCGCATTCATGCTATCAACGTTTTCGTGCGCGATCAGGATGTAAGCCTGCGCTTCTACCAGGACCAACTGGGGTTCAGCCTGGTGGGCGATGTTCGCTTCGAAAATGGGGAGCGCTGGGTGGCAGTCGCGCCGCCGGACGGCAGCGCGGTGCTGTCCCTGGTAGCTCCTAAGCCCGAGTCCAAGGAACACAGCCTGATCGGCCATTGCGCCCATGTGGTTTTCGTTACCGACGATTTTGTCGCGAAGTATGGGGAATGGATCAAGCGGGGGGTACGCTTTCAATACGCACCGCGCCTCAAGCGGCTCAAGTACGCGCGCCAGGCATCCGCGGATTTGACTAAGGGTTCGGCTGCGGGCCACGAAGCATCGCTGTGGGGCGGAGCGATGACGCATTTCCGGGATCCCGACGGAAACTCCTTCGCCCTGGTGGCCTATGACGAGGAGACGCGCGCCGTAGAAGCGCAGCGCCTGGCTGCCGCGGCCCGAGTGGAGGGGGAGCGCCGCGCGGCCCAGGAATTGGAAATTGCCAAGCAGGTGCAAATGCGGCTTTTTCCTCAAAACCTGCCGGAGTTGGCCACGCTGGATTATTCCGGCATCTGCATCCAGGCGCGGCAGGTGGGCGGCGACTATTACGATTTTCTCGATCTAGGCCGGGAACGGCTCGGGTTGGTGCTGGGCGATATTTCCGGGAAGGGAATTGCGGCCGCATTATTGATGGCCAACCTGCAGGCCAATTTGCGCAGCCAATGCGCAATTGCTTCGGAGGAGCCGCACCGCTTTCTGCAGATGGTAAATCGGCTGTTCTACGGGAATTCCACCGACACCGCGTACGCCACTTTGATTTTTGCCGAGTACGACCAGTTCCGAAAGCGGCTGCGCTATGCCAACTGCGGGCATCTCTCCGGGCTCCTGCTGCGGGGCGACGGTGTCCTGGAACGCCTGCACTCCACCTGCACCGTGCTGGGAATGTTCGAGGAATGGAACTGCTGCACGCGGGAGCTGCCGCTCTTTTCGGGGGACACGCTCGCCTTGTACACGGACGGCATAACCGAATCGTTTAATGTCCGGGGTGAGGAATTTGGTGAGGAACGTCTGATTGAATCGCTGCAGCGGCACCGCCAGCAGCCATCAGAGGAACTGGTCGCCGCGGTCGTTAATGATGTGCAGAAGTTCAGTCCGCGCGAGCAGTATGACGACCGCACCCTTATCGTTGCCAAATGCCGGTAAGTCGCCAGACCGAGCTAGCGCCCTGTCAAAGCCAGTGCGCTGATCAGAGTTTCCCTAGTCGTACAAATCCTTCTCCGACAAAACGGGCTGAGCGGTGAATTCCTTGCCGCCCCTGGCAGCGGCGCCAAACATGGGACCACGCGCCGACACCACCGGAGCAAAGGTCATAAACCCGATAGGTTTGGGCACATCGTCGTAGATGGCTTCCATGCCGCCGCGGCGGAAATAGGTTTCATGCCAGAAGCCGGTGCCGCCGGAATCGCGCAAGAAGCTCTGCCACCACTGGCGGTGAGGATCCGAGCGCGTCCACTTCAGCAGGGAGTCGGGGTCGCGCCAGTATTGGCGCATGCCCACGTGCATGGGAAAGAGGGAATAAATGACGTTCTCGTGGCGAAGCAGGCCCTCGGGCTGGGCCGCGGCCGAGGAGGAAATCTTAGGCCCAAACCCCATCAGGGTCTTCATTCCGGTCAGGCGATTCACCCGCATTCCCAGGTAAATCACCACCAGGTCAGGGTAGCCAGAGAGGTCTACAGTGCGGCGTTCCACGCGGGTTGACATAGGGTAACGGATTCACCACCGGCTTCGGGTGCCGCATTTTCTTCAGCCCGGATGTCGGGGGAGGTGAGTACCCGGCTTGCAACTCTGTCCGTCCGGCGCTACTCTAACCGGCCATGCGCGCCTTTGTTGTCTGTGTATGGCTGATTTTGCTGGTTTGTGGGAGCGTCCTCTCCGCCCACGGGGTGGACAAGCTGCACAAGGTGGAAACCCCAACGGAGCGGGCCTGGCGGATATTGACTGAAGGGGTGAACGCAAAGAAGTTTTCCGACCGCATAATTGCACTGAAAGCGATGGCCGATCTTGGCCCCAATCCCAAAGGCGTTCGCCTGGTAGCGGGGGTTTTGAAGGACAAGGACCCGGACCTGCGGGCGCAAGGCGCTGCCACCCTGGGCGCGATGAAATCACGGGCCGCCCTTCCTGTCCTGCGAGCTGCGCTAAATGACGAAGCGCCGCAGGTCAGCTTCGCGGCAGCCAAATCCCTCTGGCAGTTGGGCGACAACGCCGGCCGCCGGGTATTGCTGGATGTGCTGCAAGGCGACAAGGGAACCAAGGACGGATTCGTCGCCAGCCATAAGCGCGAAGCCAAGCACGAGCTCGAGGATAAGAAGTCGCTCGTCGCCATGGGAGCGGAAAAGGGCGCCGGTGAACTTCTGCCTGGGCCCCTGGGCATGGGTGTAAGCTTGGCCAAACAGCAGTTTGTGGGCGGAACCGACTTGGCGCGAGCGGATTGCGCCGACTTGCTTTCGCGGCGCCCGGATAAGGCTACGATGCTCGCGTTCAAGGCGGCGCTGATGGATCGCGACTGGTCGGTGCGGGCGGCCGCAGCCGTGGCTCTGGGTAAACTGGCACGTCCCGGCACGCAGCAGTGGCTGGAGTACGCTCTCGATGATGGCAAAGCGGCAGTGCGCGATGCGGCCGCGGTAGGCATTTTGCGCATGAGCGCTCGTCGAACCGGCCCGTCCACCTACGCCAACCTGCACTAGCTCCTTTCGGCGCGGCAACAGCGAGCTGAGTAATTGCCGTCTAATGCACTATGGGACGTGCAGTAATTTGGGGAACTCTGGTTTCAGCAACCCTGCTTGTCGGTGCAGCCCTGGGGCAAGCTCGTCCGCAACAGCCGCCAGACCAACTAGTTCGCCAGGTGATCAATCACGAAGTTCAGGCCGAAGAGCACGACAACAGCTACTGGATGTTTCGCCTGCTGCAGACCCAGTCGGGTGCCACAAAAACCCAAGAGGTGGTGGAGACACCGCATGGATGGGTGCGCCGCCTGCTGGCGGTGAACGGCAAGCCTCTGACCTCGCAGGAGCGGGCCAAAGACGAGGCGCATCTTCATAAGCTGCTGACGGATCCTGGCGAGCAGCGCAAGAATCAGGAAGCTACCCGCAATGATGTCCACCAGGCGCAGGAACTGCTTAAGACGTTGCCGAATGCATTTCTTTACAACTACGCTGGGCGCAGCGGGGAAGTGGTGAAGCTGAATTTTCGGCCTAACCCGAGATTCCATCCCCAGTCGCGCAAGGCAGCCGTTTTTCATGACATGGTCGGATCGCTATGGTTGAACCTGAAGCAGCAGCGCCTGGCCGGGATCCAGGGGCGTTTAAACCAGGAGGTGAAATTTGCCGGCGGGCTCTTGGGGCACCTGGATAAAGGCGGCACCTTTGACGTCAAGCAGACCCAGATTGCGCCTGGGATTTGGGACGTAACCTACATGAATGTGCAAATGAACGGCAAGGCACTGTTTTTCAAGACCATTGCCGTGCGGGAGAAGGATATTCGGTCCGACTACCAGCGTGTCCCCAGCAACCTGACCCTGACGCAGGCCGCAAAGCGGGTGAAAAAAGAAACAAATACATTAGCGGCGAAGAATTAGCCTTACCTTAGCCCGCTCGCCCCAGCCCGGATCGCAAGGCCGCGATCCGCTTGTTATCCTTCCTCATGCCTAAAAATTGGAAGACAAAGCTGATCCATTCCGATGCCCATCTTCCGGAAGGATTCCGCTCGCTGGTGCCGCCGGTTTACCGAGGGTCGACCGTGCTGTTTCCCAATGCGGCCTCCGTCAACGACAACTGGGATCAGCATGCCGTGGGCTACACCTACGGGCTATATGGCACGCCCACAGCGCTGGAACTAGCAGGGCGCATATGCGAGCTGGAGAAGGGATTCCGCACCTTCCTGACGCCAGGCGGACAGTGTGCGATTTCGCTCGTTAATTTTGCGTTCCTGAAGGCGGGAGACCACATCCTTGTTCCGCACAGCATTTACGGGCCCAACCGGCACTTTGCCAACCAGGTTCTGCGCCGTTTTGGCGTGGAGGCGACTTTTTATTCGCCGAATGCCGCCATCGAGCCGTTATTACGGGAGAACACACGCCTGGTGTGGTGCGAAAGCCCGGGCTCGGTGACCATGGAAGTGCAGGACGTGCCCGCCATCGTCGCGGCCGCGCACCGAGCCGGCGTGCTGGTGGTCCTCGACAATACCTGGGCGGCGGGAATTTACTTTGACGCCTTCGTCCACGGCGTGGATATCACCATGCAGGCCTTGACCAAGTACATTGGCGGCCACAGTGATCTTCTGCTGGGGTCCATCACGGTCCGTGACCAGGCTGCCTATGAGAGGCTGGGCTCCACGCATCAACTGGTGGGCTGCGCTGTGTCGCCGGATGATTGCAGCCTCGCTCTGCGCGGCATGAAAACGCTGGCTGTGCGGCTGAGTACCATCGAATCCACGGCGCTGGAACTCGCGCGCTGGCTAGCCCGGCGTCCGGAAATTGAATTGGTGCTGCATCCCGCTCTGCCTTCGTGTCCCGGTCACGAGTTCTGGAAACGGGACTTTAGCGGCTCGGCGGGCGTGTTCTCCATCATCTTTCAGCGCCGCTATTCCAAGCCCCAGGTGCTGGCCTTCGTTGATCAACTGGAACTGTTCGAAATCGGCTACAGTTGGGCCGGAGTCACTAGCCTGGCGGTCGCCTACGATTTTCGCGGAATTCCCGCCCGGCCCGATTACGGACACCGCCTCGTGCGCCTTAACATTGGGTTGGAGGACGTTGCCGATTTAAAAGTGGATTTGGAGCAGGCGCTGGTTTCGGCTCTCGCCTGACCCGGTCCGCCGAATCCTGCTAACCTTGAACACGAACCTGAGTCAAAGAGTCGTTATGCGACCTTATCGCACCCCGCGAACATTCCTCTTCTTTCTGCTTCTGACCGTGTTTGCAGCGCCAGTCTGGGCTGGTCAGAACCCCCTCCCGCCCGAGGTCCAGAAACGAGCCACCAGCACTCCCTACACCGGCGACCTGACCGTTTTTGATTCCCCCGGGCGAGATCAAAGGTTACAGATCAACCGCATAATGGACATGCTGGGCATCACGCCGGGAAAGAATGTTGCCGATATTGGAGCAGGCTCAGGCTGGTTTACGATGCGAGCAGCGCGGAGGGTGGCTCCTGCTGGAACAGTGTACGCGGTAGACATCAATCCGGATGCGATCCGCTACATTGATCACAGAGTGAAGAGCGAATCCCTTTCCAATGTGAAGACTATTCTGAGCAAAGCTGATGACCCGCTGCTTCCGCAGAACACGGTTGACGCCGTGCTGCTTTTGAAGACCTACCACGAAGTTGCCGATCCAGTGGCGCTGCTGGAGCGCCTGCGTCCCTCGCTCCGACCCGGGGCGAAATTGGGAATCATTGATCGCAACGGAAACGGCACCGACCACGGAGTCAGCCGCAAGATTGTCGTCCAGGAGGTAGAGCAAGCCGGTTACCGCCTGCTGCAGGACTACGACTTCGTCAAGCCGGACGGCATGGACTACTTCCTGGTCTTCATGCAGCGATGACTTCAACTGTCCGCGAACTCTGCCGCTCGGCTAATCACGATACGGTCGCGGCTCTTTCCGGTTGGGCATTCCGCTCTACGGCGATGCCAAATCGAGTGCGGCACGATTTCAGAAACTCGATTAACTCTTCCATGCCAAGTCCGGTTCGAGCTGATACTTCAAACATCGGCATGCCAGGACGGACCGACTGGATGTTGGCGCGCATCTTCTCGCGATCGAAATCAACCGCCTGAGCCAGGTCGTACTTGGTGATCACGGCAACATCGGCGGTGTTAAATATGGTGGGATATTTCAAAGGTTTATCCTCGCCTTCGGTGGTGGATATAAGCACCAGGCGATTGTCTTCCCCCAGATCGTAGCTTGAAGGGCAAACTAAGTTGCCGACATTTTCCAGGAATAGGAAGTCCAGCTGCTTGAGGTTCCGATCATGCAGCGCACGCTCCACCATGGCCGCATCCAGGTGACACACAGTCCCGGTCGTGATTTGTTTTACTAAGGCGCCCGAGCGCGCCAGTCGGGCGGCGTCGTTTTCCGTGGCCAGGTCACCGACGAGCGCAGCCACGCGGGACTGTGCTTGCAGATGCGTGAGCACTTTCTCCAGCAGCGTGGTCTTTCCCGAGCCTGGGCTGGAAACCAGGCTGATGACGCAGACGCCCGCCTGGCGAAAATCCTGGCGCAACCTGCGCGCCCGCAGGTCGTTTTCCTTGAGGACCTTCCTCCGCACCTCCACCAGCCGTGGCTCAACACTCATGTCGGCACCTCCAAAGGAAGAGTCTCCAGCGCTGTAATCTCCAGTTCAGTCCCCCGGAAGATGCGGGATTCGCAACTGCCGCAAATGGGGCAGCGCAGATCATGGAGAGCAGCGGGTGTACACTCCCGTTCACAAACAGGGCAGTACAGCGCGACCTCGGTCCTCTGCACAACCAGGCGTGAGCCTTCCAGGGGCGTGCCTTGACAGGCCAAGGGATAGGCAAACGACAGCGCCTGCTCATCTACTCCTGAGAGCGGTCCCAGACGGAGATGTACTCCGGCTACACGAACGCCGCCTTGCTGCTCGGCCTCCTCCAGCACGCCATCTATAATGCTCAGCGCGATAGAGAGCTCGTGCATGAGCATGCCTCACATTCTTTTCATCTTCACGTAACGCTGGATGTCGCCACGAAAGTAGATCAACATGGAAAGCGTTGCTGCAATGCTGCCCCATTTCACGAGTTTGCCGGTTGACATCTTGCTTCTCCTCTCCTATTACGCGGCTGTTGCATCGCTGTGGACGCGAATGATTAACTCTTCAATCATGCTGACCGCCTCATCCACGGCAGCGGCGACGGGTGTGCTCAGGCCGATGTTGCCCTGAGGGTCGGGTTCCAGCGTTGCCGGCTCACAACCCACCACCAGGATGCGCCCAAGGCTTCCTCCGAGCGCTTTCACCAACTGCAGCACCGCGACGGGATTCATGGTGTGAGCATCAAGCGAAGGTGGAAGGTCGCCTTCGGCGGGAAGCTCGGGTTCGAACGTGTACAGGGTTCCCGGGCGCCCGCCGCGCGGGAGCGCGTCAACCAAGATTACCAGGTCCCAGTCGTCCATAAGCGCGTAAGCCAGATCGTAGCTGCGAATGCCGAAGTCGGCCACGCCCACACCCTCGGGCAGAGTGCGCTGCGCCAGGCGCTTGGTCACCTCCACTCCGAAGGCATCGTCGCCCAGGAAGATGTTGCCGATTCCTGCTATCAGGAGTTTACGGTTCATGGGTAACCTCGCCATTCATGGCCAGGGGTTCGACTTCTTCGGGAGAAAAGAAGAAGCGGTGGCCGGGCTGGCGCAACATTCCTAAATCCCGCCCGGGATCGTCTTGAACTACCACCGCGAGATGAAGATGGTCGTCAAGGTCGCGTTCAATGGCCTCCACTAAAGCCACTTTTCCCTTCAAGGCCAGATCCATGATGTCGGCGCTCTTTTGCGGCCACAGTCGCACGTGATCGCCTGGTCTTACCGCGACCCCGAATATGGTGACGCTCTCCACGGACGCGTTCTCCGGACCCTCACTCCAGGGATTCATGATTCTTCACTCACCGGGCGCAGGCTGCGGATCACGCCATGCGTCCTCATCAGTTGCTCGCGCGCGCTCTGTTCGGTGCGGCGCAGGAGATCGCTGGTGCGGCTATCGGCGGTCCGCATCTCCTTTTTCTCGTTTTCGGCCAGAGTCATGAGGCGTAGGGTCAGCATCTCGTCCATTTCGGTGGCGTCGTAAAAATCGCCTGCGCTCTCCGGCGCAATTTGCGGATAGTCATAGAGGATGATGGGCGAACACAACATCATGTCAGCGGTGCTTGGTTCTCCGAGCAGAACAGGAAAGTTGCCGTCGTTCTTGCAACCACGGGCCGCTTCGCGGAGTTCCTCCGGGGGGTCCATGAGTGACACGAATTTGCCGGCGCTAAGGCTCAGGATGGTGTGCGCCGAAAGCAGCGAGCGCAGCAGGGCAGTCTCTCGTTCTGTCGCGTCAGAAGGCAGGATGGTCTGGTTAGCTACATCAATCGTAACCTTCAGCACGTTCTCTCGAATGGCTTGCGATAACACTGACACCGTTCCATTCACTCCATGCTGTGTCCTGCAGTTCGCGCTGGTTTCCTGGGTATTTCCACTCCGCATTGATTCCGTCTCGAAGCTGCCAGGAAAGCTGAATCGAAACGATTGTGAGGAGGCCGCGGGCAAGGCGACTTTGAATTCCAGCGAACGTTCCACTCCCTCATCCCAGCTTTCCGAGCCGGGAAGATCACCCACTGAGGATGCCGGTACGCCCGATGCCGGCTCGCACTGTCGTGCGCCCTCCCTCAGGACCAAGTGCAGGAAGCGGAGTTGCACGTGAAGGGTGGCTGTGCCGCTGATTTTCAGCAAACATTCCGAATGCATGGCGGAGCGTTCGGTTCCACTGCTCACTTCGTCGTAAGCAGGCGGGTAAAGAATGCCGAAGCTCCAGCGTTGCCGGTTCTTCATCGCGGAGCGGCGGTAGGGATAAAGCATGTAGCCTTCGTAGAGCACGGCATCGGCCATCTTCTGTGCCAGTTCGCGATTCACGATTTCACCTCGGCGGTGAGCCCCAGCATGCGCTCAAGCGTTTGCTCCCAGGTGGGAATGCCATGCCGTGCCTTGAATTCATAGAGCCGCTCGAATACGTCTCGCCGTAGGCACAGCCAGGCGGTGTGGGGGTAATGGAGGTCCATCATCTCCTTCCACACCCGAAGCGGAACGCGATAACTGGCTTCGCGGTCCCAGGGAATCTGCGCCACCTGCAGCCCCATGCGCCCGGCGTTGAACACTGTGCCGCTGAACAGCAGCGAAGTTGGCAGCTCGCCGTTCTCCAAGCCGTAGATGTACTTGGTGACTGCCACGTCGAAGTCGAACGTGCATGGCACCGGAATGTCAGCGACCGTGCTGCCTGTGAACCCCGGAACAGTGACATTGACATTCGCCCACAGCAGCGGGTGCAGCGATTGACTCCAGCGCTCCGCTTCGCCGAACAACTCTTTCAGGTGCTCCTGCTCCGTGGGAGTGTAGCGCCGACGTACAGGCTCGATCTGCACTTGCGAGCGCAAAGCAATGGAATGTACCGGTTCAGGCTCGGAATTCTTGATCCGCACCTTGAATGAGAGTTGTGGCGTGGCAGCATTCGGCGTGGCGTGGACGTCTTCGACCTGGAAATGCAGGTCAGGCACCCGGCCCTCCACACGCCTCATTTAAGTGCTGGAAGAAGCGGTCAATTTCGTGCCACACTTCCGTTCCCCCGGATAGGCCGCGCCAGTGCATGCGGATGATTCCAACCAGACGGAAACACTGGTCAATGGGGACGCGGTAGTACTGTGGCGGTGCAGAGATGCGGTTCAGCAGCAAGGCTTCCACGTCAGATTGGAGTTCCCGCAGTACCGGATTACGCTCGACGATCGCGCCCCAGTATTCCAGGTCAAGAGAAGATTCCATGGCTCCCCCGGGGCTGGGGTACTGCGCCGTCACGCGGCCCGAGGCACTGTTGTGAACAAAGTACGCCAGATTTATGGGAATCAGCAGGCTCTCCCATTCCTGGTCGTCCATCACAAAATCCCGCAAGCGCTGAAGATTGCGAGGAATGCGCCGGTAGGGTTGGCGGGTGCTGCCGCCAAATAAAATGGCGCAGGCGTCGCAGGCGCACGCCACCCGCCGTTTCTCCAGTTCCAGCAAGTGTTGGTGTTCCGGCGCGAGCGGAGCGGAGCATAGCTCGCACACTTCCGCGCGTTCACGCGGCTTGCGCACGAAGCGCTGCAGCGTGGCCAGCGACCCACGCCGGAGAGTCTGTGCCGGGGCAGTCATTCGGCTCGCCTAAGCCGGGGGCAGATGCGGCATCCTGGGGTCAATCGGCTTGCGGTGCTCGGCATTTATTCCGGTAGCGTCGCGGGCGGTGCGCCCCTTGCCCTCGCGTCCTGGTTCCTTGCGTCCTTCGTAGGTCCATTGCTCTCCCCGTTTCGTTCCGGGGGTGTGCGCGTCAATGTCAGGCCGCGGATTCTTCATATTTCTTCTCCTGTCTTACGGCTGGCTGAATCATATTGAGTGGAACGAAACCGGAAGTACCAGAAGGTAGGCCTTCGCTGACAATCTGAACCACTTCTGGCGCCGACTCCAAAATGGCTTGGTGGACTATGTGTCTCAGCGCGTCCAGCGACGAGCCACATCCTTGCCCCGAGGTGTGGATCTTTACAGTTACCACCCCTTCAGCGATGCCAAGAAGCTCCACCTGACCGCCCTGCTTGCGCAGTTGCGGACGCACTTTTTCCAGGGCCTGGCTGACGCGGTCCTCCAGTGTCAGCGGATGCACGCCGTAGAGCACCAGCAGGCCGCAGACCAGAGGATCGCTGCCCAGTTTGGCCAACGAACTACGGCCGGCCTCCCCGGAACCAGTCAGCACTTCCACTATGCGGGACATGACTGCGCCGTGCAGGTCCATCAGCGACTGCAGGAGTTCGAGCGCGGTGGTACGGGCCTCACCATCGGCCAGGGATGTGACGCGCTGCACCAAACGCTCAATCTGCTCCGTTTGGGTTTGAAACTCGCTGCTGGTCATGCTCATTTGTGTCCCATCATACCGAACATCGGCGAGTGCCGCGTCTCCAGCACCTTGCCGTTGCCCAGGTACAGGTGCACGCCACAGGGTAGGCAGGGGTCGAAGCTGCGCACAGTCCGCATAATGTCAATGCCCTTGAACTTGTCCGGCCCGTTCTCTTCGAAAATGGGTGTGTTCTGCACCGCATCTTCGTAAGGTCCAGGCGTGCCATAAACATCGCGTGGGTTGGCGTTCCAGCAAGTCGGCGGATAGGGATGATAGTTGGCGATTTTGCCGTCGCGAATCACCACGTGGTGCGAAAGCACGCCGCGCACTGCCTCGTGGAAACCGCAGGAGATGGCCTCTTCGGGCACTTTGAATGGAGCCCAGGTCTTGGAGCGTCCTGCCATGAGCTCCTCAATTGCCTTTTCGCAGAAGTGCAGAGCAGCGGCGGCCGAATACGCCTGGAAGTAAGTGCGGGCGCGGTCGCGCTCGATGGCATTGCTCCATTGCGGAATCTTCCACTCGAAAGTAGCTTCCGGCAGCATCGCCGTTTTGGGAAGGTTGATCACTACGCTGTTACCGGTTGCCTTGATGTATCCGATGTCCACCAACCCCGAAAGCGCGGTGGACCAGAGGCGGGCGATCGGGCCGCCGCCGGTGTCCAGCGGAAGGTGGTCGCCGCTGCGCTTGTCGTACCAGCGCGGCGACATCACCCAGGTGTAGTTTCCGTTGAAGTCGCGTTTCTGCGGACGTGGGATGGTGGTCTGGTTCCAGGGATGATGCTTGTCAATGGGATTGCCAAGGGGATCGGTTCGAACGAAGGTCTCCTCGCTCTGCCAGTCGTCGTAGTACGAACTGCCCAGCAAAATACGCAGTCCCAGATTGATGTCCACCAGGTCATTAGTGACCAGCTTGCCGTCGACGATGATGCCAGGGGTCACGAACATTGCCCGACCCCAGTCGGACATGGTTTCGTAACGGTAGTCGCAAACCTTGGGGTTGTTAAATGCTCCCCAGCAGCCGATCAGAACGCGACGCTGGCCAACCTTTTCGTAGCCCGGCAGTGCTTCGTACCAGAAGTTGAAGAGGTCATCGTGCAGCGGCACGCACTTTTTCATGAACTCCACATACTTCATCAGTCGGGTCAGGTAATCGGTGAAGAGCTGCACCGTAGCCACCGTTCCCACTCCGCCAGGATACAGAGTTGAGGGATGAACGTGGCGGCCTTCCATCAGGCAGAACATCTCCCGCGTCAGCCGGCTCATGACCAGCGTTTCCCGGTAGAAATCGCCAGTAAACGGATTCAGCGCGGTCATGATGTCGGCAATGGTGCGGTAGCCGTGCTTGTCAGCATTGGGTGCCTTCTTTTTCTGCGCCTTATCCCATAAGCCCGGGTTGGTCTCCTTCACCATCTGCTCGCAGAAGTCCACACCCACCAGGTTGTCCTGGAAGATGTTGTGATCAAACATGTACTCGGCGGCTTCGCCCAGGTTCACAATCCACTCGCCTAGCGCCGGCGGCTTTACGCCGAACGCCATGTTCTGCGCATAGCAGGCGCAAGTGGCGTGGTTATCGCCGCAGATGCCGCAGATGCGGCTGGTGATGAAGTGCGCGTCCCGCGGGTCCTTGCCTTTCATAAAAATGCTGTACCCCCGGAATATTGAAGAAGTGCTGTAGCACTCCGCCACCTGCTTGTTCTCGAAATCAATCTTGGTAAAGATCCCCAAGCTTCCCACGATGCGGGTGATGGGGTCCCAACTCATCTCCACCAGGTTTCGTTTCTTGCCCGTCGTTTCGGTCAATGGCTCAGTAATCGTTCCCATGTCTGTCCTCTCCTCTCAGGCAGCTCTGCGGCCGAAGCCCGATTTGTAGGCGCCGGGTTTGGGTTGGTAGCCGGTGATGAGTTCGCGACCGCGGCGCCGCCACTCGGGCTCGCCGTTGACCGTGTTGTTGGTAATCTCGCGCAGGGCGCGGATGAGCTTGCCATAAAGGGTGAGCGCCGCTGTTGAGAAGCGCGCTCCCGAGGGTTCGTCCATGAAGGGCATGAACATGTCCGGGAAGCCGGGCATGGTGCAGCCGATGCAGATGCCGCCCACGTTGGGGCAGCCGCCAATGCCGCGCATCCAGCCGCGCTTGGTGACGTTGCAGTTGACCACCGGCCCCCAGCAACCCACCTTCACCAGGCACTTTGACGTGCCATACTCCAGGCCGAAATCGTCCTGCTCGTAGTAGGCAGCGCGGTCGCAGCCTTCGTGGACAGTCTTGCCGAATAGCCAAGTGGGGCGCAGTTGCTCGTCCAGCGGAATCATCGGTGCCACCCCCGCTGCCTGGAACAGCAGGTAGGTGAGCGTTTCCATGAAGTTGTCGGGCTGCACCGGGCATCCCGGCACATTGATGATGGGAATGCCGGCTTTGGAGCGCCAGTTCCAGCCCAGATAATCGGCCAGCCCCATGCATTGCGTGGGATTGCCCGCCATGGCATGAATGCCGCCGTAGGTGGCGCAGGTGCCTGCGCCCACCACAGCAAGCGCCTTGGGTGCTAGCCGGTCAATCCATTCCGTGGTCTTGATGGGCTGGCCGGTATTGTGGTCGGTACCCTGCGCGGCCCAGTAGCCCTCATCTTTAATGTCTTCGTTGGGAATTGAGCCTTCCACCACCAGCACGAAGGGGTCAATTTCGCCCCGCTCCGCCATGTAGAAGTACTTCATGAAGTCTTCACCGACCTCATAGGCGAGCACCGGATTGTGCAAGTGGACCTTGGGGATGCCGGGGATATTCCCCATGACCACGTCTTCAATGCTGGGCTGCTCGGCGTTAGTGACGGAAACGCTATCGCCATCGCAGCTCAGGCCGGCGGTGAGCCAGACGATGTGGACTTCGTTGACGGCAGGCTTTCGGCCAAAGGGAATGACTTCAGCGGGCATGCGTGAACTCCTTTCCGCTGGGGTGGCCGGGAGGCCACGGTTAGAAGGCAGTAGTTCGTGCCACGAGACTATCGTGAGGCGAGCTCTTGGTTGATGCACCCTAAGAAACTGTGCAACGCTAAGCAATCATCAGAATTGCAAACCGGCAATTTCAGGTGCTTGCCGCGGAGGCCTTTCCCGCCTCCCTCAGGCTGTGCCGCAGCGCATCGACTCTGGTGATGTAGTCACATTGGGGCGAGTTGCCCCGCTCAACAAATACGGGGCAGTTGCTCGCCGAAGAGCGTATCCAGCACTCGGGTGCCTCCAATTTCTGTCTTCATCAGCACCATGCGCGGATGCTCAGCCATAACCTCTCCAATGATACGAGCGTCTAGGCCATAGCGGTGGCCGCGCATGGCTGCCAGCACGCTCTCCGCCTGGCTAGGCTCCACCACCGCCACCAGTTTGCCCTCATTGGCAACGAAAAGCGGGTCCAGTCCAAGGATCTCGCACGCGCCTCGAACCGTGTTCCGCACCGGAATAGCAGTCTCATCCAGCAGCATGCCCATGCCGGAGCGGCTGGCAATTTCGCTCAGCACGGTGGCCACGCCGCCGCGCGTAGCGTCGCGCAGGCAGTGAACGTTATCGCCGGCATCCAGCATGGCCGCCACCAGGCCATTCAGCGGAGCAGTGTCGCTCTCGATGAGGCCCTCGAATTCCAGGTTCTCACGTTGCGACAGGATGGCCATGCCGTGGTCGCCGATGTAGCCGGACAGGATGATCTTGTCGCCTGGCCGGGCCCGGTCGGCTGAGATGCTGACCGACTTTTCGACCACACCGATCCCGGTAGTGGTGATGAACACTTTGTCGCCTTTGCCCCGGTTTACGACCTTAGTGTCGCCCGTGACCAACTGCACATCGGCTGCCCGAGCCGCATCGCGCATGGAGCTCACCACCCGACGCAGGTCTTCGGTGGCCAGTCCTTCCTCGAGGATGAAAGCCGCTGAAAGATACAGGGGCCGGGCGCCACTCATGGCCAAATCGTTCACAGTACCGTTGACAGCCAGGTCGCCGATGTCGCCGCCCGGGAAGAAAATGGGGGTAACCACGAAGGAATCCGTCGTGAAGGCCAGGCGCGAGCCATTCACCTGCAGTACAGCCTGGTCGTCCAGTTTGTCTAGAGCCGGATTGCTGAAGGCCGGCAGAAAGATGCGCTCGATCAGTTGCGAGCTCAGCTTGCCTCCGCTGCCGTGCCCGAGCACGATCTGGCTGTGCTCGAAAATAGGCAGCGGACAGGACGAGCCCGGCAACCCGGATTCTTCTTCTGGGAGAGGGATTGCGGCGGCTTTGGCTTCGCTCATCAGATCACGTCCTCCTCTCCCATGGCCACGTGCGTCAGATCCCACAATATGTGCAGCAGCGCCACGTGCGACTCCTGGATGCGGTGAATGCTAAAGCTGGGCACAGTGAAGCAGTAATCGCTCACCTCGGGCATGCGCCCACCATCCTTGCCGGAGAATGCGATGGTCAGCATGCCCCTCTCCCGCGCCACTTCCAGCGCGTAAATCAGGTTAGGCGATTTGCCGCTGGTCGAAATGGCCAGCGCCATGTCATCCTTCTGTCCCCAGAGCTCAATCTGGTCCACGAAGACGCGGGCAAAATCCTTGTCGTTGGAAATGGCAGTGACCACAGGAATCTGGCTCACCAGGTCGAGAGCCGGCAGGGGACGCCGCTTTTCGATGATGGGGTGGATGAATTCGACGGCCACGTGCTGCGCGTCGCAGGCGCTGCCGCCGTTGCCCATCACCCATAGCCGCCGGCCACGGGCAAAGCGCTCCGCCATCTTCTGGCTGAGCTCGCCAATGTCGTGCGCATAGTGATCGAAGAATTTCTGTTTGACCTCTACCGACTCCTGGCACTTGCGTAATACCTTTTCGCGCCAGGGATCGGACGCTACTGCGGGGGCAGCGTTCGGAAGAGCGCTCATGCGGCACCTCCCATGGTGGTTCCTGCAGATTTTTCCGTTTCTTTATGCGGCTTCAGATGGCGGCCGTAGGCATAGTAGGCGGCGCAGGCGCCTTCGGCTGAAACCATGGTCGCTCCCAGCGGTGTCAGGGGTGTGCACAAGGTTCCGAATGCGGGGCAATCGTGCGGCTTTTTGATTCCTTTCAGAATCTGCCCGCTGATGCAGATGGCCGGCTCCTTAGTGTCAATTTCCTTGACCTCGAACAGGCGCTCGGCATCGTGCTCGTGGTATTCCCAGCGCAGCTTGTAGCCGCTCTTTGGGATCCAGCCCACGCCCCGCCACTTGCGGTCGGAAACCTCGAACACGCTGTTTACCAGCTTGCGCGCCGGCATGTTACCTTCGCGGCCAAGCACGCGTGAGTACTGATTTTCGACTTCGGCCTGCCCAGCCTCCAGTTGCCGCACCACCATGAGCGTTCCCTGTAACAGGTCCAGCGGCTCGAAGCCGGTGATCACGATCGGAACTTTGTAGCGGTCGGCGATAGGCTCATATTCCCGATAGCCCATGATGGTGCACACGTGCCCTGGTCCGAGGAAGCCCTGCACCCGATTTTGCGGCGACTGCAGAATGTAGGTGATAGAAGGCGGCACCAGGGAATGAGACACCAGAATGGAAACGTTCTTTACGGCTTCCTGTTCAGCGCGATGCACCAGCATGGCGTTGGCTGGAGCGGTAGTTTCAAAACCAATCGCGAAGAACACCACTTGCTTATCCGGGTTGGCGCGGGCGATCTTCAGGCAGTCAAGCGGCGAATAGACCACGCGGATGTCAGCGCCTTGCGACTTGAGTGTGAACAGGTCACCGTGCGAACCGGGCACGCGCAGCATGTCGCCAAACGAACAGAAGATTACGTCTGGGCGTCCGGCGATGGCATGCGCCTTGTCAATAGTCTCCAGAGGCGTCACGCATACCGGGCACCCAGGCCCGTGTACCAGTTCAATTCCTTCCGGCAACAGGAAGTCAATCCCGTGCTTCACGATGGAATGTGTCTGCCCCCCGCAAACCTCCATGATCACCCACGGCCGCGTCTGAATGCGCCGGATCTCGTTCACCACGTTGCGAGCCAGCTTCTGGTTGCGGTACTCGTCTATGTACTTCATTGTGGTCTCCTCGCAGAGGCCTCATCCACCACCGGAGCGTTCAGCTCCGTAAGCTGGTCCATTTCCTCCAATAGCTTATATGTGCGAGCGGCTTCCGCCGCGTCCACCGTGCTGATGGCGAAGCCGACGTGCACCAGCACGTAATCGCCGACTTTGGCTTCCGGCACATAGTCGAGCGCGGCCTCGCGCACGATGCCGCCAAACTGCACTCTGGCCATGCGCAGCCCGCCTTTTTCAAACTCCTCCAGCACCTTTCCCGGAATTGCTAAACACATAATTTAAGCTCCCCGCTGCAGGATTTGATTGGCGATGACTGCCTGGCCCAAAGCAATGCCGCCGTCGTTGGGTGGCACGTTGCTGTGCAGAAAGATGTCAAAGCCGGCGGCGCGCAGCCCGGTCATGGCGCGTTCCAGCAGGTACACATTCTGGAAAGTGCCGCCGCTCAGGCACACGCGGTTGAGTCCGCTTTTCTGGCGAATCCGCCAGCAAACCTCCGTGACGGCTGCCGCCACCGTGTTATGGAAACGGCTAGAAATGACTGCAGTGGGCAACTTCGCCTTCACGTCACGTACTATATCGGCGATGCATGGGCGAAAATCAATTCGCTGAGCGCCGCTGTCTTCGATGCCAAATTCGTAAGCGTCGTCGATGCCCGGCTGCGCCACACCTTCCAGCTCGATTGCGGCCTGCGCTTCAAACGTGACCTGATGTCGCAATCCAATAATAGAAGCAACCGCGTCGAACAGCCGCCCGCAGGAGGAAGTGAGTGTGGTATTCAGGCGGCGAGCAAGCATGGTGGCAACGAGGCTGAGTTGCTTGTCCGGAACTTCCCCCCAAAGGGGTAGGTCGCCGGGAATGTCGTCTCCGAAGGTGTCCCGCAGGTAACTGAGCGCCACCCGCCAGGGCTGGCGTACGGCGGCATCCCCACCCGGCAATGGAATATAGCGGAAATAGGCGCGGCGCTCGAACCCGTCAAAATCGGCCACCAGAAACTCGCCACCCCAGATCTGGCCGTCGGTCCCGTACCCGGTACCATCCAAAGCGACCCCGATTACCTTGTCTCGCAGGCCGTTCTCTGCCATGCAGCTGGCGATGTGCGCATGGTGGTGCTGCACACCAATCTTCTGCAGCTGCGGCAAACCCTGCGCGTAACGCGAGCTCAAATAAAGGGGATGCAGGTCGTAGGCCACCGCCTGCGGCTTCACTCGAAACAGTTTTGTCAGATTTTCCAGCGTCTCCTCAAAAAATTTAAGCGTCTCGTAATTGTCCAAGTCGCCAATGTGCTGGCTCAGAATCGCGTACCGGCCCTTGGTGAGGCACAAAGTGTTTTTGAGTTCGGCGCCGCAGGCCAGCAACTCCACCATCTCTGAGCCCAGGGCAATGGGATGGGGCGCATATCCTCGCGAGCGCCGCAGCACGCGCGGGCGGCCCTCAAAGGTGCGCGCCACTGAATCGTCCACCCGCATGTAAATGCCACGATTATGGAACAAAAACCAGTCGGCTACCCGGCCGAGCCGCTGCCAGGCCTCCTGATTCCGGGTGACGATCGGCTCCTCGCTCATGTTGCCGCTGGTCATCACTAGCGCCCTGAACTCGGGCGGTTGCTCCGGATCTTCGCCGAACAGGAAGAACTGTAAGGGTGTATAAGGCAGCATCACGCCCACCGTGTTGTTCCCAGGAGCAACCGCCTGAGCGATAGCGGCGTCCGGGCGGCGCGGCAGGATCACAATGGGGTGCTGCGGGCTTACCAGCAACTCACGATCGGCCGCGGAAATCTCGCAAAAGGTGGCTGCCGCTTCCACGTTTCGCGCCATCAACGCGAACGGCTTGCCGCTGCGCTTCTTGCGCTGACGCAGCAAGCGGACCGCGGCTTCATTTTCCGCGTCGCAGGCCAGGTGGAAGCCGCCCAGACCCTTAATGGCAACAATGCTGCCGTGGCGCAGGACCTCGCGCACGTCGCGCAGGATAGAGACCGCAATGTTCCCATATCCAAAGACCGGACTGCCCGGCAGGAACGACCCGTCCCTTGCTAGGGCGATGCTTGGTCCACAAGCCGGGCAGGCATTCGGCTGGGCGTGGAAACGCCGGTTGCCGGGATCGTCATATTCCGCCTGACACCGCGGGCACATGCGGAATTCCGCCATGGTGGTCAGTGGCCGGTCGTAGGGAATGTCGCGGATTATGGTGTAGCGAGGGCCGCAGTTTGTGCAGTTGGTGAAGGGATAACCGTAGCGCTGGTTTGCCCGATCGAGGCAGTCGTGCCAGCACTGGTCACAGGTGGAAATATCGGGCGAGACTAACACGAACTCGTCGGTTGCAGCCAGGCTCTCCCGAATCGTGAAGTTGGCTTCTGCTTGCGCTGCAATGTCCGTAACGCTGATCGCCTCGATCCGCGCCAGCATCGGCGGATGGCGCCGCACTTCCTCAATAAACTCCTCCAATACTTCTTCCAGCCCTTCGGCCTCGATGGTCACTCCAGAGGAAGAGTTCAGAACGTAGCCGCACAGGCCATGGCTATGCGCCAGGTTGTAGACATAAGGACGAAAACCGACCCCCTGCACGATTCCGCGGACGTGTATGCTCTTGCGGACAATCGCGGGATGTGACGCGGTCGCCATGTGGCGCAGTTCACACTTTGGGGGCCCGCGGGCCAAATTTGTAAGGTGGAGACTTCTGCCCAGCTACTCTG
>DATFDP010000052.1:0-19042 GCA_035252015.1 Terriglobales bacterium
CTGCTGGTTCCAGGAACCGACCTTTTGCGGTCAGGCGCGTGCACTGCGCTGGTTGGAGGGTGAAGTGAAGTACACCGGCAAACGCGTAATGTTTCTCCTCCTGCTGGTTCTGGCATGGGGCTTGCCTGCGGCCACCGCTGAACATCCGGTGCCGCTGCCCAAGGATGTCCAGGACAAGAACTGCCTGGAGTGCCACGACGACAAAACCAAAGGTAAAGCGGTGCACTCCGCCATGCAGATGGGCTGCAGCACCTGCCACAGCATCAAGACGGACGGCAATAGCACCACGGTAGAGCTAGTCTCGCCCAAGAACGAGCTGTGCTTCACCTGTCACGAGAAGAGCAAAGAAGAAGTGCTGCACAAGCCTTACGAGCAAGGGCAGTGCATCACCTGCCATTCGCCGCACAGCAGCGACTTCGCTAAGCAAACGCGAGCAGAAGGTAACACTCTGTGCCTGGCTTGCCATGCCGACCGCAACGTGACTGGCCAGAAGGTCACCCTCTTCGAGGGACAAGGTATTTCGGCAGATGAATTCGCCGAAATTCCCAAAATACTGCCCAACGACAAGGCGCAGATCGGGCATCCCTTCGCCAGCCACCCGGTGAGCGGCATGGCGGATCCCACCAATCCGTCGCAAAAGATTTCCTGTCTGAGCTGCCATGAACAGCACGCCTCCAGCCAGCAGTCCATGATTCGCATCGCCAAAAACGAAAAGAACGGCGATATCTGCAACGCCTGTCATCAGGCCTACGAGGCGCAACAGCGGACAGTGAACTTGAAGAAGTATGGAGCCACCGAGGAGCAGAACCAGAAAGACTTCCAGGACAAGCAACGGCGCCAGAGCCAGGACCGGCCGCCGGAACCCAAGAACGGATCGGACAAACAATGACCCCCCGCAAACACATCACGCTTATCTTCTGGCTGGCGGCGCTGAGCTTTCTGCTAAGTGCGGCCCAACCGGCTACGGCGGGCAAGAAGAAGGACGACAAAGTACAAGTCGCGCTTACGAGTTTGGTTTGGCCGCTGCCGCCCGACAAGCCACGGATCAAATTCCTTGCCTCCTATGCCAGCAATTACGACATCGAGCCCAGGAGAAAGCGTTCGTGGGTGGACAAAATGGTGGGCAACGCCGACCCCAATGTGGCGGAGATGTTCGACAAAGCGGCGGGCGTGGCCAGCGATAGCAAAGGGCGTATCTATGTGGTTTCCAGCCAGCGCGCCATGCTCTACATCCTGGACAAGGAGAAACGACAGGTCACGCGCATAAACGGCGACCGCGGTCTGCAGTTTCGAACGCCCCTGGGCGTGGTGGTGGACGCCAAGGACAACTTCTACGTGGCCGACGCGCAAATGCACATGGTCTTCAAGTTCGGTCCGGATGCCCATCTGCAGGGCACGATCGGAGCGGAATCAGGCCTCAAGAATCCGACGTACATGGCGCTGGATGAGGGTCGCCGGCGGCTGTTGGTGGTGGATTCGCGCTTGCATCAGGTGCTGATCTTCAACTTGGACACGCTGCAACTGGAGAGTAAGGTCGGCAAGCGCGGGGACAAGAAGGGCGAGTTCAATTTCCCCATCGCGGTAGCGGTGGCGCCTGACGGCAGCCTGGCGGTTACGGACACCGGCAGCTGCTCAGTCGAGGTGTTCTCTCCAGATGGAAAATTCCTGCGCCGCATCGGACGGCAGGGCACGCGGCCAGGCGAATTTGTACGCCCCAAGGGTGTGGCTTATGACCAGGAAGGCCATCTGTGGGTGGTGGATGCCGCCTTCAACAATTTCCAGATCTTCACCTCCAACGGGAAAGTGCTGATGTTCGTGGGCACCTATGGGCAGAACCCGGGAGAGTTCAATTTGCCCATAGATATCTACATTGACAAGAACAACCGCGTTTACGTCAGCGACAGCCTGAACGCTCGGGTGCAGATTTTCCAGTTCCTGGGAGGGAACTGACATGGGTTCTGACGCGCACAACACAAGCCGGCAGATGTCTTACCGCAGTACTGCATGCAGTAGATACACGAGTTGCAACTCATTTCTATCGGGAGGTCTTATGAGAACAGCTAAAGCACTCGGCCTGGTAGTTCTCGTTGTGGCGATAACGACCACAATGGGCTTTGCCAAGGTCGGCAAGAGTGCGATTGCAGGCGGGCCGCACGATCTTCGGACCGAATTAAGCGGTGGCTCCTACGCACTCTGCAACTACTGTCACATTGCACATAAGTTTTCCAATGTGACGGCCCCGGCCACGGCTGGCCCCTTGCTCTGGAACCATACTTTGTCAGGCAAGACCAGCTACGGGGTTTACACCAGCTCAACCTTTTCGGGCTATAACACGGACATTACCGACCTGGGCTCGGTAGCCACACCCACGGTCAGCAACCTGTGCCTCTCCTGTCATGACGGCACAATTGCGATCGATTCGTGGTATTCAGCAGTTCGTACCACTCAAAATTCGGTGTTCATGCCGGCAGATCGTACCGTCACTGACCTGACGCAACAGCACCCGGTGAACTTCACCTACAACGCCGCCCTGGCCAATGCCGCTGGACTCTTGGTTCCGGCGAGCACGACCTCGGTGGACGGCGCAGGTGAAATTCCGCTGTTCGAAGGCAAGATGCAGTGCGCCACCTGCCACGATCCGCACAATGGTAAGGGCATCATGACGCAAGCGTTCCCGTCGCAACCCAGCGGGACCTTCTGCACCTATTGCCATAAGTAACCACATCGGGAGAGGCGCAGTAGCGCCGTTTGGCCTGGGCCTCTCCCCTCTTTCGAATATGCAAGACCGGCGAGGCAGTGATGAAGTGGGCAAGCATAACTCGGAGACTGGCAACTCTGGCTCTGCTGTGGGCCCTGCCCTGCGCCGCGCAATACGGCTACGAAGAGACCGAGCGCTGGCACATGAAGGGCACGGTCGGCATGGATGTGTTCAACACGGGCTACACGCCGGTGATCAACGGAGTGGGCGAGCCTTCCTCGTATAACGATGTGGCCGGCGACTTCGGCCTTGATCTGAGCGGTTTCCTGAAAGACCCCAAGCTGCTGCAGTTCGAAACCAACTTCAACACTCAGCGCGGCGCCACCTCACTTTCCGGGGGCGACTACAACAGCGACCTGCTGGGGGGCGGCGTTTCGCTCGCCTTTTTGCCGGTCAGCCGCTATCCCTTTCACCTGGTGTACCGCAAGAGCGCTTTCGATACCACCGGCAGCCTGTTCGGCTCCAACAGCAATTTTTCCCAACTGAATGCGGATTGGACGGTTGATCTACCCAACCTGCCGCGCTTCAGCTTCAGCCATTTGAGCAACAACAACGACGTGCGCCTGGCAGAGTCCCTGACGGATACGGGTTTTGATCAGTCAGACTGGGGATTTCGCGCCCAGGATACGCGCGCGGGTTGGCACTGGAGTGCCGGCTACAACTTCGGCAGGATCACTTCCAATGCCGGTGGGGTGCTGAGCTTTGTCTCGGGATTGAAGGAAAACTACAAGACGCTCTCGGCCAACGGCTGGCGTTCTTTCTGGGGCGATAGGGCGGTGCTGCAAATTGATAGTCGCGGCGAGATGTTTCATTACTCGCTGCCCGGAGACGGCAGCAGCGACAACAAGAGCTGGCTGAGCCAGGCCACGCTGCGTGTTCAGCACACGCGCAAGCTGATGAGCAGCTACTACTACTCCTTCTCCCGGGTTAATTTGAACAACCAGGAGAACGGCCTGTTGCCGGGAGTCGCCTTTCTCACCGTGCCGCGGGTGGACACCCACAATACGGGAGCGCGGGTCGAGTACCAATGGTTCGAGCCGCTGCGCGTATTCGAGGAAGTCCGCTACTACCATAACTCGCCCTTCACTACAAAGTACGAAAACCAGACCTCGCTGACGGAGTCGCTTACCGGTTTCGCGGTTCAAAAACGGCTGCGCGGCTTCGATTTGAATGGCAGTTATGGTCTGCGCTATGACTTCATGGGCACGAACTTCAACAACAACGCCCACACGTGGTCGAATGACGTGAATGCGCGGCTGGGCTGGGGAAACGTGAGGCGCGTGCACCTGAGCGGCAGCTATCGATACGACAAGTACAATTATGTCCAGCAGATTGGCGGGTTCAGCACGGATAAGCGTTACGGAGTTGAGGCGGAAACCACTGCGCTGCCCGGATTTCGCCTGCGGGGCGGGGTGGAACGAGGCCAGCTGGAATTGTTGAACATCTCCGGCGACATCAACAACCATTACACCAACTATACGGCGCAGATCGAAACGCGCAAGATCATGCTTACTGGTGCGCGTGGAGTGAATGACGGCGCAGGTGCTCTGTTCCCAACGGATGTAATGCAGCAGCAGTTCGTGACCGCTCCATTGCCCCTGGCCCAGTTGCTGGCCACGCCGCTGTTGGGGCGCTTCACGCGCACGAGCAGCGTGGCAGCGACGGCGCGCCTGCGGCGCAACTTCGACCTCGGAGCGGACTGGCGCCGGGAGAATGATCTGCTTTTCCGGGCGCTGCAGAATTACCGCATCTGGGAGGTGCGCGGAGAGTATCGCCTGGGCAAGATCACGCTGGATGCCGGTGTGGGGAACATGTTTACCCAGGTAAATACCAACATCAATACCAGCGGCTTGAAGATCAACCGCTACTACATCCGCATCAGGAGGGATTTCAACTTTTTCTGAGGTGGGGTTGTGAAGAGGATGGCAATGTCGAAAAGAGGAATGGCCGGAGTGGGGACCGGCCTGGCGCTCCTGATAGTCCTGATCGGCACCTGGCCGAGCACGGAGGCGGAATCCAAACCGCCGGCCGTGTTGCTGCCGCCGCAACTGGCATGGGTGGGAATGCTGCGCAACGCGGCAGACGTAAATCCCAAGCCGGGGCGCTTCAAGAAAATCCTGAAAAAGGTTATAGGGCTGGACGACCGGCAAAAAGCCATGCTCCTGCCTAACGGCGTGGCCGTAGATGCGCAGGGGCGCGTGCTGGTGGCCGATACCAAGGAGCGGGTGGTCCACGTCTTTGACGCGGGGCACAAAAAGTACAAAACCTTGCGCGCTCCCGATTCCGACCCCTTTCTGTCGCCGATTGCCATCGCCACGGATGCCGACGGAAAAATTTATCTAACTGACTCCGTCCGCGCGCGGTTGTTTGTCTTCCGGCCAGACGGCAAGTTTGCCGGCACAATCGGCGGCATCACCAAGGACGAAAGCATCTTCAAACGCTGCACCGGCCTGGCCATTGATAAAGGGCGTGGCCGCATTTACGTGGTGGATACGCTGGCCATGAACGTGGTGGTGCTGGGCATGGACGGCAAAGTTATTCAGCGCTTCGGCAAGCCGGGCGACGGCAAGGGCGAATTCAACTATCCCACGCACATCGCGGTAGACAGGGACGGCAGCCTGTGGGTGATGGACTCGCTGAACTTCCGCGTGCAGCACCTGGACGGCAGCGGCAAATTCCTTTCTGGCTTCGGCCATCTGGGCGACGCGATCGGCGAGTTCGACAAAGCCAAGGGAATCGCGCTGGATGGCCAGGGCCACGTCTACGTGGCGGAGAGCCGCACGGACCGGGTGCAGGTCTACGACCACGATGGCCGTTTGCTCTTCTTCTTCGGGCAAACCGGCCCCGCCGAAGGGCAGTTTTTCCTGCCCGAGGGTATTGCCATCGATGCTCAGAACCGCATTTATGTAGCTGATGGCTACAACCGGCGGGTGCAAATCTTTCAGTTACGTCCCGAGGCGGCACAGGCAGGAGGGGGGCAATAATGCGTCATCGCCTCCTCATCATTCTTGTGCTGATGGCGCTGGGAACGGCGGCTGCAGTTCGGCTCTCAGCCCGTGGCAATGTAAGCGCCATTCTGAATTCCAAGCACGATTTCCGCGCCAATTCAGGCGCCTCGGTCCGTTCGGTCTCTGGGCAGGACGCCTGCATCTTCTGCCACACCCCGCACCATGCCAATGCGGGCAACGGAGGCGCGACCCTCTGGAACCACAAGGTCTCGCTCCAGGATTTCTCCACTTACACCAGCAGCACTCTGCAATCCATGGTGACCCCTATCCAGGCGCAGGACGTATCCAAGCTGTGCCTGAGCTGCCACGATGGCACCATCGCTCTGGGGGATACAGTCAACGACGGTCTGATCGAATTTGTGCAGGGGCAGGGCTATCACATTCCCTCCAACTCGGAAGCCAACCTGGCGAACGCGCAAGGTTTCTCTGACGATCACCCCTTCGGCTTTGTGCCTACCGTGCGCGGCGAAGTTCGCCTGCCGCCCCCCGGCGATCCGGTTCACCTGGACGGCCAGGGCAAAGTGCAATGCACCAGCTGCCACGATCCGCACCAGGAGAACCTGGATGTGACGGAAGGCAAGTTCCTGGTGAAGGCCAACCATCAGTCGTCATTGTGCTTGAGCTGCCATCAGCCGGCGGGCTGGACAACTTCTGCCCACAATCTGCCGCCTGATCCTGGCGAGGACATGGCCTACAGCAGCCAGCAGGGCGCGCATACGGGGTATCGTGGCGTCAGCCAGAACGGCTGCGAGAGTTGCCACCGGCCGCACTCTCCGCAAGTGGCGCAACGCCTGGTGAAATTCCCGGAGGAGCGGACCTGTTACCAATGCCACAACGGCACAGTAACCAAGTTGAACATCCAGGCGGAGATGAGCAAGACCTACCGCCACCCGGTTGAGATCACACCCTCAGCGCACGACGAGTCGGAAGCGCCCAACTCCCCAACGTACACCATGCCAGAGACCAGCCCAGGAGCGGCGCGTCACGCGGAGTGCGTGGACTGCCACAATCCGCACTATGCCAACAATCGCGCCGGGCAGGCGCCCCAGGCGAGCGGAGCGCTGGCGGGTGTGCGCGGGCAGTCCTCGGGCAACACGTTCCTGCCGCAAAGCGCCAATGAGTACGAAGTTTGCTTCAAGTGTCATGGCGACAGCGCCAATAAACCGCAGGCGATGGATACAAGCATCGCGGGCGTCGGGTATGGGCGCAATCCGCAGCGGCAGTTCAACCTGGGCAATCCCAATCGCTTCAACCAAAGAATGGAGTTCCAGTACAGCTTGTCGTTCCATCCGGTCACGCGGCCGCTGAACGCTTCCTCGGGACCAGGAGGGGATGTACCCAGCCTGCGACCGACGCCCGTTTCCCCAGGTGGCGCGCCCCTCCCCGGACGGCTACTTTCAGCAGTAAGCTACATCTACTGCAGTGACTGTCATAACAGCGATACCGGGCGCAACCTGGGAAGCGGCATGGGTTCCGCTGGCCCGCACGGCTCCAACATCCCGCATCTGCTGGAGCGGCAGAGCGCGCTGGAGCCGCCGCCGGCCACAGCAGGCGCAGCCAGTGCCGGCGTGCCCTTCTCCGTGAGCAGCTACGCCTTGTGCGGCAAATGCCACGACGTGCAGAACAGCATTCTGCGCGATCTCAGTTTCAGCAAGCACTTGGAACACGTGCAGCAGGCGGGCGCGGCGTGTTCTACGTGCCACGATCCGCACGCGTCGTCGGCACCGATGCTCGTCAATTTTGATCGCAGCATCGTTGGCCCGGCCAGCGACGGCGTACTGCAATACACCCGCACCGGATCACGGCATGGCACCTGCACCCTCACTTGCCACGGCCAGGAGCACAAGGGGCTGGCATACTGATTAGGGGCGTCTTTCGGTTTTGTTCCACTGATCATCTACTAGGTGAGCTGAATCACTGGCTCGGGTGACAGCACTCACGGCGCTGCCTCGCATTGCCTGCGAACAATAAAACCAGAGCGCACGCACCAGAGTTTTCCTGTGAGCCGACGTGGCAGCGTCCAATCCAGCCGGCTGCGCATTCGGAGAGCAAGGAGGTAAACAGCCATGCGCACACGCATCTTGATCGCCTCCGACCACCCGCTCAGCCGCACCGGCCTGCGTCACGTCCTGAAATCAGCTCCCGACCTCGAGACTGTGGCTGAGGCCGATGCGCCCGGAGCAGTGGCTGAACTGTGCGGAAAATTTGCCCCTGACGTGGTGGTGTTCGAAATCACGGTGCCCGGTATCTCGGGTCTGCGCGCCGCAGCGTCCCTGGCGCAGGCCGTCCTGCCGGCGCGCACCGTAATAGTGGCCAACAACGAGAATGTGCACTACGTGCGTTCCCTGTTGGCGACGGGAGTGGTGGGCTACATCCTGCGCAAGGCCAGCCAGGAGGAACTCCTGCTGGCCATTCGCCATGGCGCTTCCGGCCAGCGCTACATTGACCCCCGGCTGAGCGATGGCATGACGGAGGTTCTGCTGCAGCCGGAGGATCGCGGAATCAGCCGGAACTCACGCGGCTTGAGCCGGCGGGAAGCCCAGGTGCTGCGGGCGGTAGCGCGGGGCTTCACCAGCAGTGAAATCGGCCGGCTGTTGGAATTGAGTTCGAAAACGGTGGAAACCTACCGCAGCCGAATCTACGAAAAGCTGGGCCTGCGCACGCGAGCCGACCTGGTTCACTATGCCATGGCTCTGGGGTTGCTGGAGGAAAGCCAGAGCGAAAGCGTGTAGGCAAAGTCAGCGGGGGAGCCGGCTGCGACGGCAAGCGCTCAGGGCCGCTGATGATCGCGTCCGCTGCGGCGCTGCTCCCACTCCTGGCGGATGCGCTCATAACGATTGGCCAAAGATTCCAGTTCCTTATCGGACAGGCCCTCGATGTCAATCATCTCGTTGTGCGCCCGTTCCGTGGAGCGAATGAGTTCGTCCAGCTTCAGATTGATGGCACGTGAGTCGCGATTCTGGCTGTTTTGAATAAGAAACACAACCAGAAAGGTCATGATGTTGGTCCACGAATTAACCACCAGCTGCCAGGCGTCGGAATAGTGAAAGAAGGGGCCGGTGATCAGCCAAGCGACAATGGTGGCCACGGCAAAAATGAACGCGGCTGGCGAGCCCACGGCGGTGGCGCTGGCTTTCGCCAGATTGGTAAACCAGCTTCCCGAGATTGTCTTGCGCGGATTAGCCATGAAAGTGGGATGAAGCCTGTGACTCTGTAGTTGTTACCCGGCGAGAGCCTACTGTCCTCCTGACATAAGCATGAAAACACCGAAAAATCCAAGGTGACGACCGTCACAAATGCGGGTGACTAGCCTCACTGTGGCTTGGCTGCCCTTGGCGCGACCATGCAAGCAGGCCCAAGGTAAGAAGGTAAGCCGGGCAGGCGGCGCCGGGGTGGACCCCGGGCCCGAGGTTCAGCATGCCGGAAGTGACAGAGGCCTTTCGCAGCGACTCGCAGCTCATCCACCACGAACACCAGGCCTTGAGCAGCGAACTGGCGGCGCTGGAGTTCGCGCTCGATTCCCTCATCTGCTACTCGGAAGTATTCACCAATCTGGCCGTGACCGAACGTGTGTATCGCTGCGGGCGCCACCTGGCGCGCACCCTGCCTGTGCACTTCGAGAATGAAGAAGCCACGGTGCTGGCTGAAATTGCCAGCCTGGGCCCCGAGCTCAACAAGTTTGCCGAAGAGATGAAGCGGCAGCACCAGGACCTGCGCCAGCAGCTGACCGGTTTTTGTCTGCTGATTGATCAGGTTGAGGGCAGCAGCGACATCGAGCAGGCGGTCTCCGCGGTTAAGGACCATGGCTTGCAGTTCGCGCGCGCTCTGGCAGCGCACATGGACGCGGAAGAGCGCAAGTTCGCCAGCATTGTGCATTGAGTTTGGACGTCCGAAAGCCTCCGTGCGGGGGCGGAGGCTTTCGCACCCAAACGGCGGGCCCGGTCTCAAGCCGGGCTCGCCGGCAGTACCCAAGGGGGATCACGTGACAACCGCAAGTTTGCAAAATGCAGAAGCTGGCCAGAGTGTGACCCAGGCGCGCTATCCAGGTATCGCTTCCACCGTAGACGGGTCGGGCGCAGTGGTGTGGGTGGACTCGCACATCGCGCAGGGCGCCTGCGCTTACCCCATTACGCCCTCCACGCCCATGGGCGATGGTTTTGCCGTGGAATTCGCCAATGGCAAAAAAAACCTTTGGGGCGAGCCACTGCAGTTCCTGGAGCCTGAATCGGAGCACAGCTCGGCGTCCGCCTGCGAAGGCTTCGCGCTGGCCGGCGGACGGGTGAGCAACTTCACCTCCGGCCAGGGCCTGATCCTGATGAAGGAAGTGCTCTACGTAATCGCAGGCAAGCGACTGCCGGCCGTGTTCCACATCGGGGCGCGAGCGCTGACTTCGCACTCCCTGAACGTGCACTGCGGCCATGACGACGTGATGGGCGTGGCCGACGTGGGTTGGGGCATCCTCTTCGGGCGCAACGCCCAGGAAGCCGCCGACCTGGCGTTGATTGCGCGGCGCACCGCCGAAGAAACGGAAACGCCTTTCCTGAACGTGCAAGACGGCTTTCTGACCACGCATACTCTGGAAACCATTCGCCTGCCCGAGCCTGAGTTCATGAAGGAATTTGTGGGCGCGCCGCAGGAGCGTATCCGGAAGCTATTTGATACCCAGGCGCCCCTGCTCAGCGGTCCCGTGCAGAACCAGGACAGCTACATGAAGGGCAAAGTGGCGCAGCGCCACTTTTACGATCGCGTGGCGCCGGCACTGAAGCGCGCCTTCCGGGAATTTACCGATGCTACCGGACGGCACTACGACAGCGTGCTGCCCTATCGCATGGAAGACGCGGCCTACGCCATTATTGGCATGGGCTCGATGATGGAGACGGCTGAGTCCACGGTGGACTTCCTGCGCAAGCGAGGCATACGCATAGGCTGTATCACTCTTGTGAGCTTCCGCCCCTTCCCCGCGCTGGAACTGTCGCTGCTGCTGCGCAAGTGTCGCGTCGCGACCGTAATTGAGCGCGCTGACGTTCCTTTGATGCAATCGAACCCGCTGACCACCGAAGTAAAGGCGGCACTGGCCGATGCGCACATGGGCGAGGGCAAGGCACAGTTTGAGCGCCTGCCGGAAATCTATTCCGGCGTGGCCGGACTGGGCGGCCGCGACGTTCGTCCCGGTCACTTTGTGGCTGCGGCCGAAAACATGGCCAGTCACGACCGGCATCGCCGCTTTTTCGTGCTGGGGGTAAAGCACGAGAATGAACTGTGCGTGACCGAAGATCCTGATGTGCGGCCCGCAGGCGCCTTCTCGCTGCGCGGACACTCGATCGGCGGCTTCGGTTCGGTAACCACTAACAAGGTGATCGCCTCAGTTGCCGCCGACCTCTTCGGCCTTTACGCGCAGGCGTTTCCCAAGTACGGTTCGGAGAAGAAGGGCTTGCCCACCAACTACTACCTGACGCTGGCGCCTGAATTCATCAAGCTGCACTGCGAATTGAAGGTGGTGGATTTCGTCGCTGTGCAGGACGCTTATGCCTTCATGTCGGGCAATCCCCTGGAAGGTTTGGTGGATGGTGGCCTGCTTTACCTGCAGTCGAACCTGACACCCGAAAACATCTGGGGCAGCCTGCCGGAAAGCGCGCGCCAGGAAATCCGCTCGCGCAAGCTGCGGGTGTATGTGCTGGACGCGGGCAAAATTGCGCGCGAATCGTCGAGCCGCGCCGACCTGCAGATCCGCATGCAGGGCATTGTCCTGCTGGGCGCTTTCCTGCGCCTGACTCCCTTCCGCGAGCAGGCCGGGCTGGATACGGAACACCTGTTCGCTTCGCTAGAGAAAACGCTGGCCAAGTATTTTGGCAAGCGCGGCGCTCGCGTGGTGGCTGACAACATGGCGGCTGCACGGCGCGGGTACAACGAAGTGGTGCAAATTGTTCCGCCCAGTGGTGAAGAAACGCACATTCGCCCAATTAGGGAACACAAATTCGAGCCTCTGTCCCATTCTCCCAATGGCCATGGCATCATCGAACCAAACTTCTGTGACAAGGTTATCGGCACCTATGCGCGCGGGCGCGAAGCCGACCTGGATGCCGATGAGTATGTGGCGCGCAGCCTGATGCCGCCATCCAGCGCCATGCGGCGCAGCTTCCGCACCCTGGCACCGGATATTCCTGAACTGATTGCCGCCAAGTGCGTGGGCTGCATGGAGTGTGTGAACGCCTGCCCGGACACGGCCATTCTGGCCAAAGCGGTAGAACCCGCCGTGCTGGAGGAAAAACTGGCGCACATTGAGCGCACCGACCTTCGCGAATCGCTGTGCAACGACTTCATCAAAACCAGCAAGTATTTCGAGATTCCGCAGAAAAAGGGGCAGGCAGGCGGGCTGTTCTCCATCTTCGTGGATCCAGACAAGTGCAAAGGCTGCGGCGAGTGCGTCACCGCGTGCGGCCGCCACGAAGCTCTGAAGATGGTGGTGAAGGACGGTAACATGGCCAAGTACGACCTGGCGATGGACCTCTATCACCATCTGCCGGAAACGCCGGCCCACTTGCTCAACGAGAAGGCGCTGGGCGACATGATGCTGGCCGGGCGGTCCCTACTTTACGCTGGCGGCGGAGGCTCCTGCATGGGCTGCGGCGAAGCTACGCCCATTCGCCTGATGCTGGCGGCGACGGGTTTCGTTTATGGGAACGAGATCGGCATTGTGGCGGCCACGGGCTGCAACAGTGTCTTCGGCTCCACTTACCCGTTCAACCCATACGCCTTGCCCTGGACCAACTCGTTGTTCGAAAACGCGCCCGCCGACGCGATGGGCATCCGCCTGCGCTGGGACCAAGAAGGCCACCACAACCGGCGCTTGTGGGTGCTGGGCGGCGACGGCGCCATGTACGACATCGGTTTCCAGGCGCTGTCGCGCATGCTGATGTCGGGACTGGACATCAAAGTGCTCGTTCTGGACACGCAGGTGTACTCCAATACCGGCGGCCAGACTTCAACTTCCACGTTGACCGGACAGGATGCCAAGATGGCGGCCTTCGGCAAGGCACAACCGGGCAAACGCGAGCACCGCAAGGAATTGGGTGAGATCGCCATGATGCACCCGGGTGTGTTCGTGGCCCAGACCACGGCGGCGCACCTCAACCATTTCTACAGAACCATTATCGAGGCCAACGCGTATCCCGGCCCGGCGGTGGTGATTGCCTACGCCACCTGCCAGCCCGAGCACGGCGTGCCCGACGACCGTTCGCTGGAACAGGCTAAGCTGGCCGTGGAATCGCGTACCTTTCCGCTGTTCGTTTACGATCCGCGCAAGGGCGAGCGCATCCGCGAATGCCTGAGCCTGGCGGGCAATCCGGCGATGAAGCAGGATTGGTACATAGATCCGCACAATAACCGGCCGGTGGACTTCGTCAGTTTCGCGCGTACCGAAGGGCGATTTGCCCGCCACTTCAACGAGCATGGCGAGCCGGACGAGTTCCTGGAGAAGGCAACCGAGGACCGCCTAGCCAACTGGCACCGGCTGCAGGAGCTGGCGGGATTGCGGTAGCTGCTACATCTGCCATCTTGAGTGAAACGGGCCGATTCGCATCCGAATCGGCTTGTGCAGTCGAAAGACTTCTACAGAGCCGCATGCTAGAAATCGCGCCCGGGAGTTTTCTCAAACATCCTTGAGGTCCCTCGCCCTGCTCAGGATTTCGGCAGCGGGCTCGGACGCCCGCTGAACGCTTCAATTTCGACTCGGGCATGCCCCCTCGCTCAACATGACAGAAGTCTTAACTGGTTTATGGAGAGTACGCCTCTCTCGTGACAAACCGCCACTCTTGTGCCAAGCTACTCGGCTCCATGATTCCACTATTCCTGCTTCTTTTGACCGCTATGAGCTCTTCATCACCTTTCTATACGAGCAACATTTCATTAACCAGCCAGCACGTTGCCGGCGATTTTGTGCCCGACGGCGATCTTGATAAAGGCGTGTGGCGGCTGGTTCCTCGTGCCACCTTCGATCACAACTACACCGGCAAAAAGCGCTACCCGGAACTAAAAACGGAAGTAGCCAGCCTGTGGAGCGAGAAGTACGTCTACTTCGCTTTCTGGTGCAAATACCACGAAATAAATGTCTATAAGGGCGAAGACCCGGCCAAGGAGCGCTGGGAGCTGTGGGAGCGGGACGTGGTGGAGGTATTCATCAATCCTGAACCCAAAAAGGTCAACCACTATTACGAGTTTGAGGTGGCGCCCAACAATCAGTGGCTTGACTTGGAGATTGACCTCGACAAGAAGCCTTTCAATGATGCCGGCTGGAACTCCGGCTTCGAACACGCAGTGCGGATTGATGAAAAGCAGCACCTGTGGATGTGCGAGATGCGGATTCCGCTCAGCGTGATGAAAACTCACATCGCGCCCGGCGGCGAGTGGCGCGGCAATTTTTACCGCGCCGAAGGCATCGGGAACGATGATCAGCGCTCGCTGATGGCCTGGAGCACAGTCGTGGCGCAGCACGAAGCATTTCACAACCCCAGCCGGTTTGGGATTATTCGCTTCGCGCCTTAGCTTTGTAGCCGCGGATTCACACGGATAAAACCTGATCTCAAGCGCTTCAGGAGTCATCCTGCGGCGCTTCAGCGCGATGCATGCGGTGTGCAGCTTTTGATAGGTCTATTGCTTCCCAACTCTAATGCGCGGCTACCTGCACCAGGGCAGAAGCCGCGCAGTTGTTGTTCTCGTTCGACTCGGCCACGAAATTGTTAGCGTCAGCGCAGGCCAGCACATAGTAGTTGCCGACGGGCACATAGGGCGAAACGGTCAGGGTGGCTGTTCCAATTGAGGAACTCCCGGCAGCCAGGGCCGGCACCGCTCGCGAGCCGGAAAGCAAGACCCCCGCGGGAGTGCTGCTCACGGTGCTGGAAAGGTAGTAGCGCGTGGTTGAGCTGACGGTATTGCCCGCTCCGCGGTTTACTGTCGTGTCGCTCACCTGTGTGCTCTTGCCGGCCGCCAGTGTACCCAGCGGGTTAACCGAGCTTTCTGTCAGATCCGGCAATCCCAAGCCGGTACCGGAGAGCCTCAGTACGTGCGGGCTCTCCGGGACATTCGTGGTGATGACGACCGAGCCGCTGCGCAGCCCCATGGCCGATGGTTTGAAGGTCACATTGATCACGCACGTCAGGCTGGGACCGAGTTGGGTTCCGCAATTGTTAGTCTGCGTGAAGTCGCCGCTGGCACTAACGCTGGTGATCGCCAGGTTGGCGTTCTTCTGACTGTTCATCAGGCTGGCGGTCCGGCGGAGGCTGGTGGAGCCCACAACAACTCCGCCAAAGTCCAACGTGGCGGGAGAGAGCGTCACTCGCGAAACGCCGGTTCCCGCCAGTGTGACCGTTTGCGGGCTATTGCTGGCGTTGTAATTGATGGTGAGCGTTCCGGAGTGCTCGCCGAGAGCCACCGGTGTGAAGGTCACCAGTACGTTGCAGCTCTGCAGTGGGCCAACCGCTGTTCCGCAGGTATTGGTCTGAGCGAATGCGCCGCTAATGCTGATGCCATTCATGCCCAGCGGAGTGGGCTGGTTATTTGTCAGCTTGACGTACTGGGCGCGGCTGCTGCTGCCCAAGACCACGCCGGCAAAGTTGATGTTTTGCGGCGTTACTGCGGCAGGAACGATGCCGTAACCCGAAAGCGGCACACTTTGCGGGTTGTTGGCGGCATTATGCGTCACGGTGAGCGCGCCGCTAGCATATCCCACGGCAGTGGGATTGTACGTGACCGTAATCTTGCAGGCGCCGCCCGGCGCAAGCTGCTGGCCACAGTTGTTGCTCTGGCGGAAGTCGCCATCCGCTGAAATGCCGGCCACTGCCAGCGAAATGGGCTGGCGATTGGTAATGGTGACCGTCTTCGGTGTGCTCACTGTGTTCACCACCTGGCGCGCAAATGCCAGCGCGCCCGGAGAGAGGCCCACCGGCGCCGTGCAGTCGCGCAGCGCGTTGTTGACGTTCAGGCGTCCTCCACTGGCCGTAATTGTGTTCAGCGCGGGCACCAGGTCAACCTGTTCCGTCAGGTTCGCCTTCAGCGCGGGCGTGCTCAATGCGCATCGCGAGAGCACCAGCGCAGCAGCCCCGGAAACATGAGGCACCGCCATGGACGTGCCGCTGAGATAGCCGTACTGCCCGCTCAGCACGGTAGATAAAATGTTGAGGCCGGGAGCGCCCAGTTGCACGCTGGTGGGGCCATAATTAGAAAACGAAGCCAGCATGTCGTTGTTGTCAGTGGCGGCAACGGCGATCAGGTTGGTTGCGTTATAGCTGGCCGGATAAAAGGCGCTGAGGTCGTTGTTGTAGCCATTGTTTCCCGCGGCTGCCACGAACAGCATGTTGTTGTCGCCCGCCCGCTTGATTTCGTCCAGCAAGGCCTGCGAGAAGCCGCCTCCGCCCCAGCTGTTGGAAAGCACGCGCACATCAGCGGCTGCGCCGAAGGCATTCTTTGCCTGGATGGCGAACTCAATCGCGTTGATCGCGTCGGAAACATAGCCCGAACCGGTGGCATCCAGAAACTTGATGCCCATCAGCCGCGTGGTCCAGTTCACTCCCACTACGCCTTGCCCGTTATTCCCGGCGCCACCGATGGTGCCGGAGACGTGAGTACCGTGCTTGTTGTCGTCCATGGGATCGCAGGCTAGTGTGATGGCGTTGAAGCCGTGGCTGCCGGCCGGGCAGTTCACCGTGGAACCTGCAATGGTCACGGCGAACGGCGCGGGGGCTGACCAGATATTGGCCTGCAGGTCAGGATGCGTGTAGTCAATCCCGGTATCAACCACGGCGACCACGTGGTTCGTGCTTCCGGTGGAGAAACCCCAGGCTTCCAGGGTCCTGATATCGGCTCCCGCGGTTCCGGCCGGGAACCCGAAAGACTGGCCAATATTGTGCAGGCCCCACAGCTCGGCAAAACGAGGATCATTTGGCTGCTGCACAGCCTGGACTACATAATTGGGCTCGGCATAGAGAACATCGGCGCGGAAAGAGAATTGCCGCACCAGCTCCTCGGTGCTCCGGGAACGGGAGCGGAAGCGGTAGAGACGCGCCACTCCACCCAGGCGACGGCTGCGATCGAGGTTGTGCACCCGTGCCAGGCCCTGCAACTCACCGGCGCTCACCTCGCGGAATTTGACCAGGACCTCTCCTTTGGCAGCTCTGGGAGCATGGCCGCCGGAAAACGCAGGCTCAAGCTGCGCCGCGCAAAGCAGCGGCAGCAGGCAGATAGCAAACAGCAGGCACACAAGGCGAGACGAGGTACGCATAAAAGAGCCTTTCCGGACCGTAGAGCGGCCCGCCGCAAGCGGTGCCCCACGAGGAGCAGCCTTTGCGCTTCCAGGCGACACAAGACCGCACGCACTCTGATTGCGTGCGGCTCAGCTGTCAGTCCTAATCACACATCGCGATTAGCGTTGCCGGAGGAAGGCAAGTGAGCAGCAATATGCATGGAGTCCTCCGGGAAGGGTGCAGCGTTCTTCTCACCACGCTGGGAGGGTCGGTCCGGCCTCCAGGAGGCTAACGGGAGCATGCTACGCAGCTCCCGCACCCCAAGTCCGCCGCCATGCCGAAGAACGGCTGCGCTCGGTTGGTCCATTAGTGCCCGCCTGAGCGGGCGACCGTATCCAGCGCACCCATCAAAATGGGCCCAGCACTGCAATTGCTTCTGCTTTGATAGTGGCGCCCGGGGGTGCGGTATGCAACCTAAAACAGCACCCCGCCAGCTTATCCATTTCAAAAATGGGAAATTTAAGACGGAGGTAAGGCGGAGCCGGAGCAGCACTTTCGTGCTTCCGGCCTCCATTTTTGGGAAAGGTTTGTAGATGGGAATGCCCGCCCCTTTGTAAGTGGTGGCACGACAACGAGCAGCGGAACAGCACATGTTAGCGTGAGCCTGTGAGCACGTCCAAAGTTACGTCGGTGCTTGCGCCGAGCATGAGAGTTTCGCCTGCTGACTCTGGCCCGGCGGCCGGCAAACAGCCGCTGCGTATTTTCCTGGTGGATGACAGCGATGACGATATTGCTTTGTTTCGTCATCTGCTGGCCGGGGCGCTGCCCCAGGTTCCGGTCTACCTGGCCCATGCTCATGCGGTAGCGCCTGCCCTGCAACAGCTGCAACAAGCCACGTATGACGTGCTCTTTCTCGACTATCAGCTGGGGCTGGAGACGGGACTGGACTTGCTGCGCGAAGTGCGCCGGCGCGGGCTGGAAACCCCGGTGGTGTTTCTCACCGGGCATGGCGACGAGCAGGTCGCGGTGCAGGCCATGCAGAGCGGCGCTTGCGACTACCTGGCCAAGGGAAAGCTCGACCCTGCCACCCTGCAACGCACCCTGCGCTTTGCCCTCAGCCTGCAGGAGCACCAGAAGCGTCTTAAGCAGGCGCAGGCCGAGTTGCGCGCCCGCGAGCAGCATTTCCGAGCGCTAGTGGAAAATGCGTTTGACGCCACTGTGCTCATGAGTGCCGAAGGAGTGATCCAGTGGGCCAGCAACTCCTGCCCGCGAGTGTTGGGACTTGCCGTCCAAGAACTGCTGGGCAGCAACGGTTTCGAGCTGCTGAATGGGGAGGACCCCGGCCTGGCCCGGCGCTGGTGGCACGAATTGCTGCAGCAGCCCGCAGAACCGCTGCAGGTGTCGTTCCAATATCACAACGGAGCCTTGCGCGACATTGAAGGAGTAGGCACTAATTGGCTGCATGAGCCCGCGGTGGGCTCTGTGGTCTTTAATTTCCGCGATGTCACCGAGCGGCGGCGAACGGAAGAGAAACTGCGCAAACTCTCCAGCGCTGTAGAGCAATCCGCCGACGTGGTGGTGATGACCAACCGCGAGGGCAGGATCGAGTACGTCAACCCCGCTTTTGAAAAGCTTACCGGCTATGGCAGTGACGAGGTGGTGGGGCAGAATCCACGGTTGCTCAAATCAGGAATGCATGATGGGCGTTTCTATCAGGAGATGTGGCAGACCCTCCTGCGCGGCGAGGTTTACCGCGGGGTGATGATCAACCGCAAGAAGAACGGGGAGCTCTATTACGCGGAGAAAACCATTACCCCGGTGCTCGACGCTGCCGGCCAGATCACCCATTTTATTTCCAATGATCGCGACATTACCGAGCGCCACAAGCTGGAGGAGCAGCTGGCGCAGGTACAGAAGATGGACGCTATCGGGCAGCTGGCCGGAGGCGTCGCCCACGACTTCAATAATTTGCTGATGGTTATCAGCAGCTATGTCGAACTCATGATGGACGCGCTCGCGCCCGACAGCCCGCTGCGCCACCA
>DATFDP010000053.1:0-55229 GCA_035252015.1 Terriglobales bacterium
ATGGCGCTGCCCAGCGCGTCGTCGGCTCAAGAATCTTGTTTGCGGCTCTCTCAATCCGGCGCATGGTCGCTAGGTCTTCTCCGGCACCGAGAACCTCTGGGCCCAAGCGCCCAGGTTCTGAGTTTCTGGCTACCTGTTGCCCTCGCTGCCGTTTGTTCCGATCTGGGTGGTGGTCTTGGCGGCATTCTATCTCAGCCTGCCCCTATTCGCCCGCACCTCGAGGAAGCCGCCGTGAATACCGCACATTATTTCGCTCGCGTGCTGATGCAGGTACTCACTCATTACCGGGTCCGTAATTGATCTGCGCGGCCGCCCGGGCTGGAGCCTGCCACATCACATTTTGTGCACGGGACGAAATGCGTACACATACCATCTCAAGTAATGCGGCAGCCACGCCCAGAGGCGGAAACGCGATCGCCCAGCAGTGCGGTGGCGCCAGCGCGTGGGAACTTCAGCCATGGGATGGCCCGCGAGAAAAGCCTTCACCGTGATCTCGAGGTTCATTTCGAAGCCGCCCCGGCTTTCGATACTCAAGGTGCTCAGCATTTCTTTATCGTAAATTTTGAATGCATTCGTAGCGTCATGAATGGGAATACCGCGCAGCCAGTGCAGGCTCAGGCCGGCAGTGCGCGAAAGTAACTGTTTGAACCAGGGACCTCCCTGCTGGCTGCCGCCTTTCATGTAGCGGCTGCCGGCCACCAGCTTGTACCCACGGCGATATAGGTCTAGCATTTCATCCACGCGGCCAAGATCGTCAGAGAGATCAGCCATCACCACCAGGACCGGGCCGCTTTCCACCTGCTGAAATCCCGTCAAAATCGCGCCTACGACGCCGGGTCGAAAGCTATTCTGCAGCAACCGGAGACGGGTGTCGCCTTGGAGCGCGAGTTGTTTCACGACAGGAACGGTATCGTCCTCGGGAAAGTCGTGAACTACAAAGGCAATAAATTTCGAATGGATCTGCGAACATAACTCCTTCCACAGGGCTGGGAAATTAGGGCCTTCGTTGTAAACGGGAATCAGTATGGTAAGCGGCTCCATCTAGGGCTTACGCGCCACGACCAGAAATTGCCTGCCCAGCAGTTTCCAGAAGACAGGCATTTGAAGATAAAGGCGAATGAGGGCAGCTGGTGGCGGTTTCTTCCCTTTCATGGTGAAGGGCAAGAAACGTGGAATGGCGCGTTCCACGTTAAATCCGACGATCTCCAGCGCTTCCACGAGGGAGCGTTCGCTGAGAGGGAGAAAATGGTCGAAAAAATCCCAGTAAACGTCGTAGCAGAAGCGAATATTGGGTCCCATCGCCACCAGGTGTCCGCCTGGCCGAAGCACGCGGCGAATTTCCCGGAGGCAATGCTGCAAGGCATCCTTGGCAGGGAGATGCTCGAAAAAATTGCTGCTGAAGACCACATCGACGGAGTCCGAGGGCAGGGCCCAGACAGTGGTTACATCTTGCGACAAGACGCTGACATCTGAGCCCGCCCGCGCCGCCGTTGCGGGATTCAAGTCCAGCGCGTACTTAGTTTCGGCCTGGATGTTATTGATGAACTCACAATAGCCAGCGCCGACGTCGAGGACCACATCCGTGGGCTGCACCCATTTCTGAAAAAAGCGAGACGTCAACACCCGCCAGACCCTTTCCCGCTGTTGTTCGCTGCCGGCAAAGCGCCTTTCGTAGATGACTTCCAGGTCGTCTTCCATGCTCCACGCTCAGATCTGCCCCACCTCGATCTGCTGGGCAATCCACGGGATGACCTCGTCGAGCGCCTCGCTCAGCGAGGTCTGAGCACGGAAGGTCAGGAGTCTGGCCGCCTTCTCCGTCTGCGGCGAGCGCTCCTGCACATCGTATTCATAAGGCGGGTCGCTGACATAGCGAAATGCCTTGCTGTTCCCGTGAATCTTTTTCCAGATCATCTCCGCCACTTCAAGCACAGTATGGCGCGCGGGCGTGGAGAGATTGAAATCCTGGTTGAGGGCCGCCGGGTGTTCGATGCAGAGCCGGATGCCAACGCCCAAATCGCCGCCATAGGTGTAGTGCCGTGCCTGCTGCCCGGATCCCAGGATGTGCAACGGGTCCTGCCCCTTCAAAACCTTCTGCACCAGATCGGGCACCACATGGGACATGGCGAGCTTCACGTTGCCGCTTTGGATGTCGCGGTCGCGCAAAGCCCGCTTTTCGCCCACCCCGATGCAGTTGAAGGGCCGGGCAATGGTGTAGGGCAGGCGGTATTGCTGCCACGCTCCATAAGCGAAATATTCTGTGGCCAGCTTTTGAAATCCGTAAGTGGAACGCGGTGGAGGCGACCGGCGCTCCGCCCCCTCGGGAGTAGGAAACTCCGTGGTGGACTCAAAGACCATGCTGGATGAGAGAACCGTAATCTTCTGCAGACGGCAATGACGGTGGGCGTAAATGGCGGCGTCAAACGCGGCTGCAGTGATGCGCTCGTTTTCCGCCAGCAGGTCGTAGGCAAACTCGTGAAAAAACGAGATGCCGCCAATCATGGCGGCGCCAGCCAGAAACTGGTCGCAGTCCCGCAGCAAATCTTTCATCAGCGAGACGTCTTTAGCGTCGCCGCGAACGAGCCGGTAACGAGGATCGCTATCGTAGGACTTGCGGACTTCGCCATACTTGGTGAAATTGTCCAGCCCAATCACCTCGTGGCCCCGGCGTAGCAATTCCTCTACCAGGTAACCACCGATAAAACCGGCCGAGCCGGAAACCAGAATTTTCATTGACTAAGCCTGTATATCAAACCAGCGACGCGGCCTGGCTCTGCTGCCGCGACGGCTTGTGGGCGGGCCAGAACCCCCAGACGTCCACCACCAGCTTGTCCGAGGGAATTTCCAGCTCGCGATACAGGGCGTGCGGCGCACCCAGAATCACAATGTCGGCGCATGCAAGCGCCTTCTCCAGCGGAACCAATGACGGGTCGGGAACATAAGGATCAGTGCAATACACCTCCCGGGCTTCCACCTGCAGCAGCTTCTTGAGCTTGTAAGACAAGCTGTCGCGCCGGTCATCGGATCCCGCCTTGAAGGCCATGCCCAAGATGGCCACCGAATGGTTGCTCAGATCGTGGCTGCGCAACTGACCGACCAGGAAGTTAGGCAAGCCCTCGTTGATCAACATGGCAGCGTGGCCGAGAAAGAAATTGTTGCTGGCAAAAGCGGCAAGCTGCAGCGTGTCCTTCAGCAGGCAGGGGCCGGCGGCAAATCCCGCGCGAGCGAAGCTGCGCATGCGAGGATATTCGCGGGTAACAGCGTCATGAATCCTGTAAAAGTCCAGGCCATAGCTTTCGGCCAGCATGTAGAACTGATTGGAAATAGCAAAATTAAGGTAGCGCCAGCTATTGGTAAAGAGCTTGGCCAATTCCGCCTCCAACGGCGTGAGTTCGATGATGGTGGGAGTGATGCTGCGGAAGAGCTCGTGAGCCCGGCGCAGGGCATCAGGCTCAAAAGCGGCCACGATCTGCGGCAGCTTGGTTAATTCTTCGAGGGCGTTGCCCTCCGTAATTCTCTCCGGGCAGAAAGCAACCTGGATGGAGCCGCCTCGAGCCTGAATGCGGTCGTGCACCAGCTTGGTGACGCCCGGGTAAACCGTGCTGCGTAGAATCAGGACCGAACCAGGTCGCATCTGCTCTACCAGTTTATCCACTGTGCGGTAGAGTTCGTTGACGGTAGGATTCAGGTGCTCATCTACCGGAGTGCCCACCACAGTAATGACAATATCGGCGTCACGCAGGCAAGAAGAATCGAGTGTGGCACGCAAGGTGGAGCCTACGACGCGCCGCAGCATGGCCTCGGCGCCAGCCTCCAAAAATGGCATGCGGCCGCTGTTGATGCACTCGACCTTCGCGGCGTCGGTGTCCAGCAACATAACCTGGGCCTGTGGCTTATTTGCCAGCAAAATGCCCAGAGGCAAACCGACGTGGCCACATCCGCCAACAATCACCAGCTTCGTAGTACTACTCATAGCTCATTCACACCATCGGGATCGCAGAATGCAGCTGCTCCTCAGCAACTGCTATGCATTCTATATGAGCCCCGACAGCTTTAGCGCTCACTCCATAATTGCATCAACAGCAATAAACTGAAACAGGTGATCAGGAAATTCCGAATGCAATCATAGTAGGTTTTTAGTATGCTCATTCATTCGCGAAATCCTTATCAGCGATCAGTCAGCCTGCTTCTATGTACAGCACTGAATCCTTGCGCACCAGTCCACGCCCGAAGACTCCCATCCAGCAGTCGCCCCGAAGCGGCTCATTGTGGAGCAGCCTCTCCTGGGAATTAACGGTCGCCGTTGCTGTCATCAATGTGGGCTCGGCGGTGGTTGTTCGGCACGTGCTTCACACAGCCGGATATGCCATTACCGGCCGCCTGCCTGCGTTACTTCCCTGGACACTCGTGATTAACGTCAGTTTCTTCGTTCTAATCCTTTTATTTGCCCTCCTGGGAAATTGGCAACAACGACTGAATCAGGTTCTCTGCGGTACTGTTGTGGTTTCTGCCTTGCCCTTATTCCTGCCACGCGTCCTTCGTTTGCCCAGGCCAGAGGAGAGACTGTATGCGCTAGGCTTGATTCAGGCGGTGTTTCTGCTCGGCCTTGCCTCAGTTACGGTTTTCTATGCCTGGGCCAACGCACACCTCGCCAGCAGGCGCTCGTTACGCGTTTGGATACTATGCGCGAGCCTGCTGGTTTATGCTGGCACAACCGGTTGGATGAGAGTGAGCTCGAGAATAACCGGCGATGAACCCCATTATCTTCTCCTCACTCACAGCCTGGTACGCGACCACGACTTTGATTTAGCGAACAATTACGCCCACCAGGACTACCTCGCATATTATCCAAGACAAATGGCACCGGAGACGGTCCCTGGGCGCAATGATACCGCCATGCTGTGGCACGACGTTGGTCTCCCGATTCTGATGGCCCCCGGTTACGCTTGGGCCGGCTGGACGGGAGCCATGCTGACGGTGAACATCGTCAGCTCCCTGCTCGCGCTGGGCATCTTTGAAGCCGCTGTGGAATTGGGTGCTGCCACAGGATCCGCCATTCTTGTTTGGGGCTTATTCGCATTTTCCGCTCCCCTGATGATCTACAACTCCCAGCTCTATCCAGAAACCGCGGGTGCAGCCGGAGCCCTATGGGCCGTGATTTTGTTCAGCAGATTTATCCAGTTGGGACAACGAAGGCTTCTGTGGTATATGGGAACCCTCTTAGCTCTGCTGCCCTGGTTGTGCATTCGCTACTGGATGTATGTGGGCCCTCTCCTGGCAGTGATCGCACTGTTCATCTTTATTCACCGCAAGCCGAGGGCCGGTGGTCACCTGGCAGCCCTGGCCTTTCCCCTTTGCCTGTCTCTGGCGGTATTTGCCTGGTTCGATTCTCGTCATTTCGGCACTCTTTTGCCCAATGCAGGCTATTTGCGAGTCGCTGCCGTCTATCCGCAGTATGCGCATATCGAACCCGTTCGAGGCTTAGTGGGTCTGATGTTCGACAGATTGCAGGGGCTAATCCCGATAGCGCCTATCTACCTGTGGGCCATGGCCGGACTCCTGCCTGGGTTAAAGAAGACTCTTTGGCCGGTGGCTGCGCTCACTGCGGCATCATTTTCTTATCTGGTGTTTATGGCCTTCAGTCAAAATTGGCCCGGAGGCGACTGTCCGCCGGCGCGCTATGCGCTCGGCGCTGTCCTGCTGTGGGCGCCGGCCGCTGCGCTCCTTTTGCGCCGCTGGACACAGCGCTGGCTATTCGGTGCCGCTCTTTTGTGGAGCGCCCTTATGGCGATAGCTTATACCGGCTTTTCCGCGGTGCGCTATCCCCATATGATCGACTTGGCGACCTCTCAACTGGACCTGTTGGTCCGCATGCACTTCAAATTTGACTTTGATGTAGTATTCCCCTCCCTGATACGCAACACGCGGGGCGATCAAATCCTTGCGGCGGTTTGGGCGTTCCTGAGCGTTGCCTGTCTGTGGCTCCTGAACCTTGGCTGGAATCGTGAATCTGCCTGACGCTGCACGGACGTCATCAGAACGTTCGCTGGAGTCAACTCGAGAACGCAACTCATATTTTATCGAGTGGTACACTACGCCCAAATGTTGAGTGATCAGAAATTGCAGGAGCGCCCGGAAATTCCGGCCCACTTGCCTTCCCCAGTAAGCAGCACTCGAAGACTCCTCCTGGAAACTGCGACCGTTTTCATTCTGGGCATCTTTCTGACTGGCTATTTCACTTACCCTTTTCTATTTCAGATGAACACTCATCTGGTCGAACTGGGGGACAGCAAGTTCAGCACCTACGTACACAGCTGGGTGGCTCATGCTCTGCTCACCCAACCCCGGCAGTTGTGGAACATGAACATGTTCTACCCTGCAAAATCCACCTTGGCATGCTCGGAAAATTGGTTCGGTGACCAGCTGCTCTTTCTGCCTGCCTTTGTCGTCACCAGGAATCCCATCCTTGCGCATAACCTTGTGATCGTCGGGTCGTTCGTGCTGTCTCTGATAACTATGTACCTGCTTATGCGGATTTTGACCGGACACCTGCTGGCTGCGGCTCTGGCGGGATTCATTTATGCTTTTGCTTTTCCGCGATTAGCCATACTGGACCACATGCAGCTTCTGAATCTTGAGTGGACTCCGGCAGTGGTGCTGTTTTTGTTTCTTTTCCTGAAGTCCAAACGCACGCACGCCTTGGCGGGCTTGGTAATTTTCCTCGTCCTGCAGATACTGTGTTCTCTATATCTTGGATACCTGAGCATTCTCACCGCGGCTTGCTATTTTGTGGGTATTCTAATCGCCTGGCCGAAGGCCATAACCAAGCAGGCCATATACAAACTGGCCCTAGCCGGCGTTGTCAGCGGCGTATTGTTGCTGCCGGTGGTACTGCCCTATCTGCGCATGGAGAAAGCGGGCACCATAGATCCAGCCGAGCTGTTCGAGATGAGCATCGAAGCCTCTGCGAATCCCCTTTCCAGTTACCTTGAAGTGGCTGGCTTCCCGAACAGCATTTACACTAATCTTCTGAAGCGATTCAACTCCCACCAATACGGATGGGAAAAGCGCCTATTCATGGGCTTCATTCCCATGGGCCTCTCTTTGCTTGGGGTGTTCAGACTGAAGTCTCTTGCCGAATCCGACAATGAGGAACAAACCATTGAGAGAGCCCTGATACTCGGGTCCGTGCTCTTGATCGTCTCTTCCTATGTGCTTTCCCTCGGCCCTTACCTTCACATCCACGATCGCGTTACTCACATTGGACTTCCCTTTCTGGTGCTACGGAACGTGATTCCCGGCATGGGAGCGTTCCGCGTGCCGGCGAGATTCGGTCTGGCTATGATCGCCGGTGTCGCTGTCCTGGCCGGCACCGGGTTTCGAGTGATTGCCGACTGTTGCAAGCGATTGCCCCGCGCCGACATTAGGGTCAAGATGTTGGTCTTTATTGCACTGCTGATCGGCATTTCAATGGAGTTCAACGTTGCTCCTTACCATTTTGCACGTGTAATGGACCCGGCTCACGTTGCACCGGAATACAAATGGCTGGCGGTTCAACCGGCCGGGTCAGTAACCCTGGAACTTCCAACCAAGGAATATCTCGATCCATACGAGCAGGCGGAGTATGTGTTTGCTAGCGTTTATCACTGGCAGCCGCTGGTTAACGGCTACACCAGTCATCCCCCGGCGGGTTACCAAGAAAGGTTCGTTCAAGCAGCAAACATGCCGTCTGCCGAGTCTATCCGTGCGTTTCAAAAATTGGGTGTGCGGTACGCTGTGGTACATCGGGACAAGCTAAGCCCGCAGCAGGAAGATTTATGGAACAAAAGTTGGGCTGGCCTGAGCCTAGTTCGTGCCTTCGGGACGACTGCGATCTACCGCTTCGAGCAGGTCAATTCGACTGCCCAGAGAGGGAACGGGTCTTCCCTGCCCCACACTCCCGGATCGAAAGTCTCTGTGAGATAGCAATTCAGCAGCAGTTCAGCGTAGAACGTGGCACCATCAATCACCTCGAGTGCGTCCGGGGCACACAACCTGCAGCATTTACTGCCCGGTGGCGCGCGGCTGAATTGCCCCCAAGAGGACTTCACCTGTATCACCGTGTTGCTGGTTCGTTGGTGCGGAACCGACCAGCAGCCAGAGACAGCCCAGGGCGGCTAAACCCCATATGACACACAGCAGGTAATCCCAGGAACTGGCTCGGATCAGCGAGGGAAATACCGCACCGAAATGGAAGCCGATGGTGGAAGCAAGAAAATCGCTAAGCGCTCCTGTGTTCACGTTCCAATAGGTGTAGCGGGTCTGCGTAAATGCGGTGTATGCAATGGCGATAAAAAAACTCCAGGCGGAAAGCACTAACAGGAGGACGCGCGGAGTTCGCCGGGACAATACCAAGCCCGCAACCGGCGCCAGGACTGCAATTCCACTAACGATGTACCGCGGAGGAGGCGCCCACCCTCCATACCAGAATCGGTTCAGGGCAGCGAGCAATACATAAGCGGCCGCTGGTGATATAACAAGCGCCCCCTGCCACCGCTGGCGTTGCCAGAGTACCCAACATCCCGCGAACGCCAGCAGATAAACCGGCGCGGTAGTTAATAGGCCGAATGCGCGGTCAAACAGCAAACCTGCGAAACCCGGCAGGAAATGCAGAGTGAATAGTGACGGCCTGTGGCGCATAAACAACACGTATCCGGCATTCGGAGTCAGCGTCTGGTAGTAGTAGGAGTCAAAAGCGCCGAACAATGCCACAGATACAAGCAGCGGCAGGAAGATGACCACCAATCCCTTGAGAACGATATACCGGCCACTTTGGATGGGCATCATCACGTGTAAAGCCATGACTGCCAGCATCGGGCCGAGCAGGAACCAGTATCGGATTGAGAACCATGGCAGCAACGCAAGGGCTAATGCAGCCAGCCACAGGTACCTCCATTTCCGCGATTCCGTAAACCGGATATGCGCCACCACAGCCCAGGTGATTAGTCCAGCGCCGACAATCTCTGGATATATCTGAGAGCTATAGATGGCCAATGGAGAAGTAAACGCAAACAGAGCCCAGGCCGTGAGCGCCGCCCTCGGGGCGGCCCCAAGTTTCATCCCCACAACAAACATGCCGAGTGCCAGAAGCGCACCGAATATATCTAACTCGAACATCGCACCAAGGCGCCCGGCCATGGCATAGCCGGGAACGAGCAACACGGAAATTCCCACATCGTGCACCGGGAGTTCCTGCCCACGTGCATTGGTAACGGTGTGATGATCAATCTTTGCCGGATAGAACCGCCTATAATCCCCTCTGGCGTAATTGTTGGCCAGGTCAAAATCGTGATCGAAGACAAGGCTGTGAGTCAGCAGCAGATAGTGGGGCTCGTCCGCCGTCGGAAAGCAAGCAATCTTCGCCCAGGGCGTTAGCGCACCATAGATAAGCAGCGACACTGCAAAGATCCATATGCGGAACGCAGTCGTTGATGATCGCTCAGAAGCTTCGCCCGCCTGGTTCTTAAAAGAGAAAATCAACAAAGCGCCAAGATGTAGGTAAATGAATAAGGCGTAGACGGTTCCAATAACGTGTGTGCGGAAATCAGACGCGGGAATTCTTAGTACCCGAACAAGCGCAAAAGTTACTCCTGAAACGAAACACTCGGCGGCGAGAACTGCAGCGAATCCTTGTCGCCAACGGAACCGCCAGTGAAAGTGCACCGGGAGGCCGGCGGTCAGTATGTTCACAATAACCGCCGCAACAACTAGATATCGCATATCTCCAGCCGTAACATATGCGGTGGTGCGGAATACGTGCACGGTCGCCAGACACAGTGTGAGGTTTATTGCGGCAATGGCGATCAGCAGCCATAAAGTGGGCCATGGCTTTGCTGCAGCATCAGGCGCGCTGCTAATACGTCTACTTTCCATCAGTCTTGCAGCCCTGAGATCATGGATATGGAATAATTTTTCACTTCTTTAGCTGCCGTACTGTGGTAATGATTCCGCCGCTATTCGGGCCAAGGCTCTGTACGCCGCATCTTTTTTGGAAACCACCGGCTCCGTGATATTCCACGGAATGCCCATTTCCGGATCACTCCACAGCACCCCGTGCTCGTCATCCGGATAGTAGAAATCAGTGCACTTATAGAGGAACTCAGCGGTTTCAGAAAGCACCGCAAAACCATGAGCGAAGCCGCGCGGAATCAGGATCTGCTGTTTGTTTTGGGCGGAGAGAATGGCCGAGACCCATCGTCCGAAGTATGGCGATCCCACACGAATATCTACGGCCACGTCCAGGACCTCGCCTTGCACTACCCGGCACAACTTGGCTTGCGGATGCTTGAGCTGGTAATGCAGGCCGCGCACAGTGTTCTTGTAGGATTTGGAATGGTTATCCTGAACGAATGACTCCCGGATGCCGCACTCCTCGAGTTTCGCCTGGTGGTAGCTCTCAAAAAAAAATCCGCGCGCGTCCTCATATACCTGCGGGCGAATGAGGTACACGCCTGGGATTTTCGTCTCACTTACCTGCACGATGCTCCCGATTCAGGCATTCAGGCCGTGACTGTTTTTAACGACTTCTCGCGGTGCGTGTAGTACTTTTCGTAATACTGCTGGTAATCTCCGTTGCGCACGTGCTGCAGCCATGCGCCATTCGAGCGGTACCAGGCAATTGTCTGCTGAATCCCCTGCTCCAGGTTCATGCGAGGCGACCAGGACATTTCCCTGCTGAGCTTGGAACAATCGAGCGCGTAGCGCCGGTCGTGTCCAGGCCTGTCGGCCACCGGCCTGATCAGGCTTTCCGGTTTGCCCAGCACACCCAGAATGCGCCGCACCATTGCCAGGTTAGTCTCCGTGTTCCCGCCGCCGATGTTGTACACCTCACCCTCGCGCCCGCGCTCCAGAACCGCGGACAGGCCGCGGCAATGATCTTCCACGTACAGCCAGTCGCGTTCCTGCAGGCCATCGCCATATATGGGAAGCGGCTTATCCTCCAGGGCGTTAGCAATCATCAGGGGGATAAATTTCTCCGGGAACTGATAAGGCCCGTAGTTATTGGAGGCGCGCGTGATTATGGCGGGAAAACCGTAGGTTTTCACGAACGAGCGGACCAGCATGTCCGAGGCAGCCTTGCTGGCGGAATACGGGCTGTTGGGCTGCAGGGGATAAGTTTCGTCGGAAGCACGACCCCTGGGAATGTCGCCGTACACCTCGTCCGTGGACACATGAACGAAGCGCGAAATTTTAAGTTCGCGAGCTACCTGCAGTAGAACCAGGGTACCGCGAACATTGGTTTCGATGATCGGCGCCGGCTCATAAATACTGCGATCCACGTGCGACTCGGCGGCAAAATGGACCACCGCCTGGCAGCCCTCCATGGCGGCACGCACACCTGCCGCATCACAGATGTTGCCTTTGACAAAGCCATAACCCGGGTGGGAAGCGACCCGCTCCAGGTTCAGTAGATTTCCCGCATAGGTCAACGCATCGTAGTTGATGACGCTGTAGGAGACGGGCAGGGAGAGCAGGTGGTGGATAAAATTTGATCCAATGAAGCCTGCGCCGCCGGTTACGAAGACTTTCATCCGCGCGCACCTGTTACTGCCGGCGAACTCGAAGCTTTGGAAACGGGATCGGGCACTTTGTTGGCGCCGGTCTGTGCCACCAGATTGGCGGCCCGCCGCAGCGATTCAAACGTGCCGGCATCAGTCCACCAGCCCTCCAGAATGGTGTGGTGGAGCCCTCCCTCTCGCAGATACAGGTTATTTACGTCGGTAATTTCCAATTCTCCCCGCGCAGAAGGTTTCAAAGTCCGAATCTTGTCAAAGAGGGTTGAATCGTACAAATACAGGCCGGTGACAGCGTAAGAGGATTTCGGCAGCTTGGGCTTTTCCTCAATGCGAACAATGCGCCCGTTTATAATTTCTGGGCAGCCGAATCGCTCCGGATCTTCCACTTCCTTGAGCAGTATGTGCGCTCCCTGCGGTTGCCGGCGGAAGCTTTCGACGGCGGCGCAAATGTTGTTTTCGATGATGTTGTCACCCAGGATCACGCACATGGGACCGTTATCTACAAAGTGCTCCGCCAGACGCAAGGCATCCGCGATGCCCCCTTCCCCTTCCTGATAGGTGTAGTTGAGGTGCTTGAGGCCGAAATCCTTCCCGTTGGAGAGCAGGCGAAGGAAGTCGCCAGCGCCTTGGCCGCCCGTTACCACCAGGATCTCACGGATGCCGGCATTCACAAGCGCCTGCAGGGGATAGAAAATCATGGGTTGGTTGTAAACCGGTAGCAGGTGCTTGTTGATGACGCGGGTGAGGGGATGGAGGCGCGTACCCAATCCCCCCGCCAAGACCACACCCTTCATAGATTTCTTCTCCTGGCCGCATGCATGCTGGATTCGGGCAAATCGCCTACGCTCACCAATTCTAGCAGTTGATGCGCGAAACTGGACGAACAGCCGGCAGCAGGAACACTCCTGCTCACCTTCGCAGGGCGGAGGAGCCCTCCAGCACCGGCGTAACGGTTCTTGCGGGAGCGGCACCCAGGATGCCGTATCGCCACGTCACCGCTGCGTACGCGCGGATGGCGTGCAATCTCTTCACGGATTCGGGCATTGCGCCACATAATGCCGCGAGCGACCGCAACAGCATGCCAAACGCAATCCCCACCCGCAGCAGGACAACCGCCACGCGTCCATGGTGCTTGCGAAAGTATCGCAAGAGGTTGGCATACCAGTAATGCTGTCGCTCGCAAAAAGAGAGGCGGCTTACGCTGTGGCCGCCGGCGTGGCGAAATACCGCCTCCGGGCAGTAAACGATCCGCCATTGGAGTTGGCGCAGGCGAAGGCAAAAGTCGACGTCCTCGAACCAAACCGGATAGAAGAGCTCGTCCAAGCCACCGGCCTGCTCCCATGCGTGTCGGCGGAAGGCAAGCGCCGCGCCGGCAGGCTGATCCACTTCTTGACTGCGGCTGTAGTCGAGGTCTAAGCAGCGATACCTGGAATTCCAGGGATTTGAGGGCCACAGCCGGTTCAGCATTAGAACTTCAGACAGGGCGCTGGCCAGGGTAGGAAACCGTCGCACCAGGAAACCAAGCTGCGGCTTCCCTTGCTGGTCGAGCAGCATTCCACCGGCTGCGCCTGTTTTCGTGTCCAAAATCCGCGCCAGGCAGTCCAGCGCCCCGTGCTGCGGCACCGTATCCGGGTTCAGGGCCACAATCACGCTCCCTGTGGCCAGTTTGACTGCCTGGTTCACTGCTCCTGCAAATCCGCGATTTTCGGCATTCGCAATGATTCGCACGCGATTGGCGAAGCGGGTGACGCGCTCTCGCGTGTCATCCGAAGAGGCATTGTCAATCAGGACAATTTCCCAATCCGATTCCGCGCACAGCGCCTGCAAGCTGCTTTCGATCCAGCCGCTGGAATTGTGCGCGACAAGAACAACACTGCCCTTGGCCATGAAGTTGCCGAATTATACCTTTACGAGCCGGCCGCCTAGTACTTCGTTGACACTGGCGCCGGCTGAGGATATAAGCAATATTTCACCACTCTGACAATCCCACACCTGCAATGTTCGAATTGACGCGGGATATTTACGATTATCGGGAGCTTATTTGGGCTCTGGCCATGAAGGAACTGCGCGTTCGATATAAGCGCTCGGTTCTGGGCTTCGTATGGGCTCTGCTCAACCCTCTGCTCATGATGATCGTGCTAACCCTGGTGTTCGGCACCATCATGCGCTTCTCGATTGACCACTATGCCATCTTCCTGCTGAGCATGCTGCTGCCCTGGACTTTCTTTACTCAGGCGCTTACTTACTCCGTGGAATCAGTAGTGGGAAATGCCGACTTGCTCAAAAAAGTACACATTGCCAAGGTGGTATTCCCGGTAGCGGCGGTAGTTTCCAACATCGTGAACTTTCTGCTCTCACTTATTCCGCTGGCCTTGTTAGTCCTGGTGTTGCGCTTTCCTCTCCATTGGACCTGGATCTATTTGCCGGTTCCCATGCTGGGCTTGTTTCTGTTCACCTTGGGCACTTCCCTATTCTTAGCGGCTATTAACGTTTTCTTTCGCGATATCAGCCACATCATCCAGATCATTCTTTCAGCCTGGTTCTATTTTTCGCCCATAATTTATTCCCTGGATTTTATTCCGGCTAAGCATCGCTGGCTGTTCAAGCTGAACCCAATGCTCTATGTTCTAAATGGCTTTCGCCTGAGCATCTATTATGGCTTGCTCCCACAGCTTACATCGGTTGCCATGTCCCTGGCGTGCGGAGTAGCGGCTGTGCTGATCGGCTACGGCGTGTTTCGCCGCTATCAGGAATCCTTCGTGTTTTATGTTTAGGCAGCCCGTGGCAGCTTCTTCCAGCGTGATCAGCTTCGTGGACGTGGTGCAGCGATTCCGCGTCATCCAGGAACGCCCCGACACGTTGCGGGAGGCTTTTGCACGGTTCCACCGCCGCCGCGTCAGCTACCATGATTTTGATGCCGTTAAGCACGTCTCCTTTGAGGTGCAACACGGCAGCACACTGGGCCTGATCGGCCGAAACGGGTCCGGAAAGAGCACAATCCTCAAGATTATTGCCGGGGTATATCGCCCCAGTGCGGGGCAGATTACAGTTCGCGGCAGCGTCGCTCCCCTGATTGAATTGGGCGCGGGGTTTCACCACGAACTGACCGGGCGGGAGAATATCCTGATTAACGGCTTGCTGCTGGGCCTTACCCGCCGGGAGATTCTACAAAGGGAGCAGAGCATCATAGACTTCGCGGAGATTGGCGAATTCATCGATTCCCCGGTCAAGCAGTATTCTTCCGGCATGTATATGCGACTGGCTTTCGCCGTGGCCACGGAGGTCGACCCGGATATCCTGCTGATCGACGAGATTTTGGCGGTGGGCGATGCCGGATTCCGCGAGAAGTGTGACCAGCGCATCCGCAGCTTTCGCGAACGCGGGAAAACCATGATTATGGTGTCGCACGACATGGAGATGGTCAGCAAGCTCTGCGATCGCGTGCTGCTGATTAATAAAGGGGAACTGCTGGAAGACGGGCGGCCCGAGTACGTCATCGCACGCTATAAGGACCTGCTAGAACATCCATCATCTGTGCCCGTAGCCCAGCAGGGCTGACCCAGCCTTGGCGCGTGCCATAATTGCCTCTTCTATGCATGTTGTATTCGTCCTCCCGCGCTTTCATCCCTATCCGGGTGGATACGAGAACCTCGTTCTTTGGTTGGCGCGGCGCCTGCGGGAAGGCGGCGATTCAGTTACAGTTTTGACCACTACCGCTTACGATCTTGAATCCTTCTGGTTGCCGGGCTTTCGCACCCTGCCTCTCGGTTCCGAGGACTTAGCCGGCATCAATATTGTCCGCCTGCCGATTTCTTATGCGCGCTGGTCCCGACGCGCCGGGCGCCTACTCGGATTCGTTCCCTATTGGCGCTGGCAAGCGCAGTTTGCCCGTCCCAGTTTCCACGTTCCAGGCTTAAGCGCGTACCTGCGCTCGCTGAGAGGCATAGATGTGATCCATGTGGGCCCGCTGCCGTACAACCGTCTGCTGTACCAGGGAATCCAGGAGGCGCACCGCCGGCGCTGCCGCGTAATCGCGACTCCCTGCACTCATTTTGGTGAAGAAGACAACAGCCAAGTGGCGCAACATTACACCCAGCCATTTCAGATTCAGCTGCTGAATGAGTGTGATGCGGTGCTGGCCTTGACCAGCATCGAACGCGACCGCCTGGTTCAGGCCGGAGTGGCGAAGCAGAAAATTACGGCCACTGGCGCGGGCATAGACCCGGCCGATGTTACTGACGGCAATGCCTCCCGTTTCCGTGACAAGTACGGGATTACAGGCGCCGTCGTGCTGCATCTTGGTACTAAGGCTCGGGACAAAGGCAGTTTCACCGTGTTTGAGGCCATGCAACAGCTGTGGGCATCCGGGAGCCAGGCATGGCTGGTTATGGCCGGATCCAGCCTGAGCGAGTTCGATCACTTTTTGCGCAACCAGCATGTCAGGTCCGGAAGGCTGCTGAACCTGAGCTTTGTCTCTGAGGAGGAAAAGCGCGATTTGCTGGCGGCCACCACCATCCTGGTCCACCCCTCACGCGTGGAGTCGCTCGGCCTGGTCTACCTGGAGGCATGGGCCAATGCCAAACCAGTGATTGCTGCTGACACCCCGGTCAGCCGCGAAGTGGTCGCAGGTGAAAACGATGGGCTGCTCGTGCCCTTTGGTGATTCAGCTGCTCTGGCTAGCGCCATCCAACGTTTGCTGGAAAATCAGCAGCTTTGCGAATTCTTAGGTCGCAATGGCCAAAAAAAGGTGCAAAACCGGTTTTCTTCGCGGGCCGCTCTCGATAGAATGTATCCATTCTTCCAGGCACAATCGGCGGGGGCCGAAAAAACATCCGCATGAGCAAGCGCGCGGTCATCACCGGCATCACAGGCCAGGATGGTTCCTATTTGGCGGAATTTCTCCTTACCCAGGGCTACGAAGTGTTTGGCATTGTGCGCCGCAGCAGTATAGATAACTGTGATCGCATTTCCCATTTGGTGGAGCAGATACGTTTTCTCCAAGCCGATCTGCTGGACCAGAGCTCGCTAATTGCTGCGCTGAAGACCGCTCGCCCGCAAGAAGTCTACAATCTGGCCGCCCAGTCCTTTGTGCCCACCTCCTGGGACCAGCCCGTGCTCACCGGCCAGTTCACCGCCCTGGGCGTCACGCAAGTGCTTGAGGCCATACGCGCCGTAGACCCTGCTATCCGCTTTTACCAGGCCTCCAGCAGCGAGATGTTTGGCAAGCCCATTGAAACTCCACAGCGCGAGAACACTCCTTTTCATCCGCGCAGTCCCTATGGCGTGGCCAAGGTTTATGGACACCACATCACAGTGAATTATCGCGAAAGCTACAATCTGTTCGCCTGCTCGGGAATTCTCTTCAACCACGAATCGCCGCGCCGGGGCGTGGAGTTTGTAACCCGCAAAATCAGCCAGGCGGTGGCGCAGATCAAGTTACAGCGGGCACGCGAGCTTCGCCTGGGCAATCTGAAGGCGGAACGCGACTGGGGATTTGCCGGCGATTATGTGCACGCCATGTGGCTCATGCTGCAACAGGATAAGCCCGACGATTATGTGGTTGGCACGGGTGTGGCCCACTCTGTCGCGGACTTCGTTGATGTCGCCTTCAAGTCTGTCGGCTTCGACTATCAGGAATTCGTAAAAGTGGACCCCGCCTTCCTCCGGCCCGCCGAAGTGGATCACCTGAAGGCGGACCCCGGAAAAGCCAAGCGCGAGCTTGGTTGGAAACCAAACGTCTCTTTCGAAGAACTGGTGGAGATGATGGTGGATCATGACGTTTACCGCCTGAAAAATGGCCTATCGGCTTATGCGGCAGTAGCGGCCCACGACTAATGCGGGTTTTGGTGACAGGAGGAACCGGGTTCGTCGGCCAACACCTTCTAAGTCTGCTGGCGGGACGTGGACAGACCATTTTCGCCACCTACCTCGTCGCTCCCGGCGGGGAACTGCCGGCCCAGGTTGAATTGTTAGCGTGCGACCTGCGGGAGCGCAACCAGGTGATGGAGGTTTTGCGCCATTCGCAGCCGCAGCACATTTACCACCTGGCCGGACTTTCGTCGGTCACGAAATCTTTTGCGGAATCACGCCACGTCTGGAACACCAACCTGTGGGGGGCAATGAACCTTCTCGACGCGGTGCGCGACGTGGTCCCCAAAGCTCGCGTTCTGCTGGTGGGATCGGGACAATGCTATGGCAAGGTGGGCGCCCGCCATCTTCCTGTCACCGAGGACGAACCTTTGTCTCCAGACAGTCCTTATGCCGCAAGCAAAGCCGCCGCCGATCTGATGGGCTTCCAGTATTTTCGAAGTTGGAACCTGCAGGTAATTCGCGCCCGTCCTTTTAACCATACCGGACCGGGACAGCCGCCACAATTTGTATGCTCGGACCTGGCCCGGCAGGTGGCGGAGATAGATGCTGCTTTGCGTCCTCCGCGGCTGCAGGTGGGCAACACCAGGGCGCAGCGCGATTTCTCCGATGTTCGTGACGTGGTGCGGGCTTACGAGTTCCTTCTGCAGCATGGCGAGCCCGGAGCAGCTTACAACATATGCTCCGGACACAGCGTTTCGATAGCACAAATCTTGCGCCACTTGCGAAAATTTTCCCGGCGGCCTTTTCGAGTCGAAGTGCAGCAAAAACGACTGCGTGCGGGTGAAGCTCCGCGGCTTTACGGCAGTAACCGCAAATTGCGCCGCGACACCGGATGGAAACCGGAGTACGCTCTAGTCCAGACGTTGCGGGACCTCTACACCCATTGGAAAACAGCGCTGGCTATAAGATCGGCGCATGCCGCCAGCTGAACTCTGGCATGGATGAGAAGTCAGGAAGCTATGGCGAGTAACGGCGTCCCCACCCCAAAGGAAGTTATCGCCGCCATCCGCGAGCGCGTGCGCGCCCGGCATGCCGCGGAGCCGGAGCACACCGCGCCGTGCCCACCCGCGGCAGCTAGCCTCACTCCTGCACCTTCGGCCTATGACCTGCGGGAATTGCACGCCAATCTCGCTGCCTGTAACGCCCTTCACAATGCCGTGGGCACACTCAACCCGCGGCGCCCGGGTTTACACAATAAGATCATCCAATTTGTAAAAAAGGTCATGCGCCGCGCCCTGACCTGGTACACCCGCCCCCTGCACCTGTTCCAGGGCGCCGTCACGCGCACGCTCAATGAAACCACCCGTGCCCTGGAGCAACTGCGCGCAGAGCTTGCTGATCTGCGCAGTCAGATGAAGTACGTCGAGCACGATCTTCTACGGTCGGTGGATACCAGCAGGGGAGCTAAAGCAAAGTCTGGTCTCTACTTCAATGAGGCAGTCATGGTGGATTATGACAACCATGGGCGGGCGTATTGGGCTGCGACCAGCGAACGAATTGTGGAGCGGTCCTGGCTTTTCCGCGGGATCGCCGCTTTGGCTCCTGGCGTCCGGATATTGGATGTTGGGTCAAGTGAGAGCCTGGTCTCTCTGGAACTTGCCAGCAGCGGCTTCAAAGTCGTGGGGGTAGATATACGCGATTACCCTCTGCAACATCCTAACCTGCAGTTTCTCAGAGTCGATATTTGCCACACGAATCTGGCCACCTCCTCCTTCGATGCCGCAATTGCGCTTTCCACTATCGAACATTTCGGATTGGGCTTTTATGGAGACTCGCCCGATGACCACGTTACCTACCTGGCTATGCAGGAGATTCTCCGCCTCCTGAAGCCGGGCGCGCCACTATTTCTAACAGCGCCCTTCGGATGCGCTGCCGTCACTCCCCAGCACCGCATTTTCGATCCTGAGTCCCTGCGTTCTCTACTGCGCGCCTTCCAAATTGAGAAGCTCGAGTTTGGCAAGAGGCGGGATGGCAAGACCTGGGAGTTCCCCGTCAGCGAGTCGGACGCCACAGGGCAAACACATGATCCGGCAACCTTCTTTCCGGGAGCAGTCGCGCTGGTGATCTGCAGAAAACCCGCTGACGCCAGCCTGCCGGTAGTTCCTCCGGGGCATGGCAGTGCTCACTGAGGTCCACCAGCTTCACCCCAGTACCGCAATCGGGGATGCCATTACCGGCGACATGCTGGAGATGCAAAAGGTACTGCGCCATGCCGGTTTCGCTTCCGAAATTTTCGCCCAGCATGTGGCCCCCGGCCTGGAGAAATTCGTTCGCCCGCTCGCCCAATATCCCGCCGGCACTTCTTCCCTGCTGGTGGTGCACCATTCGATGGGCTTTGATGGCTTTGATGAGGTAGTGCGCCTGCCCAGCAGAAAAATTCTGCGCTATCACAACATTACTCCTGCTAAATACCTGCCTAGTACGCACTTGAAGCGCTACGCCGAATTGGGAAGGCGCCAGCTGGAGCAATACGTCCCGCACATGGAACTGGCGATTGGGGACTCAGAATATAACCGGAAGGAACTCATCTCTGCCGGTTACCGTTACACGTGCAGCTTGCCGATTTTTTTCCGTTCCGACTCCTTGCTGGCGCAGAAGGCCGACCCTCAGCAAATGCGCGCTCTCTCCCGGCACTTCAACCTGATATTCGTGGGCCGGATTTGCCCCAACAAGAGGCAAGACGACCTGCTTCGCATTTTTGACAGTTACTACCATCGTTACAACCCTAATGCTCGCCTCCTGCTGGTTGGGTCCTGGGAAGGCACGGAGAGCTACGCCCAAGAACTCCGCTTGCAAATCAAGACCTCCGGCCTGGAGAAGGCAGTCTGGTTCCCCGGCAAAATTACGCCCGCGGCTTTGGCGGCTGCATACCGCAGCAGCTCGGTTCTAGTCTGCGCCAGCGAACATGAAGGCTTTTGCGTTCCGTTACTGGAAGCCATGGCTTTCGATCTGCCGGTCGTGGCTTTTAGCGCCGCGGCCGTACCTGAGACCCTTGGTTCGGCCGGCGTCTTACTCGACGACAAAGATCCCGAAATTTGGTGCGAGACGATCGACGAGCTTTGTGGCAACCGGGATCTCCGTGAGAGCGTGTTACAGGGTCAACGGATTCGGCTGGCCGAACTTCAGGCTGAGCGCAGTGGCTCTCGACTTTTGGAACTCATCCATGGCCTCTCCCTCGGGCGCCTGCGGACCGGCCAACCCATTCTCCAGATCCAGGGACCCTTCGAGAGCTCTTATAGCTTGGCTGTGATTAATCGAGGCTTGGCCCTGTGCCTCGATCAAGAAGGCGCGTTTGATGTCTCCATCCACTGTACCGAGGGGCCCGGTGATTACACACCCAGTGCAGAGCAACTGGCGGACAAGCCTCGTGCCCGCTGGCTTTGGCAAAAGGCCGCGATGCTGTCGCAAGCTCCTGATGTCGTTATTCGCAATCTCTACCCACCTCGCGTGCACGACATGCCGGGCTACCTGAAGCTTCTGTATTTCTTCTGGGAGGATTCGCTCATCCGACGTGATTGGGCGGAAGCCTTTAACGCACATCTGGATGCTGTGCTCGTGCCCAGCCGCCACGTCGAGCAGGTGTTGCGCCAATCTGGCGTCACCATTCCATTGCTGCTGCTCCACCCCGGAATCGACGAGGACAATTTTCTCCCTGCTCGCGGCACCGGGCAGCGCCCTACCGACAAACGATTTGTGTTCCTCCACATCAGCTCGGGATTTCCGCGCAAGGGGATTGACGTTTTACTGGAGGCGTTCTTTAACGAGTTCAGTCAGGTTGACGACGTTGCCCTGGTGCTGAAGACTTTTCCTAATATTCACAATACTGTTGCCGAGCAGTTGACCCGCTGGCGCGCCCAAAAGCCTGACGGCCCAGAGTGTGTTCATATTGATCACGACCTTGATCCTCAGTCCCTGGCAAAGTTGTATGAGTGTGCCAGCTGCGCCGTTTATCCCTCGCGGGCGGAAGGCTTCGGCCTGCCCATAGCTGAAGCCATGGCCCGCCACATTCCCGTAATCACTACCTCGTATGGCGGACAAATGGATTTCTGCAGCGCCGATAATTCCTTTCTGCTGGATTTCCGCCTGGCTCGCTCGGGCAGCCATCTGCAGGTGGCAGGAGCACAATGGGCCGAACCCAACCTCCAGCAATTACGCTCCTACATGAGGTTTGTGTTTGATAACCGCAACTCGTCCGCCGTTACCGACCGGGTGGAGGCGGCATTTAACATCATCCACCGCGATTTTCGTTGGTCTACTGCTGCCGGCCGGCTTGCCGGATTTTGGTCTGAGGCATTCGGTTCCTTCCACATTCCTCGCTTAGCAATGGTAAGCAGCTGGAACTCTCGTTGCGGTATCGCTGAATACACGCATTACCTCTTGAATGCCTGCCTCAAACAGCAGCCAGGAATGCAGGTTAAGGTCCTCTCTTCCACCACCGAGGGGCTATGGCAAAGCTCCACCGTTCCCGCCAAAGTATGCTGGACCGGGGCAGACGACAGCCTGGAGAACTTGCGCTACGAACTCGGCCGCGGACGCTTCGATGCTGTCCACTTTCAGTTTAATTTCGGCTTTTTTGATCTGGAACGTTTTGGCCAGCTGATTCGGGACTTAAAAAGATCGGGAAAAATTGTGCTGGCCACTTTTCACGCCACGGACGATACCATCATCCATGGAAGGCCGGCGTCGCTGCGCTCAATTTCACCAGCCCTGCAGCTGCTCAACTTGATCCTTGTCCACAGTCAGGCTGACCAGCAACGCTTGGCCGAACTTGGCGTGACCAACAATGTCCATGTCATTCACCATGGCAATATTCTATTTCGGCAGGAAGATGCCGACATACGGCGGGAATTGGGAGTTCCATTTAGCCCGGCAATCGGCACTTTCGGCTTTCTGCTGCCCCACAAAGGAATCTTGGAACTGCTGCGGGCGCTGCATATCCTCCGGCGAGAATTCCCCAATATTGGCCTGGTGGCGCAATGTGCCCTTCACCACGATCCGATTTCCCGCCAGTTTGAACAGACGGTCAGAAAGACAATTGACGATCTCGGGCTCGGCTCAGCCGTGCTGCTCTCGACCGAATTTCTTTCTGCAGAGGAGGCGGTTCTCTTTTTGCAGATGGCTGATGTACTGGCGCTGCCTTATGGCAAGACGAAGGAATCTTCTAGCGCCGCCATACGTTTTGCCATCGCCGCCGGGCGGCCGGTCGTCACCACCGAGGAGGGGATCTTCGAAGACGTTCGTGAAGCCACCTATCAGATTCCGCATAATGACCCGGAACTTCTCGCCCAAGCCCTGCGTAGGGTCCTCACTGACGAGGCGCTTGCCCATCAGCTGAGCGAGCGCGCGCGACAGTTCGCCCGAAAGGCTTCCTGGCAGAACGTGGCCGCCGGCTATCTTGATCAACTGCAACAGCTACTGGAAAACAGGAGCGCCTCGCCTGTCCAGCTCGGTTCCCCCGTCCACAGTCAAGCTGCCAGTTAAAGCCTATGCCGGATGACGCAACTCAAACCGCACTCCGTCCGTCTGGGGGGAGCTCTCCGAGACACAGAAACCTGGTTTCAGTTGTAATTCCCTCGCTTCACCGTCCTGACCTGGTGCAGCGATGCCTCGCATGCCTGGCACAGCAAACCCTCTCGCGGCAACACTTCGACGTGGTGATCGCAGAGAACGAAGCGGGATCAAAGGGCGCGTCCCCCGCGCCGCTGCCAGACAATGTTCGTTGTATTGCCCTGTCCGAGAATCTCGGTACAACCGGCTCCGTCAATCGCGCTTTGCAGCAAAGCTCATCGGAATATGTGCTGCTGCTCAACAATGACATCGAACTTGACCCACCTTTTCTTGAAGTCTTGGTTTCGGTTTTGCAGGGCGATCCCCAGTGCGGGTTCGCAACGGGGAAACTGCTCAACGCGCGCCGGCGTAATATTCTGGACGGCGCCGGAGATGCCGTACTGAGAGGCGGAGGAGCCTATCGTCTCGGCCACGATGATGAGGACCGCGGTCACTTCGAGCAGGCCACGGCCGTGATTGCAGGCTGCGGCGCCGCCACGCTCTATCGCCGCTCAGTGCTGGAGCAGATCCAGGGTCTGGACGAAGATTTTTTCGCCTACCTCGACGACGTTGACCTGGGGTTGCGTGCCCACCTGGCAGGCTACACCGGCATCTACACACCGCAGGCGGTGGCTTATCATTTAGGCAGCGCCACTCTCGGTGACGTCTTCCACCCACGCATCGCCGCGTTGCTGACGCGAAACCAGTTCCTCCTGCTATTCAAGAATTATCCCCTTGGCGTGTTCTGCCGGCTGCTGGGCCACATCGTGGTGTTTCAGTTGCTCTGGCTGGCGCTGGTGGTACGCCGTCGCCGCTTTTTGTCTTACCTGCGTGGACTGGGCGGAGCCCTGTGGCGCCTTCCCAAAATGCTGGCCAAGCGCAGCCGAATCATGCGCTCCCGCCGCATTAGTTCATCTCAATTCCTGGCTCTGTTGGGCATGTCTGAGCGCCAGATATTGCAATGGCAGGCCAGCCGATCTGCGGACGCGCGTTCCAGCTTAGTCACTACTTATTTCCGGCTTTTCCACCCGCAATGAATCCAGTCGCAAGCCTGGCGGGGTGCCTTCTGGGTTGCAGCACCGCTGTTACAATGGCTGCTGCATTCGTTGTTTTTTATTCGTGCCGGCGAGCGGGTACATCGGCCAGTCTATGAGAATTGCTATTCTGGGAACGCGCGGCATCCCGGCCCGCTATGGCGGGTTTGAAACGCTGGCCGAGCAGCTCGCCAACCGCCTGGCTGAGCGCGGCCACTTGGTCACAGTTTATTCCCGCCGTCCTTTTACTCGCCCTGGCGATGTTCTGCGCACGGGCGTGAAGCGTGTCATCCTGCCCACTATTTCCCGCAAGCACTTCGACACCATCTTCAACACATTTCTCTCTGTGTTTCATGTTGCTTTCAGCGATGCCGACGCTGTCCTCCTATGCAATGTCGGCAACAGTCCCCTGGCGTGGATCCCGCGGCTTTTCGGTAAGCCCACCGCTCTCCACGTGGACGGTCTGGACCGTAAGCGCAAGAAGTGGGGGTGGTTCGCCCGGCAATATTTGCTTCTCTGCGAGTTCCTTTCGGCTTACACTCCCACCCGCCTGCTTACGGATGCGGCTGCTATCCGCGATTACTATTTGAAACGCTACGGCCGCGACTCCGCCATGATCGCCTATGGCGCTCAGGTGCCGCAGCTTCCGCAGGTGCCCTGGCACGAGCACGATTTCGATATTCCCCAGCGCCGTTACATTCTCTACGTGTGCCGCCTCGAGCCCGAGAATAATCCCGAACTGGTAATCCGTGCCTACGCCAAACTGGAAACCGACTGGCCGCTGGTGGTGGTGGGCGATAACAACTACACGCCCGGCTATGTTGATCGCCTTAAGGAGCTGGCGGGACCGAATGTCCGCTTCGTGGGCGGCGTGTATGGCTCCCGCTATTGGGAGCTGCAGAATAATGCCGGACTATTCGTCTCCGCGTTTGAGGTTGGCGGCATCCATCCTTCGCTGGTGGAAGCCATGGCCGCGGGCAATACCCTGCTCTACCTGGATACAAAAGAGAACCGCGAAGCGGTGGGCGATTGCGGCGTTGCTTTTCTCTCCAATGTGGACGAACTCGCCTCTGTCATGCAGCGGCTGCTGGACTCGCCCGAATTACGCGAGGAACTCGCCCGCAAGGCCCTGGCTCGGGCTGCCGAACTCTATTCTTGGGAAAAGATTGTGGACCAGTACGAACAGCTGTTCCGCGAACTTGCTGAAATCAGCCCCCTCCCCGCAAAAACCGATCTGAAAGTGGACAGCCCGGGGGAAAGCGATGTTGTTTGAAGGTTCGACTCAGTTGGGAACGTAGCCGAGCGCCTTCAGGTAGTCGTTCATTTTTTGCCGCTCGGCGGCATTCTTTTTTCGAAGCGGCTGGCCCACGGTGCCGGAATCTAGTTGTCCCGGCTGTGCAGGTTTTCCCGCCACCTCACGTTGTAATTCTCCCCTGAGCATCTGGGCAACGGCTGAATTGGCGGTTGCAAGATTGTGGGCTTCGGCCTTATCCGCACCGTGGTCGTAGAGTTCCTCGCCATTCGGGCCGCCTGCAATCAAATGCCACCTCGAGGTGACCACCGAGAGCAGAGCACCGGTGTAATTAGGTGCGTTCGCATCCTGGTACATCTGGGCCAACTCGGATACCGGATCAGGCCAGACGGGCTGCTCTGCGCGTGTCCAACCCAAGTTCATTGCCGGACCCGGAAACGGTTGCGTAGAGGCGCCGGTAAGCGACAGCAGGGTGGGCGCCAGCCACATCAGCGAAGACGGCCGTTCCACCACCGTTCCTGCGGGTATGCCAGGGCCCATCATGATCAGCGGTACATGAATCAACTCGCGATACAGGCTGTTCCCGTGGGACATCAGCCCATGCTCGCGAAAACCATCGCCGTGGTCGGAGGTAAAAACCAAGATGGTATTGCTCATCAACTGTCGTTTTTGCAGCGCTTGCACGAGCACCGCGATCTGACCGTCCAGGCAATAGATGGATGCATCATAAGCGTCCATTTCGTTTTTAATTTCGGGCGGGGTCAGGTGGTCCATCTGAGGGTTTCCAATAAAGACCTGGCCCGCCGGTCGGGCCAGCTTTGAGAAGCGGTGGAAGCAGTTCAATGGCGGCAGGTAGGGCTCATGCACATCCATGTAGTTGGCCACCACGAAAAACGGACCCGTGCCGCTGTCCAGCCAGCGCAGCATGCGGGTATTGATTTGTTCTGCGCGGGAACGCCCAATCGCGGTGTGCAGGATTCCCAGCTTTAAGAAGAAGTTCTGCATTCGCTGCCCTAAGTTGGTCTGCGCTATCGCGCTGCTCACCGAATCAAAGTCCTCAAAGTGGACGAATCCGGGCCCAAAACCCAGACGCCGGGCGAAGAACCACCAGTTGGCGGAGAAAGCGGCGGTACGGTAACCGCGCCGCCAAAAAGCTTCCGCTACGGTGGGCATGCTCTGGTCTACTGAGCCATCGGGCCGGTCAGCCCCGGTTTCGTGCGGCAAGCGCCCCGTCAGGATCGAGGCGTGCGAGGGTAGCGTCCATGATGTTGCTGCTATTGCGTTGTGAAACAGCACGCCCTGGCTCGCCAGCTTCGTGATGTTAGGACTGGTCTCGCGAGTGTAGCCGTAAGTGGACAGATGGTCCGCCCGCAATGCGTCCACAATGATCACCAGCACGTTGGGTGCGTGATTTGCGCCTGATACTGCCGCCAATTCCCTCCGTTCCCGCAACGCTCGCCGCGCCGGCGGCACTCCTGTATAGAACAGCGCGAACACTCCGATCCAGATCACGGTCTTGCGCTGCAGCCGCTGCCATCCTGCAGAGAATTTCCACGTTCCCAGTGCCACACACGCTGCCAGGGCCAGTGCGACCACCCGCATCAACACCCGTTCACCGTGGTCCCCTACTCCCACGGTGGCGCAATCGTAGAAGGCCACCAGAGCGAACGCCAGGTTCACACCCGTGAACAAGGCGCGCCACTGCCTAAATCGTGCCAGGGGCGCAAATATCAAACCAAGAGCCACGAAGACAGCGCAGGCGAAGAGGACTGCGATCCACGGCAGGTCAGGGTTGCGCAGCAGGGGATAGCGGTAGTAGGCGGCTCCTTCCAATAGTCCCGCCAGCAAACCCCACCACGCGGCGGAAATGAGAATGCCTGAATAGGTATTTCTCGACATCTACGAGCTGTCCTCGTCAATTTGCTGCTTGCAAGTAACCGGGCTGAGTGGATCGAAAGCTTGTAACTGATATTAAATGAAGCGTAGACGCCAGAGATATGGCCGCCTGCCCGTCTACGATCGCATACCCCTGCCTCCATTCGCCTGTCCTCCCAGCGACATTTGTCGTATCCTAGAGCTTCTCACTCCGCGCGACACTGAGGACAAGAATGTTTTCGCGCCGTACGCGGCTCATGCGTGCCACCTGTGTGGTCAATGACCTGCTTGCGACGGCGGTGTCCTTTCTGCTTGCCTACGGCATTCGCGTATGGGCAGGGCAGAGCAACTGGTTCGGCCTGCACGGCATTTACCCGTTTTCCACCTATCTGCCGGTTTTCGCGGCTATCGTCGTGCTCATCCCGCTGCTGGGATACCTGCTGAACGCCTATCAGCAGGTGGAACTGAAACGCCCTCGCGACATCGCCACCGACGCCGTCAAAATGGTCGCCCTGGGACTGCTGGCGCTGTTCACCGGTATGTTCTTTTTCCAGAGCCAGTACGTCAGCCGCGGCCTGCTGCTGATATTCGTGGCTCTGCAGTTTTTCCTCCTGGTTGGCAGCCGCTGGACGCTGCTGGCTGCCGGCACATGGCTGCGGACCCGCCCGGAAAATCGTCGCCATTTCGTAATCGTCGGAACCTCGGACAGCGCGTCCGAACTCGCCTCCCTGCTGGAAGAAGGAGCGAATTTGGGACTCGAACTACTAGCCTTTGCTTCCGTCGGCCCGGAGACACCTTTTCCCGCAGCAGCGTTACGCCGTTCCTATCCTGTCATGCCGGTGGAGAAGCTTCCCGAACTGCTTCACAGCCATGTGGTTGACGAGGTGTTGTTTGCCGTACGGCGTGAAGAACTTGCCGGCCTGGAACCCCTGATGCAGCAGTGCGAGCAGGAGGGAATCCACATGCGCATGCAACTGGATTTCCTCCCCCAGGGCTTCAATCATGTGTTCGTGGAGCACCTCGGCCAGATCCCGCTTCTAAGCTTCGCCAGCAGCCCGCAGAATGACTTTGCCCTCGCTTTCAAACGCCTGGTTGACATCATTGTCGCCGCTACTGGGCTGATCGTTCTCTTTCCCGTATTTCTTCTCTTCGCCGCATTCATTAAGCTCACTTCCCGCGGGCCAGTCTTCTACCGCCAAACTCGTTGTGGGTTGGGTGGCCGCCGCTTCCAACTCGTGAAGTTTCGTTCCATGGTAGCCAAGGCAGACCAAATGCTGCTCGAACTGGAGAAATTCAACGAGCGGGACGGTCCGGCGTTCAAGATGCGCAACGACCCGCGCTGCACCCGGATTGGCCGTTGGATGCGCGTGCTCAGCTTCGATGAGCTGCCGCAGTTGTGGAATGTTCTGCTCGGCCACATGTCGCTGGTAGGGCCGCGCCCTCCTTTGCCCGAGGAGGTGGGACACTATCAGTCGTGGCAACGACGCCGGCTGCGCATGCGTCCCGGCATGACTTGCCTGTGGGCGCTGGAAGGACGCAGCCAGTTGCGCTTTGACAACTGGGTTCGCCTCGACCTGCTCTACATTGACAATTGGTCGGTGTGGCTCGATTTCAAAATCCTTCTTAAGACCATTCCCGCGGTGCTCTCCGGCCGCGGCGCGCATTAACGCGTTTCCCTATCTTAAAAATGACGCCGCCAAAATGGCGCGTTAAAATACCCTCGCTCAAAGTACACATCATGCGAAGCGCAGAACTCCGCACACGTGCAGCCGCGGCTTTAGTGCTCCTGCTAGCTGTGGCCGCAAGCCTGCTTCCGGCTCAGACGGCTGCCGCTGCACGGCATCGGCCAATCATCGTCTTCATGACCGATTTCGGCACCCTGGACGACTCTGTCCCCATTTGCAAGGGAGTGATGCTCGGCATCGCGCCTGATGCCCGCGTCATTGATCTCACTCATCAGGTCACTCCCTTCTCCATTGCCGATGGCGCTCGCTTCCTCTATGGCGCTACGCCCTATTACCCGGCAGGAACCGTCTTCGTGGTCGTGGTGGATCCTGGAGTCGGCACCAGCCGCAAGGCAGTCGTGGTCAAATCCAGGCGTGGACAATACTTTGTTCTGCCCGATAACGGCCTCATGACCATGGTGCTGGACCGTGACGGCCTGGAGGGAGCGCGCGAAATCACCAACCGCTCCTGGATGATCGGCAGCGGCATCTCTTCCACTTTCCATGGTCGCGACATCTTTTCGCCCGTCGGCGCTCACCTCGCCGCGGGCGCCGACTGGACCCAGGTTGGGCCCGAACTCAGGCAGTTGGTACGCCTCGATATCACGCCTGCACATATGGACACCGATGGCATCACTGGACAGGTGCTCGCCCTCGATGGCCCCTTCGGCAACCTGATCACTAACGTCAGCGGGGAAGAATTCCTGAAGCTGGGCTATGTCCGTGGCGAAAAGGTTCACATCAAGCTGGGGGACGACGGCATGGCCCTTCCCTTTGTCCGCACCTTCGGCGATGTTCCCATCGGCGAACCGCTGATCTTTATTGACTCCCGCGGCCGCTTCAGCCTGGCCTTAAACCAGCGTAACTTTGCCCAGACTTACCACATCAAGCCCCCCGTGTCCCTGTTCATCGCCAAGAAATGAGCGCCAGCTCAAGCCCTGTTGTTGGCTGTAGGCTTGGCATTGAACGACTAGTTCCGTGAACTGGCGCCGATTCAGGGCCAGTAGGACGCCTAATGCGTTAGCGGCGCAGGAATCACGTGGGTTGAGTCCTGTCGAAACTCGAAGCGCAGTAACCATTCTTTCGCCGGGTTTGATCCCCCCGGCTGCGGCGCGGCGAACTTCCACGCCTGGGCCGCTTGCAAGGAGAGGCGCGCAAAATATTTGCTGGGCCCGGCGGAATCGAACCGTGCTCCGACCACGCTGCCGGCTTCGTCGAGGCTTACCCTCACACGCACTCGGATCGTGCCCTGAATCGTGTCTCGTGCGCTTTTCGGTACTTTAGGTAATACCTCACGCACAATCGCCTGCTGTGGATTCTGTGCCTGCACCTTTGCAGCTGGCACAGATTTTGCAGTGACAGGCGCAGGCACGGCTGTGGAAGCTGGGTGTGCGGCTGTGGCGGCATCGGCTGCAACTGGCGCTTTAGCCTCAACCGAGGCCGCAGGTTCCGTGCCCGCCTTAAGATGGACGGAGCGCCGGCTCGCGATCAAAGTTGCAAATAGCACGGCCGCAGCGACCGCCGCAGCCAGATAAATCTTCCTGCTACGGCTAGGCTGCGGGCTGACAATAACTTCATCCCGGGTTGGCGATGCCGCGGCCACCGGCGTCAGTCTGGCCGCAATATGTTCCACCGTCCACCGCTGTTTGGGATCGAGGCAAAGACAATGGCGTACTACGTCCGCTAATACTGCCGGCACCGAATTCGGCAACGCCGGCTCTTTCCGTCCAGCCGTCAGCACGGGCACCTTCTGCGTCAGCACCTCCACCAATGTAATTCCAAGGGACCAGACATCGCCCGCGGGCGAAAGGCCTTCGCTGGCGGTTTCTGGTGGATCGTAGACGCTGGGCGTACCTAAGTCGTTGCTGCCCTCACCGGGGACCGTCAGACCATCACAGGAGAGCTTCACCCGTTCCTGAGCAGCCATAACGTTGGCCGGCTTTAGCCGGCCATGAGCGAACCCCTGGCGGTGCACGTAAGTCAAGGCTTCCAGCACCGGGGGCAGCATTTCCTGGCACTCCTGCGACGTAAGGGACCGCGTCGCCACTACCTGCGACAGGTCTTCCTCCGCACACTCCATCACCAGGTACAGCAATTCCTCGTCCCCCAAGAGGCTGCGCCCCATCTCGAACATGCGCAGCAGGTGAGGGTGCCTCAACTTCTCCGCCTTCGCCCAACGGTCAAGCTGACGGGCGGTTTTGTCTGGGTTCGCTCGGATGAGCTTGATAGCGGCCTTGCGCGGTTCTCCCTGGCGTTCGGTCAGGAACACTGCGCTGTGGTCGGAGCTGCCCAGGTAACGCGTAAGGCGGAACTTTCCCCCAACTACTCGGCCTTCTAAATTCTTCCAGGGTTGCGTTATCGCTCGTACCGACATTTTTCCCTGCGGCTACCCCTGCTTGGAGTTCTGAGCTGGTGTCGAATGCGATGCTATCACTTCTGTGGGCAATTCCATGACATGAACTGTTGGCAGCCTTAAAAAATAAGAACTCGGTACATTTTCGCCCGAATCCGAAGCCAGCAGTAGGGGTAAACGGGTTACGGAAGGAGCAGGCTGTCCGCCCCCCCGACCGGGGCGGCATGGGAAAAGGAGCATGAGCATCGGTAGGCCCATAAGGCCAATTTTAAAAATCCGAGAAGACTAGCCGCACTGGCCGTACCGGGCGCCCTGATACCTTTCGAGTCAGCAGCACACAAAGCTTCGTCTTCTTGAAAATGCTAACGTTGTTAAACTCGCACGCGGCCCGCCGAGCACTCACCCAACTGATGCCGAAAATCCTCCGTAACCAACTTGGCAATTGCCGGCGTGCCCGCTGCCAGATAACATGGCGACATTTAAATTTCCAATTGGGATGGGAACAGTGCGTTTCTTTTTGAGAAAACCTCTTCTTGCCGGGCTGGCAGTATTCTTGCCTACTTTCCTTCTAGCAGCCAATTCCGCCATGTTGACCGTGAACGACGGCGAGGCTGGCCCGAACGGGAATAACGTCCTGCGCTCTGCTGCGCTGTTTGTTGGCGATACAGTTTCGACCAGGCCCGATTCCGTGGCCAGCATCAATGCCGAAGGTTCCATGGTGCTGGTTCTTGCGAATTCTTCGGTCCGGTTTGATGGAAATTCCGTTAACATGCGCCGGGGCGGTGTGGTCGTGACGACCACACAAGCCATGGCGGTCCGTGTTGGCAAACTGACTATTGCTCCTTTGGCTCAGCGCTCCGCCAAATTCGAGGTTTCTGATTCCGACAGTGTAGTTCAGATCGCCGCTCGCGAAGGTGCCTTGGCCATCAATGACGGTGCCGCCACCACTATCCTGCCGGAGGGCCAGGAGACCACCCGTCAGAACACAGACCAAACTGGAGGCCACAAAACGACCAAGGGCGCCACGCCCGGAGGCAGCGGCTTTCATATTTCTAAAAAAACTGCGTTGATCATATCTGGTGGCGCTGCTGCGGCCGGAACTACTGCTGCCCTGCTGCTTACCACTGGAAATGGCTCCCGCCCCGTCAGCCCGGCTGTCCCCTAGGGATGGCTGGCAGCCTCTTCGGTTTTAAAGATAGTTTTGCGCTGCTCTCCGGCTAACCCCAAGAATCCACAGCCCTGGCACCTCCGTGCCATTTTCCTCTCCCTGTTGGCGAAGTAACTTATGGGCATTCCGGCCCGGGTTTCCCAGATCTCCAAAGCACAAAACAGCGAGGTTCATATGGGCAGCAGCTTCGCAAACAACTTGGCCTTCGACGACGCCAACGCATACGAATTTTCCGCCCGGGCGTTGACCCCGGCCACCTCCAGCCGGGTTGACCAGTTGCTGCAAGCCTTGGGACCAAAGATGATTGCCATGGGCGGCCTGGCTCTGTTCGCATTCGCGCTGGTCGTCGCCTTCCGCATCATCGCCCTGGATGCGGTTCGCCAGCTTCAGGAGCCGGCCATTGATTTCGCTATTTGCGGTGCCGTTGCATTTCTGGGACTGAGCATCAGTTGGGTTCATCTTGGGGATCGTCCCCAGGCCGAAGCGGAAGACATTGCCGCAGATAGCGTGGAATTCGTCATCGAGCCGATGGAACCCGTACCAGCTTGCGAGCCCGTTGCCGAGGCCTCTTTTCCTGTTGTCTCTGCACCTTCTATTCCGCTGCGCAAGCCAAGCCGCCAGCTCTGGAGGGGCGGCCACGCCTGCCGCTTCTGCGGCCAGAAAATGATGTCCCTGGGACAAGCCCTCTACCGATGCCGCACTTGTCGGCACCTTGAAACCAACGGCCGCATTTCCTTTCTGGATTCGGCTTTTTCCTGCAACTGCCAACACTGCCGCCATAGCGAGGAACAGGCCGGCTAAGCCTCAGCGCAAAAGAGCGGTGACCTCGGTAACCTACTGCCCCGACTGCTTCCGACCTACCATTCTTAAGGCATGCTTTTGCAATCCATGGTGTTGTCACGGGACACGGATAAGGTAGCTGTCCTGATGCGCGCCTTCTCGCGCTTAGACATTGATGTGGTGGTGTGCAGCGAGCCCAGCTCCGCCATCGCTCTGATGGATCGCAAGAAATTCGAAGCTGTGGTCATTGATTTCAGTGTGCCGGGCGCTGACGAACTCTTGCAGGATATCCACCGGCAGCGCGAAAACAAGACCATGATCGCCGCCATTCTGGGCGGGGAAACCAGCGTCAGTGAGGCGTTCGCCATGGGCGCGAAATTCGTTCTTTACGAGCCCATCACGCTAGACCGCGCGCTGCAGGGCTTGCGCGCCATCAAAAGTCTGATGTACCCACAACGGCGGCAACAATTGCGCAAGCCCACTCATGCGCCCGTCTCTCTCAAGTTCAACCCGGGCCGCGAAATCAAAGCAGTCGTCACGAACGTAAGCGAGGGAGGAGTCGCAGTGCGTCTCTCCGAGCCCGCTACTGTCCGCCAATCAGTTCGTGCCCGCTTCAATCTGCCTGGGATTCGCGACGCTATTGAAGTCCAGGGCCAGATTGCCTGGGCCGATAAACATGGCCGGGCCGGCATCCGCTTTATTCACGTCTCCAGCCAACTGCAAGCGCAGCTGAAGCAATGGCTCTTCCCAGCCCTGCGGGACAGCAAAATCGCGCGCTGACAGTTACTCCGGTCATCTTCCGGTGGTCATTGCACGCAGGGTAAGCTCGGGGCGATTATTGAGGTCCGCAAGGTCTTCATCTAAGGCGTCTGCGTTGGTCAAGCGAGCCAGCATCGTGTGGGTCGCGGCGGCCGTATTCCTGGCCTGCGCGCAGATATTTGCCTCTCTGCTCCTTCCCAATGGCTACACGCTCCACGTTTTCTCTGACACCCTGCAAACACTTCTTCTGCTGGCCTGTTATCTAACCACATTGCCGAATCAAGTCGGTGGCCGCGGCAGTTCACCCGCATTCTGGACCCTGCTCTCAGTTGGCTTCGCGCTTTGGCTCCTCAACCAGGTGTTGTGGACTTTTTATGAGGCGGTGCTCCACGCGCCTCCTGCCTCCGGCTTCTGGGGCGATGTGGTGCTCTACCTGCACGTTGTTCCCATGATAATGGCGCTGGCGGTTCGTCCGCATTTGGATCAGCACGACAATCCCAGCCTTCTCAATGCCGCTAATGCCGGTATGGTCACCGTTTGGTGGCTGTATCTCTACCTGTACTTCGTAACTCCCTGGCGAACTCTGGTGCAGCTTCCCAGTTGGTGGGACCAGAACTACAACGTGGTTTACGGCGCCGCTAACATCGCCCTCGCAATACTGGCGGGAGTGGCGGTATGGAAGAGCGCGGGCAGATGGCGCACCTTGTACACGCATTTTTTTGGAGCTGCCTCCCTTTACGCAGTGAGCTCCTTTATGGCCAGCGTCGCCATTGATCGGGGCGACTACTATTCCGGCAGCTTGTACGACATTCCGCTAATCCTGGCTTTGGCCTGGTACGCCGGGTTGGGGCTGGTGGCGCGCGATTTGCGCTTGGGGAGCGAGCAGACTACGGACCTGCCATCGGCGCGTCCTTCTTGGGGAACATCTTTAGCTGTGGCTGCCGTGCTCTCTGTGCCGTTTGTAGAACTGCGTGAGATGTTCGTCCGCGATACCCCCGCGGCAGTGGTTACCTATCGTTCGCTTCTTTCGGTAGCCACCACGCTTATGTTGTTTGCCTTCTTCCTGTTACGGAGCAAAGCCCTGCGCACAGTGCGGCCTTTGCAGCCGACGGTGGCAGTCCCCGACCCAGGTTCGGCCGAAGCTTAATCACGACTTTTGTTGCCGCCCTGGCCGCCACTCTTGCAGCCTTTTCTGAGGAGGGTATAATTGTCGGACAACTCTGGCCGACAGAGCTGAATCCTAAGCGGATTCAGGATCAAACGCGGCAGCGACCACGACCGCGAAACGAGCGACGGACAGCCCGACAACCAGGACCCGGCATCCTCATGATGCGCAAAATTGTTGTCTTTGTGGCTGTTTGCCTGGCGCTTTCGGCTTCGGCCCTGGCCCAAGGCAGCGGACCTCAGTGCACTCTTTCCCTCTCCCCGCCTAATGGTTCGGTCCCACCGCCGCTTACGGTCACCGCCACCGTCAACTGCTCTGATTCCACGAGCCCCATCGACAGCGTAACCCTCGATTGGGGGGACGGTTCCCCGCCTTACACTACGGCTCAGGGTTCCTTCATAGTGTCGCACCCCTATGGCCATGCTGGCAGTTATACAGTGACGGTTACTGCAACTGACTTTCAGGCCAACACCTCGAGTATCAGCCAGCCCTTAACCGTCACCACCAATCAACCGCCCACGTGTAGTCTCACGGTTACGCCCACAAGCGGCGGGGCTCCGCTCCTGGTCTCGGCGACTGCTACCTGCAGCGATCCCGATGGTGACGCGCTCACCGTCGTCATTTCCTGGGGGGATGGCACCTCGAGTAGCGGCAGTACCGGCACGCACACCTATACGGTGAAGGGTGGTTACAAGGTTACAGCGACTGCTACTGATCCTGGCGGGCTCAAAGCTTCCGCCAGTCAGACAGTTAATGTCAGCCGCAATCAGCCTCCCACCTGCAGCTTGGCGGTTAGCCCCAGCAGTGGCCCTGCGCCCCTGCCGGTCTCGGCGAACGCCACTTGCAGTGACACAGATGGCGATGCGGTGACTAGCGTGATTTCTTGGGGAGATGGCACTTCCAGCAGCGGCAGTACAGGTACGCATACTTACAGTACACCCGGGAACTTTACCGTGACGGTTACAGCGACCGACACCGCCGGCCTGAACGGGTCTGCCTCCCAAAATGTATCTGTGGGCCGCAACCCCAGCCCCACCTGTACTCTGACCGTAGCACCAAGCAGCGGACCAGCCCCGCTGACTGTGACGGCAACCGCCGCGTGCAACGACATCGACGGCGACCCCCTCACAACTGTTCTCTCCTGGGGCGATGGCGCAAGCACCAGTGCGTCCACCGGCACTCACACGTATAGCACCGGCAACTTTACCGTGACCGTTACGGCTACGGATCCCTCCGGCAATAAGGGGACGGCGTCGCAGCCGGTCAGCGTCGCCACAACTACGCCCACCTGCAGCCTGCAGGTTTTGCCCAATCAAGGAACTGCGCCGCTCGCCGTAACCGTGCAAGCCAACTGTTCTGATGCCGGTAACGATCTGACCACCGTGCAGACCGATTTTGGCGATGGCTTTTATCTCATCGGCAATAATCCCGAGCACACCTATGTCACGGGAGGGAGTTACACGGTGACTGTTGTGGCCCACGACAAGGCAGGCAATACCTCCCAGCCCGCCACGCAGACCGTTAGCGTGAGCAATAATCCCGTGTTGTTCGTGGGCATCAGCGGCGGGCAAGTGTCGCAGTTCAGCCGCTCAGGCAATCATCAGACCACGCTCAATTCCAATCAGGGCGGCTCGATGACCGGCATGGGCTTCGATGCCGTGCAAAATCTCTACGCGACAAATTTCACCGCCGATACGGTCAGCAGATTCAGCGGTAACGGCAGCCTGATGGGCACTTTCGGCAGCGGCTACAACTGCAAGCCTGAATCCATTGCCTTCGATCAGGCCGGGAATGCCTACGTGGGAGAGACAGGCTGCAGCCACGCCATTTTGAAATTCGACGCCTATGGCAATCTTGCCGCCGCCTATTCCGTGGCTATCGAACAGGAAGGCAGTGACTGGATTGACCTCGCCTCCGACCAGTGCACCATTTTCTATACCTCCCAGGGCTCCTCCGTCCTGCGCTACAACACTTGCAGCAAGCAGCAGCTGGCCCCCTTTGCCACAGGGCTGAACACCGGCCTGGGGCTCAAGATCCTGCCCGATGGGGGTGTTCTGGTGGCGGACAAACAGGACATTGTCCGTTTCGACTCCGGCGGCAGAAAGATCATGACCTACAACGCCTCCGGTGAGAGCTGCTGGGTCAGCGTGGCGCTGGATTCCGATAACGCCTCATTCTGGGCGGCTGACTATTGCAGCTCCGACGTAATTCAATTCAATCTCAATTCCGGCAACCAGGTGTCCAAGTTCAACTCCGGAAGCGCGGCCAACACCGTCTATGGGGTCGCTGAACGGGTAGCGCCATCTCGTGTGACGCCCGCCGGCCCCTTGACCTCCAGCCCGGCTCAGGCCAGCGTTACCGCCGGTCAGAGTGCGACTTTCACCCTGAATTTCAACCCTAATGGCGCTGCCTCCGGGCAGACTTTCACACTGGCCTGCGCGGACCTGCCCGCCAACAGTTCCTGCTCCTTTTCGCCCGCTAACGTACAAGCCGGTGGTCCGCAGAACATACAACTCACAATAAGTACGGCAGGAGCGTCGGCCCGGCTGATGCAGCCAACAGCCACCACCTGGGCTTTAGCATTCGCTTTGCCTGGGTTCGGTGTGATGTTTGTCTTTGTCAGCGTAGGGAAAGACCAGCGCCGCAAAAGGCTGGTGCTCGTATGCTTGCTGCTGGCTCTCCTCATTCCCCTGCTCTCCTGCAGCGGGGCCAGCGGGAGCAGTTCTTCATCGCCTCCGCCCAGCAACCCCGCGTCTCCGCCTACTCCCGGCACGGTAACGCCCTCAGGCACATATACTGTCATCGTCCACGCCAGCTCTTCCGGAGGGGCGCAGAGTTCGACAGCGGTAACTTTGACGGTCCAATAAGGAGTATTCTCATGCGCGCACAAGACAGGCAGCATCGGACATTGCTGAAAACAAATTCGCTGTCGCGTCAGGCGCTGGCGCTGGCGCTGTGTGGATTGCTCTTCCAAACCACTTTTTCGGCCGGCCAAAGCTATCCCGCTCCCGAAAATGCAGGCGCGGTCATTGGTGTAAAAGCCGGTGCTACCATGGACAACCAGCCCCTGGATAAACCCGGGCCTCTGTTGCGCAATGCAGTGTTACGCACCAACCGTACCGGGCGGGTCAGAATCCGCCTGCGCGGGGGGGAGGTTCTTAGCCTCGGCGGCGCTACGGAGCTGCAGGTCTCGCGCGCCAATCCTGAGGCGGAAACCGCGGCGGTTCGAGTGCAATCCGGACAGCTGCGTAGCGAAGTAGCACGCTTCCATAAGAGCGAAGGCAGCTACGACATAACTACACCCCAGGCCCAGATCACCTCCCGCGGCAACAGCGATTTCTATCTCGATGTTGCCACCGGCCGCACCCGCGTGATTGTCTACTCGGGAATCGTGCTGGTGCGCCCCCTGCATGGGACCAGCACCGCGCCCGTAGATGTGGCCGCCGGGCAGACTGTAGTGGTCAATCCGGGCATGGTCAGCCGCCTGGAGCTTACGGCCGAAGACCAGGAGCAGGACAGCGTATGGCAGACCTCTTTTCCCACTGATTCGCTGACGCAAAGCAACCGTCCGGCGCCCAGTCATAAGAAGCTGTACATCATCCTGGGCGCGGCGGGAGCCGCGGTGGGTGGGATTGCCCTGGCGGCGCGTGGCTCATCTTCGAAGGGCTCCACGCCCAGCACGGCGGCAGCGCCGCCTTCGGTCCCCACTATTCCGGCACAGTAATTACGTGGGCACACGCCCTTGCCCGGCCGTTCGTTAGCGGGCGTGGCGATAGTACATTTGACCCATGCGACTCTGGCGCCCTGTCGCCCTGATTCTGACGGGCATTGTTCTGCTTTTCGCACTCTTTTTGAGTTCCGCCGGGCGTCTGCTGGTAGTAGACCAGCCCCAACCTTCGGACGCCATTGTGGTGCTCGCTGGCGGCCGCGACAACCGTTACGATAAAGGACTGGAGATGCTGGGCAAAGGCTACGCAAAGGTTCTGTTTTTCGATGCCCGCACCGACGTTGTTCAGTTTGGACGCACTCCTTTCAACATGGGACAGGAATTTATCCACAACACCGCTGGCGCTCTGCTGGACAAAGCCAAAATGTGTCCCATAAGGGGTGACTCCACGTATGAAGAGACCGAACACATAGCCGATTGCCTGCGCTCGACCGGCGCTCACCGAGTGCTGCTGGTCACCTCCGAATATCACACCCGCCGCTCCTTCCAGATCGTTCGCTCACGTCTTCCCCAATACCAGTGGTCCGTGGCTGCCGCTTACAATCCTTACGATTTCGGCGTGAACTGGTGGCATCATCGTGAATGGGCAAAAACCACGCTCTTGGAATGGGTCAAGCTGATTTGGTGGGAGCTGGTGGACCGCTGGCGCTAGGCCACCCTGAGTCGCCAACTGCACGCCCTGAGTTCTCACAAGGGGTTACCAGGTGAGAACAACCGTTACTATCTTTGTAGTAAGATGACAAGAATGTTGGCAGTACAGAACTTACACAGTTTGGCGGCATCTTTAGGGGGGTGACATGCACTTTGGCTTCATTCTTTACGGCGGACCCGATCAGTTGATGCCCCTTACTTCGGGGCTGGCTGCAGCTTTTGCTTTTCTCCTCATCTTTTGGAACAAGGTGATGGTTACGATTGGCAAAATCGGCCGCCTGTTTCGCGGGCCTGACCGCCAGACTGAATTGACGCCCACCCCTCAGGAAAAATCTTCCGAGTCCGCACCCAGGAACTAGGCCGCCGTCTGTGAGTTACTATCTCAGCCTGCCGACGTTTCCTGGCGGGCGAGTTGAAGCCCGACCATTCGCCAACCGAACATGAAAATCTGCATCCTCGGACTGGACGGCGCCAGCCCACAGTTGATTTTCACCGACGAGCGCCTGGCAAATATCCGCCGCCTGATGGAACTGGGCACGTACGGTGCACTGCAAAGTGTGGCTCCGCCCGGTGCCATACCCGGCTGGGTTTGCTTGGCCGCCAGCCAGCACCCCGGATCGCTGGGCATTTACGGCCTGCGAAACCGCCTCGACTACTCGCATTCGCTGCCTGCCCTGGCCGCGCCACCAAGCGTTGAGGGCTCTACGCTATGGGACCAGGTTGCAGCCGCCGGCAGGAAATCCATTATTTTCGCAGTGCCGCCAAACTTCCCGCCCCGCCCCATTGCCGGCATCAGCGTAGGCTGCTTCCTGACGCCTCATCCGGCAACCGTGGAATTTACTCTGCCTGCCAGTCTCAAGCAGGAAATGCAAGCCCTTGCGGGCGACTATGAAGCGGACATAAGGACTCCCAACCTGAGTAAAGATGTCCTGCGCGACCAGATTTTCCAGATGAGCCGCAAACAGTGGGAGGCGGTTCGCTGGCTGCTGCGCGAAAAGGAGTGGGAATATTTCCATTTTGTGGACATCGGCCTCAACCGCGTGCAGCGCGCCTTCTGGCAATTTTTTGACCCGCAGCACCCACGCTACAAACCTGGCAGCCCTTACGAGCATGTCATTCCTGATTACTATCTTTGGTTGGATGAACAGATCGGCAGCGTGCTGGAACTCTTGGATGAGGAAACCGTGCTCCTGCTCGCCTCAACCAGTGGAATGCAACGCCTGGACGGAAGTTTCGCCATCAACCAGTGGCTTATGGAGGAGGGTCTGCTGGTGTTGAACCAGGCGCCGGGTCCGAACGTCACGGCATTTGATCAGCTCCAGGTGAACTGGGCCAAGACGAAGGTATGGAGCAGCGATGGTCCGTGTGCCTCCCTTTATTTCAATGTGTCCGGCCGCGAACCACAAGGCAACATTCCCGCAGGCGATTATGAATCGTTCCGCGATCAGATCAAGGGCCGGCTCGAATCCTTATGCGATATGAGCGGCCAGCCGCTCCGTGCCCAGGCTTTCAAGCCGGCCGAACTCTACCGTGAAGCACGCAACGTCGCTCCCGATTTGATCGTGCAATTGGGCGAGGGACGCTGGTCTTCGGTGGGCAGCGTCGGTCATCCTGGCTTAGTCGTTCCAAATATGGCTGAGGGCTGCACTCCCGGCGTGGGCGGCGCATTCGTGCTCACTGCGCCCAACTCTCCACTGAGCGGAATGTACGAAGGAGCACACCTGCTGGATATGGCGCCGACGCTTCTCGACCTGGCCGGCTATGAAATTCCGGCCTCGATGCAAGGCCGCTCGCTGGTCGCCGGAATGGAGAAGAAGGGCGGCAGCGCCGGTTCAGATAACGACCAGATCATCATGGATCGCCTCGCGGGATTAGGATACGTCTAGCCGCCCCCAGCAGCGGCCCTGAGCTCGAATAAAACCAGCTGGATTATTGGTGCGCTACTCCTTCCAGCATGGCGGTGGATTCCATCGTGCACTCTCTGCGCCCAGCGGGCTCAAAATTCCCCAGTCGCGCGTCGGCCTGCTTCAGGTAACGTCCGTCGCGGGTGTGCCCGTAGGAATCCGCACCCGGACAGTAATACAGACCGGTGTTGAGGTCCACCCACACCATAATCTGGGCGTTGGCCCCGGAGGGTAAGGCTTGCGGCTTTGTGGGTGACGAAAGGTGCAGCACGGCCGCAACCTGCGGGAAGAAGTGAATCATCATCTCTGTGTTCACCCCAAGCGTGCCCATAACCGCCGCTGCCAGGATCACCAAGGCTACAAGCACGTCTCCGGGCGTGGATCTCCCCGGCCGCTTCCTTTGCGGCTTGTGCTTTGGCTCCTGGTTCACGTTTAACTGTTCCGGAGCGTTATCGGGAGAAGCCGGAAGTCCAAAAGAAAACTCGGACAGCCGGGACCTTTCAGAGTTGGTGCTGGAATGAAGATCGGTATTTGTCATGGTGGCGCATCCTTACCTTCAACTCAATTTCCTGCTTATCTCGCTGATCACGTTATGCGAATTTCTGCCAATTATCGCCGCGGTCAGCAATGTAATAGTCAACACGATGGCCAGCATCAGAGCGTACTCGGCGTACTCCGCCAGGTTTAACGTGGCTTCACCAGATCTGACGCGACGCAGCAGTTGACTCATTGTTGTTTCCTGTAAATCAGGATCGGGGATGTTCCAGGAAAGTGCAGGTCACTTGCCACTGGCTTTGCTGCGCAAAACACGGTCGCAGTTGAACTTATCCGCAGTGCCGCCGGACGTGGAGACCTCTATGTGAAATGATTTGCATTCATAGCCGGGGCCGTTCTCTTTATGAGAATTGGTCGGCAATTGTGACGTTACTTTGGTAATGCGTGCTGATAGAGCATGACGCGAATGATGCTGAAGTCGCGCTCACTAACCTTGGTGTAGCGCGCATCCAAGATGGCATGCATGCGCACCGTAAACGAGTCCGGCCCCCAATTCTGCACCACCCACAGCCGCTGGTACTGTTCGGGCAGTTGCGGAAGCAGGGCGAAATCCGGTTGCGTTCCCTTCAGCAGGCGCGCGTCCACGCGTGGCGGAAATACCACCACAGGGGCCGGATATTGCGGCCAGCGTTCGCGATAATACTCATAGGCCAGCCGCGCCAAAGGATGGTAAAAAAGCACGGCGTCGCCGGGTTGCGTCTGCGAGAGCATGTTGTGTACAGCGCCTCTCCAGTCCTGTTCCGGCGGATCGAACCCGGTGCGGTAGTACTCGGCCACTCCACGCAGCGAGAGCGCCATTATGGCCACTAACGCCGCAGCCAGCAGCCACCGCGGACGAATCGTGCTCAGCCCAGTGGCCACCAGCAGAACAAAGCCCGGCAGGCAGAAAATAAAGTAGCGGCTTACGAACATCGGTTTAAAAAGCGAGATGACCGCCGTGATGGCGATTGGCAGCATCAGCCACATCCAGACAAACGCTTCGCCCCAAACCGCCTGTCTCCCTGCCCGTTCTGGTGAGCGAATCAGCCTCGCCAGCGCCAGCATCAACCCAACTGCGCATCCCAGCAGCAAAGCCAGGCCGCCCCGACCGCTCAGCAAGATCGCCAGGGCGTACAGATCCTTCCACTTGGTTGGCTGCACCCAACCCACCTGGCCCCGATTTTTTGTTGCCACAAAAAGGAGGGCGGGAATGGCCAGCACGACGATGGTCCCGCTGCTGATCAGAAATTCTTTCCACGGGAAACCGCGTTTGCGCAGCGCGGCAGCCAGCCAGAGCACCGGCAGCATAAGGCCGGCAAAGAAATGGGCATACATGCCTAGAACCAGCGCGATCACCAGCCCTGCCCAGTTCCACCTCTTCTGTGGCGCGTCCATGCACCTCACAAAAAACCAGCAGGCCAGCACCACCAGCAAAGCGAACAGACTATAGCCACGCGCCTCTTGGGCGTAGCGCACATCGAAGGCGTTCACTGCCAGCAGGACAGCCGCAAGCAGCCCCACTCGCTCCGACACCAGTCTGCGTCCCAGAAGATAAACAAAAGGAATAGCGGCGACGGATGGCAGCAGTGAGAGCAGCCGTATGAAGAATTCTCCCTGACCTAGACGCATCCAATTGCGCAAGGCCGTGTAATACAAGCCCTCGTTCAGCTCCCAGCTCAGCACGATGTTGCGGAAGCCGGCCGGATCCAGCCGGGCAATGGAGACGCTAACAATCTCATCCAGCCAGAAGCTTTTTTTCCCCAGATAGAGCAGGCGCAAAACTGCCGCCATCGCCATGATTCCGCTGATCAAGGCGATGTTAGCCCGCGACCTGAATCGGCTCTCCCGGGAAGGTGTTTGCCACGCAGATTTCAACTGGACGCTGGGCTCAGACATGTTGCAGCTTGTGTTTCAGGATACACCGCGCAGAGAAACCGCCTTTGTCGCTAGTAGCGTTGGCGTCTCGCCGGCTGTCCGGCGGGCGTCCCGCCCGCCGCGCCCTAATTCGTGTCAGGCCACACCTTCAGGAGCCAGGCAAGCAAAACGGCGGCCGTAGCCACTGCGAACAATTACCCTCTACGGCTTCAGCATGCGCTGAAAAAATTCCGCCGTCGCCTTATAACCCGCCACCCAGTTGCGCCACAGCAGCATATCGTGCGCTTCGTCCGGAAACACCAGTTGTTCGAAGCGCACGTGATTGGCCCGGAGGCGCTGCGCCAGGTCTACGGTCTGGCTGAAGGGCACATCGGGATCATCATCGCCCTGAATAAGCAGCACCGGCGACTGCCAGTGCTCCACGGAGGCATCTGGCGATGACTCCCAGGCCAACTGCTTGGCCTGTTCTGCGTCAGGCGCGTTCTTGAACCCAGGAACGTTCGCCACGAACACCGACCAATCGTGCACACCGGCAAAGTCCACTCCGGCGGCAAAAATATCGGAGTCGCGGGCCAGCCCCATAGCCGTGAGCAAGCCGCCATAGGAGCCTCCCCACAGCCCGATCCGGTGCCGGTCCACGATAGGCAGCCCTTGCAAATAATGCGCCGCGGCCACGATGTCCTGGTATTCCGCCGCGCCCTTGGGCCCACAATGGGACGCCTCACGAAATGCCCGCCCATACATGATCCCCATGCGGTAGTTCACCGAAAGCACTGCGTAGCCCAGGCTGGTGAGGTACTGATTTTCGGCATAGGCATTGTGGTAATAGCCCATGTAATGGAAACCGAGCATCATCTGCCGAATCGGCCCGCCATGCATCCAGACTAGCGCCGGACCGGACTGCGTGCGCCCGCGGGGTACGAAGAGTTGTCCATGAATCTGCAGCCCGTCGGCGCTCGGGAAGATCACCTGCTTTGGTGTCACCAGCTGGGCGGAAGGAAAATCTGCCGGCAGCGCATCTTTGGCCAGCATGTCTAGCCCCGTGCTCCTGACCAGGTGAGGCATGGCCGGCGTAGTTGCGGTCGAGCCCAGGCAAAGCACATACTGCCCATCGGCCGTCTCCACCGGCTTCCACTCTATGGTTTCGCCACGCGTGAGGGCTTGGGGCGTTCCTCCCCCCACGGGCACACGCCACAAGTGCCGCCTGTCAATGTCGTTCTGGTTGGAGGAATACAACACGGTGCGGTTATCGGAGCTGAGCGTAACGTCCTCAACCTCGAACTGGCCAGGCGTCAGCAACGTCGGTGCGCCGCCCGCAGCGCTGATCGAATACAGATGGTTCCAGCCGTCCTGCTCGGAGGCGAATACGACCCGATTGCCAGCCGCGAATTTGAAAGAGGTATCCTCGGTCAGTTCCGGCAGCGAATCGTTTAGCCCCGACCCGCTGTGCCAGATCTCATGTCCTGCGCCGGTAGTTGGATCGGCTACCCACATGGACCACGGATGCGGCCGCTCCGGAATCAGCGGCAGCCCGCGTTCCACACCTGGCTGGCGCACAAAGCCAACCAGCTTCCCATCTGAAGACCAGCGCGGCATCGAATCGCGGTCCACGCTGGGCGCCAGGTACACGATGGTGTCGCGGCCGAAATCGTAGATCCCAATGAAACTGTGATCGCCGCGCCGGCTCGCGAATGCTATGCGCTTGCTATCCGGTGACCACCGCGGGCTCACATTATCCCCCCGCACTTGAGCCAGCTGCTGCGCCCCTTTGCCCCCGGCCACCGGCACAATCCATACCTGCTTCTTCCCTGCCCACGCCACCGATTTGCCGTCGGGCGAAATCTGCAGGTCCTCGCAGTCCTCGCCCGTACAATTGATTTCCCCCAGCAACCGCGGCTCTCCTCCAGCCACATCCACCGCCCAAACGTCGTGCTTGGCGCCGTGTACGTTACTAGTGGGATTGGTCACGTCGCTGCTGTCCTGGAACAGTTCAGTCCCACGCACGTAAACCGCTGTGCTGCCGTCCGGCGTCAGTGCGAGCGCCGGAATATCCTCGCCATCATCGGCGCTGTAATGCGTGATGGCGCGGGCGTGGAAGTCGGGAGCGTCCGCTACCCAGATGTTGCGCACACCGCGCTGGTTGAAGACCCAGGCCACACGGTCACTTTTCGCCGCAGCGACCAGGTGGTCGGGAAAGGAGTAACTCATCACCTGTTCCAGCGTGAAGTCGCCCCAGGCGGCACAGGCCAGGCAGACAACGGCAGTCAGGCAAGCGAAACAGCGCAGGATTTTCTGGAGCATGACGCGCCAGCGTACGCCATCGGCCGCGCCCTTGCCAAGCGCCGCCACGAGTGTCAAACTGGGCGCTTTTTTCTACCCGCAGCAGCTCTCAACTGCATCCAACAAACTTGCAATTATTAACCAGCAGCTTACGTCCTTGCACCCGAAAGAGGTTACGATATCCCGCATGTCGGCCTGCGGTGCGCCAATGAAGCGGGCGCTTTCAATTTTGTGCCTGCTCCTGTTCGTGTTGACGGCTGCGCCACCCTCGATCGGCTACTCCGTACTTAGCCATGAAGAAGTTGTGGACCTGGTCTGGGCCGATTCCCTTCGCCCCTGGCTGATGCAGCGCTTTCCCAACGCCAGCCGCGAAGACCTGCGCCGTGCCCATGCCTATGCCTATGGCGGCTGCCTCATCCAGGACATGGGCTACTACCCCTTCGGCAACAAGCGTTTCAGCGACCTGACCCACTACGTGCGCAGCGGCGATTTCGTCCAGGCCCTGTTCGCCGAAGCCACTGATATGAACGAACTCTCCTTCGCACTGGGCGCTCTGGCCCACTATGCCTCCGACCTCAATGGCCACCCTTACATCAACCGCGCTGTAGCAGTGCGCTTCCCCAAACTGCGGCAGAAGTATGGGGATTCCGTGACCTACGAAGACGACCCCAAGGCACACATCCGCACTGAATTCGGCTTTGACGTCACCCAGGTCGCCAAGAACCGTTTTGCCTCTGACCGCTACCATGACTTCATCGGCTTTGAAGTGGCCACGCCCCTGCTGGAGCGCGCTTTCAAGCGCACTTATGGCATCCCTCTTACCGACCTCATCCACAATGAGGACTTGGCCATTGGCACTTACCGGCGCGGCATCAGCAAGGTCATCCCGGAGATGACCAAGGTGGCGCTGCTCATCAAACCCGCCGACCTGGTAAAGGAAAAGCGCGACCGAAACCAGAAACGGTTTCTCTATCATGTCTCCCGCTCCTACTACGAGCGCGAGTGGGGCAGCCAATACCGCCGTCCCGGCTTTGGCGCTCGCTTCCTGGCGTTTCTTTTTCACCTTATCCCCAAGTTCGGTCCCTTCCGTGCCGTGGATTTTGTGCTTCCCAACCCGCAAACCGAAGACATGTACCTGAAGAGCATGGATGTTACGTTAGCGAACTACCGGCGGTTGTTTGACGAGGTAAAAGCGGGCAATTTGCAGCTAAATGACCGCGACTTTGATACTGGAGAAGTTACGCGCGCAGGCGAGTACAAACTCACAGATGATACCTATGCCGCGCTGCTGGATGGCTTAGCCCGTCGCCACTTCGATAACGTTAGCCCCGACTTGCGCGGCAATATTCTGGCGTTCTACAGCAATCTGAATGCGCCCATCTCTACCAAGAAGCACCACAAAGAATGGGAAAGGACGCTCAGCCAGTTACAGCAATTGAAAAATGTTCAGGTAGTGGCGGCGCCGGCTCCAACCCCGGCTGACTAACAACGCCTCAAATTCTCACCATTACGGCTGTAAGCGGAAAAACCCCTACAGTGCACCGCATTCCGGCAGTTTGGCGACCCTCCAAGACACTGATCCTAAAAGGGTGAGCCGCAATGTGTCGCCCGTGCCCGACTGCGCTTTTGCCGACTATCACCAAAGTAACCTTCCCGCGGTTCCCAACGACATTATCATCCGCACTAGATGGATTTCAGGCCCGGCCCCCGCCACCGGTGTCTCTTTATCCGCGCCATGACAATTTGCCCACAACAGGCGAAAGGGAAGCCCGCGAGCCTGGTGCTTTGCTTTCTGGCAAGCCTCGTTCTGGCTTTATTTTCCCTCTCGCCCGCGTTCGCTGCCGATTCCGATTCAGACTGGTCCGTACAGGTTCGGATGGCGGTCAAGCAGGGCAATCTGAACCAGGCGCTGTCCTTGACGGAGACCCGGATTGCGGCTGCTCCTTCCGACCTGGAGGCCCACGGCTGGAGAGCCCGCATCCTGGCCTGGAGAAACCGCCACTCTGAGGCTGCGGCCGAATACCGTTTTGTGCTTTCGCGCAAGCCCGATGATGTGGACATGCTGGTTGGCCTCGCCGATGTCCTGCACTGGGATGGCAACGATTCCGAAGCACTCCAGGTTCTCGATCGCGCACACTCCCTGGCGCCTGGCAACTCCGATGTTCTTGTGCGCCGAGGTCGGGTCCTCGCCGCGCTGAAGAGAAAGGCGGAAGCGCGCTCCAATTTTCGCCAGGCTCTGTCCCTTAACAGTGCTGACCAGGATGCTCGTCTCGGCCTTGAAGCCCTCGCTGGCGAAGACCGCCACCAGGTGCGCATCGGCACCGATGTAGACGCATTCAATTACACTGATACTGCCGCCACCGAAACCCTCTCCCTGGCTTCGCGCTGGAATTCCTCCTGGGCGACCAGCGTTACCTTCAGCACGTACCAGCGTTTTGGCCAGCGTGCGGGCAAGCTCACCGGCACCGTCACGCGCTGCCTCAGCAGAAGCGACTGGCTGACGCTAGGCGGAGCTGGCGGGCATGATCACGGAGTCATTCCCAAATCAGAGGCATTGTTCGGCTATGGCCACGGCTTCCGTCTCCCCAACCGAGTCATCCGGGGCATCGAGGCGTCCTACGATCAGCACTGGTATTGGTACTCCACCGCGCGCATCCTCACGATTGGCGGCACCACCCTGGTGTATCTGCCTCGCGAGTGGACCTGGCTGCTCTCCATCAACGCGGCGCGCAGTGCTTTCTCCGGGGTGCCCGGTTATGACTGGCAGCCTAACGGCCGCACGCGCCTAGGCTTTCCCCTGTTTCACCGACTATCGGGAAATCTGACTTTTGCTGTTGGCTCGGAATCGTTCGCTGAAATTGATCAGACGGGGCGCTTTGCTGCCCGTACCGTCGGTGGTGGCCTGCGCTATGCCCTGAACACCACTCAGGACATCACCGGTTACGTCGCCGCCCAGGACCGTTCCCAGGGACGGAGCCAAACCAGTTGGGGGCTGAGCTATGGCTTCCGTTTTTAGTGTCCTCCCGGCCAAACTCGTCCTCGAAGGAATTTTTGGCTCGGGCGTGGCCATTGCCCTGCTCATCGCTTTCATTGTTTTCCGCCGCTGGCACCGTGGCCGCTATTTCCAGCGTCTGAACCGTTCTACATTGCAGATCCGCGGGCAATGGCCCGCCATAGTCAGCGGTGAAGTTCCCGCCCAGACTTGGCGTGCTAACCCCTTTATTTCCGCCATCGTTGAATCCATCCTGCTGGATAGCATCGAGGTGGCGTCGCCGCAGGAACTACCGCAACTGCTGCATTGCCTGCGTGTAAGTGGCTTGCTCGACGAGCGAATTTACCAAGCCCGGCAATGCAAAGGCTGGAACCGGCGTGTAGCCCTCGTCGCCCTGGGTCGCACCCGTGCTCCTGAAGCCATCCCCGCGTTGGCGGAGTCCCTCGGCGATACTGCCAGCGACCCGGAAACCCGCATGGCTGCCATCCGCGGACTGGGCCGCAGCGCTCTCCCACAGGCCGCCATTCCCATCATCGAGGGAATGCTCTCAGGCGAACTTGCTGGCTTCCCCGACTTCCCCATTAAGAACGCGCTGGCCCATTGTTGCCGGTCCAACGCCAGACTGCTGGTCAGGTATTTGCCATCTGCATCCGGGCGGGCCCGCGAACTGCTCGCCCGTGTTCTGGGTGAACTAGCCTCTCAGGACTTAGGAGATGAACTTCTAGTGTTGGCTACTGACCCCTTGCCCGAAGTCCGCGCCTCTGCGGCCCGCGCCCTGGCGCATGCCGATCCTGACCTCGCTCTCCCCACGCTGGCGGTGCTGGCCAACGATCCCGAGTGGTTTGTGCGCCTTCGCGCGGTTGTCGCCGTCGGATTCCTCGACGATAAGCGCAAAATCCGGGTTCTGCTGCGCGCAGTTTGCGACTTGAACAGGCACGTCCGCCAGCGCGCCGCCACCGTCCTCGCCAAAATGGAACCGGAACTGAACGAGATCCTGATCCGGATCGTTTCTACCGAAGACCGCTACGCTCTTCAGGCCTTCATCTCGGAACTGGACCGAACCGGCAAATTCGATATCGTGGTCAAGGTTTTGGAGTCGGACTCCAATCGCCGCTTTGCGGCTCCCATCCTGCTGCGCTCCCTAGAACAAGGCAAGACCAGCTTGGAGTTGACTCCGGCCCAGCCCCAGGAAGTGCCACGCTGATGCTTGCTCTGGTCCAATTTCTTACGTTGGTTCTGTTCCTTTACTACCTGGCCTCCAACATCATCTACGTGTTTCTGCTTACGACTGCCATCCACAAGAGCAAGTCTCACCTGCAGCGCCTGGGCAGCATTCGGCTGGAGAACCTGTCCCAATCCGCTTTTACTCCACCCATTTCCCTGGTCGCCCCCGCCCATAATGAGGCCGGCAGCATCGTGGATTCGGTGACCGCGCTGCTTGACCTGGAATATCCCAATCTCGAAGTTATCGTGGTGAACGATGGCTCTACTGACACAACCCTGCAGCGGCTGGCACAGACGTTCCAGCTCGTGCCCGCGCACATGCTCTACGTCTCGGAAATCGCGACCGCTCCTGTCAGGCGGCTTTACAAAAGCGTGCGTCAGCCGCGTCTCATGGTCGTAGACAAGGAATCGGCAGGCAATAAGGCGGATGCCGTCAATGCCGGTCTGAACGCGTGCAACTCGCCTTTTGTCTGTGTTGTGGATGCCGATTCCCTGCTGGAACGTGATTCCCTCATGCGCATAGTTTCCGGCATCTTTTCCGACCCGGGTTGCGCCGTGGCTGCCGGAGGTATTGTGCGCGTGCTCAACGGCTGCTCGGTGGTCAAAGGCCGCCTGCAGAGCATTTCGCTGCCCCGCCGGCCCATAGAAATTCTGCAGGTCATCGAGTACCTGCGCGCTTTTCTCGTGGGGCGGGAAGCTTGGGCCTACTTCAACATGCTGCCCATCATTTCCGGCGCCTTTGGCATTTTTCGCCGTGACCTGGTGCTCCGCATTGGCGGTTTTCGTCCGCAGGCTATTGGGGAAGACATCGACCTGGTGGTGCGCCTCCATCGTTATCTGCGCCAGCAAAGCATGGAGTACCACATCAGCTTCGTGCCCGACCCCACCTGCTGGACCGAAGTTCCGGCGGATCTTAAATCCCTCGCGCGCCAGCGGGCCCGCTGGCAGCAGGGGCTCGTGGATACCCTTTGGCGCAATCGCGACATGTTGTTTCGCCGTCGCTATGGCCGCATCGGCCTGTTCCTTTTGCCTTACATGTGGGTCTTCGAGCTGGCGGCTCCCGTCATGGAGCTGCTGGGATATTTCACCATTTTGTTTGCCGCCCTGGCCGGCAGTCTCAGCGCCCACCTGGCCTTCGAGTTCCTGCTGTTTGGCTATGCTTTCGCCACTGCGCTCTCGGTGGGTGGTGTTCTGCTGGAGGAAATCACCTATCGCCGCTACGCCAACTGGCGCGACGTGTCACGCCTGCTGGTCTTCTGCTTCCTGGAACATTTCCCTTATCGCCAGCTGAACCTGCTGTGGCGATTGCAGGGTCTGTGGCGTTACCTGCGCAGGGATACTTCCTGGGGTGAACTGAAGAAGGCGGGCTTGACCCAGTCTGTGGCGACAAGTTCCAAGCCGACTGCCGAGCCTGCCTTAAGAGGCTGATACTCGTATGGATCAACCAGACCAGATAAAGCGCGAGAATCCGGAGCTGCTTGAGGCCGAGTTGCACGCCCTCGAAGGCCGCGATCTGCAGCTTTGGTGCCTGGCCGGAATTATCGCCCTCATCCTGGCCACTGGCTTTCTTGCACTGCTCGTGCCCCGGGTGCTTTGGCACGCCGGCAGCGCCCTGAAATTTCAGCAGAACCTCCCGGCCCTGTTTTTCGGTTTGCTGGTTCTGCTCCTGCTGGCTGCCATCCACATGGTCCAGCAAAGGCTGCGCCTGACCCGCACCCGCCGCGAACTGGTCGGCCGCCTGTTGCAGGCGGAAAGAGTCGCGCGGGTGGACGAACTGACCGGTCTCTTCAACCGTCGCACTCTCGATGAGGTGCTGCCGCGGGAAATGGCCCGTGCCCAGCGCACCGGCAGCCGGCTTTCCGTCGTAATGATTGATATTGATGGCTTCCGGGCCCTGAATGACCGCTTCGGGCATGTGGTCTCTGAGCGCATCCTGCAGGAGGTATCCCGGATGCTCAAGCGCAACTTCCGCGCTGCCGACGTTCTTCTACGCTACGGCGTGGATGAGTTTTTGGCTATCCTGCCCGAAACCGACCGTCGCGAAGCACAAATCGCCGTAGATCGCCTGTATGGCGGAGTCGCGCAATGGAACCGGCGCAATCAGGATTTTGGCTACGAACTGGGCTTGAGCTGCGGCGCTGCCCAGTTCATTCCTGATGCCAGCACCGCCGAGTCCCTGGTCGAGGCCGCCGACGCCGAAATGTACAACCTGCGCCAGGCGCGCAGGCGCAATTCTTCCCCGCCATCGGCCAAATCCTTTAACGCAGAGAACGCAGGGAAAACTATCTGACGCAGAGAAGGCTGCAGCAACAAAAAAAAGACAAACCGATCCGGCTTTTCTCTGTGTGCCCTGCGTTAGAGGCTCTCAACTGCGCTCTCTGCATTAGCTCTTATGCGGCGCGTTCGACTGCCGGTGGGACCTGTGGCTCCACCATGACCTTGATCCACCCCTCCGCGCGCTTATCAAAGTTCTTGTAGGCCTCGATGGCTCCAACCAGCGGCCCAACGTGGGTTAGGATTCCCGTCGGATCCACCGCGCCTGTGCGCACCAGGTCCACCAGCTTGGGGATGTACTTGCGGTGGTTGCAGTTTCCCATCCTAAGGGTCAGATTCTTGTTCATGGCCGCGCCGATCGGGAATATCTGCACCGTTTCCGGATAGACACCGATAATTGAAAGCGTCCCCGCTTTGGCCAATCCTTTCACTGCCCACGGAAACACCATGGAAGGAGCGTCGCCCGGTTCCCAGTTGCCGCCCTCGGGTCTGCTCTTTGGAGCTACCCGTTCCAGTTCCTGCTTCATCTGCTTCTTCATCTGCTCGTATTCCTTCACCGCCGGGCCAGAGTGCGGCGCCACCGCATCCACGCCTACCGCGTCCACAGCACGGTCCACCCCAATGCCGCCCGTCAGATCGCGTAGCGCCTGCACGGGATCTTCGGCATTGAAGTCAATTGTCTCCGTGCCCTGCCGCTTCGCCATGGTCAGGCGCGAAGGAATTGTGTCAATGGCGAAGATTCGTCCTGCCCCCAGCAGCTTCAGGCTGGCAATCACGAACTGGCCCACGGGCCCGCAGCCAAAGACCGCGACGGTAACCCCGGGGTGAATATCCGCCAGCTCAGCTGCCATATAGCCGGTAGGGAAGATGTCTGAAATCAGGATGGCCTGATCGTCCCGCACCTCATCCGGCAGCTTCACCATGCCCACGTTGGCGAAGGGCACGCGCACATACTCCGCCTGCATGCCATCGAATGGGCCGGTTTGCTTCGGGCCGCCGTAAAACGCGGTGCCAGCCAGCGGGCCATTGGGATTAGAGTTGTCGCACTGTGAGTAGTAGCCGGCGCGGCAATAGGAGCAATAGCCGCAGGCAATGGTCGAGCCAACCACCACCCGGTCGCCAGCTTGCAAATTGCGCACGCCGCGGCCCACCTCCTCCACGATGCCCACTCCTTCGTGGCCGAGAATCGTACCGGGTTTCATGCCGGCGGCGGTTCCGCGCACCATGTGCAGGTCGGTCCCGCAGATGGCGCTCGCCGTCAGCCGCACAATGGCATCGCTTGATTCTTTGATTTTGGGCTTGGGCACTTCCTCAACTCGGATGTCGCCTACATCACGAAATACCACTGCTTTCATCTCGTATCTCCCCTCTCTTCGGAAAATCTCTTAACGCAGAGAACGCCGAGAAAATTGAACGCAGAGACCACAGAGGAAACAGGTGCAAAGGTAATAGGAACAGTTCCATACCCCTTCTTTGTTCCTTCATCTTTTTTTTCTGCGTACTCTGCGTTAAGGATTTCTCTGCGTACTCTGCGTTGAGCGTTTGGTTTTATGCGACCCGCTTCTCGCGCCCGCGCTGCTCGCCGAACAATCGGATCATCTCGCGGTTAAACGCCGGCAGATCCGAGGGTTGGCGGCTGCTCACCCAGTTCTTGTCCCGCACGCATTCCGCATCCTGCCATTGGGCGCCGGCGTTGCGGATGTCATCTTGGATGGTGTGATAGCTGGTCATCTTCCGCCCACGCACCAGACCTGCGGAAACCAGCAGCCAGGGACCATGGCAAATGACCGCGATTGGTTTTCCGGCGCGGTCCATCTCGCGCACGAATTCCTGAGCCTCAGGTACGACACGCAGTGTGTCCGCATTCAGGGCGCCTCCAGGGATTTGCACGGCGTCGAACTCGGAGGCCTGCACCTGATCAAAGGTCATGTCCACGTCCACCTGGATGCTTTTTTCATCATGGCGGACCGCCTGGATCTTGCCCGGCTTTTGCGAGATCACAACCGCCTTCGCGCCGGCGGCTTCCAGCGCCTTCTTGGGCTCGGTCAACTCTGATTCTTCGAAATCCTGAGTGGCGATGATTGCCACCTTCATTCCGCTGAGTTCTTGCGCCATAATTCGTCTCCTTTCAAATTTGAAAGTTAAAACCCGCTCTCGCTGGTGAGGACGGGAGCGGGTCTGTGCACAGCATCTATGGTTTGAGGACGTTAGCTGTGAACTTGAGACTGCTTGTTAGGGAGAAGCGAGGTCTAAGGCGGAGGTTGGCCGGGGCGCAGCACTGGGCGGCAAGGCTGCGAGCACTTGGTAATTACGCTTGGTAATTAGCACTTAGCATTTAGCTCCTGAACCGAGTTGCTGAAGGAGGTTTACCTGCCGATTGCTAATCGTTTGCGGGCTGAATGCTGATTGGTGACTGCTGAGTGCTTCTTCGGGTAACGGCAACACCCGTTGCTGGCGAAGTGCCAATTGCCACCTGCTAAGTGCTTCTTTTTAACTGCCCGCAGGCCGCGTAGATATCCCTTCCACGTGGCCGGCGAATGAAGGTGGGCACCCCGCCGCGAATTAGTACCTGCTGAAAGGCGAGCACCCGTTCCTGCGCCGGCGTGGCAAACTCAATCCCCGGACCCGGATTCAGCGCAATCAGGTTCACCTTGGCGCGGATGCCGCGAATCAGCTCCAGCACCTCCC
>DATFDP010000054.1:0-2647 GCA_035252015.1 Terriglobales bacterium
GTCATGCTGGTTCTAGTCTTCCTTCTGGCTGTCAGCCCGTTGTCATTCGGTGAGGGGCGCGCTCTTCCCGCGGGAGCGCCGCAAAATGCAGGCGCAACCAGTGAAATTCGCCAGCTATACATAAGAGGGGAAAAAGCGCTGCAGGCAAATGAGCTGGGCGCGGCCGAAAAAGCCTTTCAGGCGGTGCTGCAGCAGATACCAGACGATCCCGGAGCCAACGCCAATTTGGGCGTCATTTATATGCGGCGGCAGCAGTGGGAAGCGGCGCTGCGCCACCTGAAGGAAGCGGAACGCATGGCGCCAACGCTGGCGGGCATCCGCTTGAATATCGGGCTCGTGTATTACCGCCAGGCCCGGTACGATGCCGCCATCCCTCCCTTCTCTTCGGTAGTCCGGCAGGAACCCAAAACACTGCAGGCACGGTATTTGCTGGGCCTCTGCTACTTCTTTACCGATCAGTACGCGCAGGCAGTGAGCACGCTGAATCCGATCTGGGATAAAGAAAGCTACAACCTGAACTACCTTTATGTTCTCGGCATTGCCGCCTACAAATCCAAGCAGAAGGAGACAGAGCAGCGCGCCCTGGGCCGCATGGTGGAAATTGGCGGCGACACGCCGGAGTTTCACCTGATCATGGGCAAAGCCCACCTCAACCGGCAGGAGGACGACGCAGCCATCCAGGAACTGAATAAGGCAGCGCAGGGGAACCCCAAGCTGCCCTTTGTCCATTACAACCTTGGGCTGGCTTACATGCACAAGCAGGATTACGAGCACGCCCGGGATGAATTTCTGAAGGACATCGCGGTAGAACCCGATGTGGCGTTTAATTACGACCAACTGGGACAGGCCTATGCGCAACTAGGAAAAGATGACCTGGCGGAGCAGAATTTCCAGAAGGCGGTAAAGCTCGACCCGAAGCTCTCAAGCTCGTACCTGGGGCTGGCCAAGATTTATCAGAATAAGGAGCAGTATGCGGAAGCGTTGCGGGCGCTGGACGCGGCGCAGAAGCTGACGCCAAATGCGGCGCGAATCCATTATCTGAAGGGCCAGGTGTTGCGGCGCATGGGCAAGCTGCGGGAGGCGAAGCTGGAATTGGACACCGCCACGCGGCTGATGAACGCCATGCGAAACAAGCGGGAACGGGAACTGAGCGGGGAGAGCGCGGACCCGCAACTGGCCAAGGAGCCGCCGCAGTAAAACGTGGCGAGCTGCGCTCGCCCGGACGGGGCAGAGCCCCGTCCCCACACATTCACAGCTGACCAGATCAGGCGGCGGCGATGCGGCGGATCAGGTCATCCTGCTCGGATTTGCTTTCCGCGCCGATGGTAAAGGCGTCGAGCAGGCCCAGCGACAAGGCGTACTTCAGGGCTTCGTCCTGACGATGGCGGAGGTCGCCCTGGCCCAGAATTTTCATTCCCACAACCGCCTTGCCCGCCGACTTCATAGTTCGCAGCACACTGACCACGGTGGCGGGATCAGAATCCATGTGGGAGCCGATGGGATTGACGCGCGCCAGCTGCACCTCCACCCAGGGCGACTGGGCAGCAGCGCGCAGCGCGCCGATGCTGTGGCAGGAGCAGCCGTGAGCGCGGATGATTCCCTTTTGCTTGGCTTCGGAAAGCACGTCCATGACGCCGCGGTAGCACTCGGTCCAGTTGGCGTCGCTCAGGCAGTGCATAAGGAAGATGTCGATGTAGTCGGTGCCCAGCTCGCGGCGAAAGCGGTCGAGATCGGCGCGAATGGCGGCGGGCTCGCGCGACCAGGATTTAGTGAGCACGGTAACCTTATCGCGGGGCACGTGCTTGAGGGCTTCGGCGACGTGGGGATGGGTGCCGTAGGCGTCGGCGGTATCGAAGAAGCGCAGGCCGTGGTCGTAGCCGTTAAGCAGCAGGCGCGAGAGACCCTGCACGCCCAGCGCGCTCTGATTGGAATGGTGGCCGAAGCCGACCGTGCCGGTGCCCATAGCCAGGCGGCTGGTGCGAATGCCGGTGCTGCCCAGAGTGACGGTATCGGCGGCGCTGAATTTGCGCGGCAGGGCTGGGGCGGCAAGCGCGGCGGGAAGAGTTTTGGAGCCGGCCCATGCGGCCGCCAGTCCCCAGGACGCGGTACGAAGGAAGTCTCTGCGCTTCATGGCGCCTCCTCACAGCGGGCCAGGGGGACCCGGGGGACCCGTAACTGCTCTGAAGACAAATTTTGACACGTTTGGATAGCGAATGGCGCGCTTATTTGCCTGGGCGGCGAGCCGGGGCGGGACAACTGGTACCATGATGGCCGATGGCCCTTTACGAGCTGCATCCTTTCACCCCCGCGGAGATCGCGAACGCGCCGGAAGAGGCGGGCGTGTATGTGCTGTTTCAGGTGGAAACGCCGCTGCACGTGGATGTGGCGCGCAACCTGCGGCAGCGCCTGCGGGAGGAAAAGGCGCGGCTTCCGCAGGCCACGCATTTCGCGGTGGAGACCGGTTACCAGTCGGAGCGAGAAGCGGCGGAGCGGGTGGAGAAGCTGAAGAAAGAGCTGGGGCGGGTGCGGGTGGGATGGTTTGCCGGACCGGGAAAGTAAACGGTCACTCGCAGTGCAGGGCGGACATAGGCTCGGTGCGGGAGGCGCGGCGGGCGGGCAGCCAGGCGGCGCAGGTGGTGGCCGCCAG
>DATFDP010000055.1:0-12675 GCA_035252015.1 Terriglobales bacterium
CACACTCACAGCACGGGCGAAAAACGCCGCTGCAACACCCATTGCTCCGGCCGGCGTTTCACTTCACGGCCCAGCGATTGCCACTGCTCGCGGGGAAGGCGATCGCGCGTGCTCACATGATCCCCGGTGTTGGAAAACACCGCTTTCACCACCCATTCGTCATTGCCCTGCCAGGCAGCATTTCTCGGATCTCTGGCTTCGGGGAACAGAGCGCGGCAAGCATCCATTCGCGTGTCGAGGTGATCCCAGATCAGCGGCAATCGCTTGCTCTCGCTCAACACGGCAAGGCCGTGATTGGAAACGGGTGTTCGCCCGCCAACGAAGAACCTCTCCCACGCCGAGCGCCTGAATCGACACACCCATTCCGCCTGGTAGAAACGCACGATGGCGCCGATGAGCATGGCATCCGCAACCATTCTGGCGTACCCCGAGCGCCATTCCAACTGGTTAGCACGGTGAATTAGACGCGTGGCGATCCCGCGCTGGTGCAGGCAATCGGCGAGCACCGCCGTCACCTGCTGGTCCTCCATGTACCCGGGAGCGGAAAGGAGCGCAACCGTGCCGATTCCACCGGTAACGTCTACCATGGCTGCGGTCCAGCCTGTAAGCGGACTGCCGGCGATCCTTGCTCGGCGGTAATGGAGCGCCATGCGTTCGGTGAAGATCGAGGCTTCCGTGAAGCCTCCCGGCACGTCGCTGTTCACTTCAGAGACCTGCCAGCCTTCGGTGGTGAGGTGAAAGTCGAAGCGCATGACGCGTGCGGCGCATGCGGTGAATCCCTCGCGCAAGCCGCGTTTCAGCACCCACCGTAGCGAACGTGGAACGCCCAGAGTGCGCTGCAGATCCGGCCGGCAAGCCAGTTCTGTTTCGGCTGCGGAAATTTCGCCCGCCATCGCTTCGCTCCAGTCAGCCAAATCGTCCCAGGTATGCGAGTCCAGCAACAACGCTTGGGGAAACAATGCCGGACGGTCGCCGACCTGCGGATCCCATTTGCAGTGGTCGAGCGTAAGGCGAGTGCGTATCTGGTGAAAGGTGTTTTGGTCAAGGGCTGGCGCGATGGTCAGAGGAATGGCCATAGCCGGCATGGCCGTTAATATAACAGTACCTGTGCATGAAAAGGAGGAGTACGCCTCGGGGACAGTAGGTTGACTCAGCTCCCCCGCGTACTCGTCTTTTCCGCCTTGAGCTGACGAGTGAGAATGCGCACAATCATGCCGTCAAACTGGGTGCCGCTCAGAGCTTCCAGTTCGGCCATGGCGGCTTCGGGGGTGCGCGCGGCGGAGAAGGGGCGCTCCGTGGTCATATTGACGTAGGCGTCGGCCACGTGCAGGATGCGCGCGCCCAGCGGGATCTCCTCCCCGCGGAGCCCGGCGGGGTAGCCGCTGCCGTCAAAATTTTCGTGGTGGTGGTCCACCCAATCCCGCAACCGTCGGCTGCCCGGAATGGTGGCCAGAATTTCCCCGCCTACCTTAGGGTGCATCTTCACCAGGTAGTACTCGTCTTCGGTGAGTGCCCCTGGTTTATTCAGAATTTTTTCCGGCAGGAAAATCTTGCCTACGTCGTGTACCCGCCCGGCATAAACCAGGTCAGCCAGTTCGTCGGCTTCCATGCCCAGGGCACGGCCCACTATGCGCGCGTGCTTAGCCACCGCCTCGCCATGGCTGGCGGCGTGCACTTCGCGAGTTTCGGCGGCGCGGCACAGAACTTCAATCGCTTCCTTCAGCACTTCCGGATGGCACTCGCCTTCTGGCCCGCAGAATTTTTTCAGCGTGACCACCAGTTCCTCGGCGTATTCCGGACCGGTGTGCTCGCGCTGCAAAAAGCCTTCGATGTAGCCGGCGATGAGCTGCCGCTGCACCGCCAGCGTTTCGCCCTCGGCGTATTCCTCCGCTGTGGATACGCGATTGCCGCCCGCGTGCTTGGAAACGTACATGCCGGCATCGGCTACGCGCAGGCAATCTTCGGCGGTGGAGCCGTGCAGCGGAAAACTGGCCACGCCGAAGCTGCCCGTGATCTGCCGCTCGCTGAGCATGGGGTCGGTGGCAATCCACAGCCGCAGGCGCTCGGAGAGGATCTGCGCCTGCTCCACCCCGGTTTCGGGCATGAGGATCACAAATTCGTCGCCGCCATAGCGTGCCACCACGTTCGATTGCCGGCATTTCTGCTCCAGTAGCCGTCCCACGCGCGCCAGCACCAGGTCACCTTCCAGGTGGCCCATGCTGTCATTCACTTCCTTGAACTTGTCCAGGTCAACCATGACTACGGAGAAGGGGCGGCCCGAACGCGAGGCGCGCCGCCACTCGCCCGTCAGCGCTTCCCAGAAGAAGCGCCGTGTCTTGATGCCGGTCAAACCGTCAGTGATGGACTGCTGCTGCAGTTTCTGAAACACGAATGCGTTGTGCAGCGCCGTAGCCAGCAGGTCAGCCAGCGTGTTCATGATGAGCACGTCCTGCGGGCTGAACGCGTTTTCCCGCTGGCTTTCCACGTTGAGCACGCCCAGCATGCTGTCGCCGTAGGTGATGGGCAGGCAGAGCACGGAGCGCGATTCGCGCAAAATGCCCAGCAGCCGGCCTTCGTCAGTGTTCTGCACCAGCGCCACTTCGTTGCTGCGCGCCACCCGCCCCACAATGCCCACCCCCAGGGGAATCCGCTTGCCCAGCGCCTTAGCCGTGGTGCCGGCTTCCGCCTTGATTTCGATGTCCTTGGTGGCGTAGTCCAGGATGCCGATGCCGATATGGTCGAACTGGAAGTTCTTCTGGATTTCCGCCACGATTTCCGCCAGCATCTGCTGCGCGTCTTCGCTGGAAATTGCCGTTTTCGAAACGCTGTTCAGGAAGGCCAAATGCCGCGCCCGCTCCTGCTGGTCGGCAAACAAGCGCGCGTTCTCCACGGCCACCGCCACCTGGCCGGCTACCGTGCGCAGCAATTCCAGGTCGCGCTGCTCGTAAGCGAACTCACGCTCCACGTTCATCGCGGCCATGGCGCCCGCCGGTTTGCCGTTCAGGAAAATAGGCACTCCGGCGAAGCACTTCGCCGGGCGCCCCGGCACAAAGCGCGCTCCGATTCGCTCCCGCGTCTTGTCCATCTCCGAACGCACCAGCAACGGTTGGCCGGTCCGGATGATGTATTCGGTTATCCCGTTGGCCAGTCTACGGGAGCGCTTGTGCTGCAGGTGGCCATCGGTGAACTCCAGTTCGAAGTGGATCTCCTCGCCTTCCTGAAAAGCAATGTAGAAATGGCTGGTGTCGAAAAGCTGGCCCAGTTCCTTTTGCACCGTCAGCAGAATCTCATCTTTATCCAGGCGCGAGCTGATGGCCTTCCCGATCTCGGTGAGCAACTCGTATTCCTTGCTGCGCCGGTGTGCCTCGTGCATGACCACGTAATTCTCTAGTGTCATGCCGATCTGCAAGGCCACACCCAGCAGCAGGCGGGTTTGCGAAGAACTGCACAGGCGCTTGCCGGCATGGGAAAATACGACGACCCCGAAAGTGTTTTCCCGGGTTTGCAGGTTGAGCGCGGTCAGGTTGCGAATGCCTTCCTGCACCAGCGCGCTCTGCAGACGCTCTAGTTGTCCGCTGCCCGCCGGCGCCACCGGTTCGGTCCCCTGGGCCAGGTTGAGCAGTGTGGCTATGCCGCCCCCCCGGTAGGCCAGTTCGCTCAGGTATTCGCTGGCACGGAATTCTTCTAATTGGCGTAGGAATTCGTCACTCAACCCGCATTGCGCCGAAGGCAGCACCCCCCGCCAGCGCTCGTTGATCAGCAGGCAGGCTTGCGACGCCGGCACCAGCCGTGCCAGCCGGTTCAGAATCTTCTCTATTCCGGGCCGCAGTTCATTCGGCGAAAGCAGTGTCCTGGTGTCTACCTCCAGGGTGGAGAAGGCGAGCGCGTTCTCCTGTACCGCCCGCCGATCGTTTTCGAACAGCACCATCAGCATGCCGATGCCCAACAGCATCTGCGGCACCGGGCCGAGAAAATGTCCGAAGCGGCCGAACAGTTCTTCAAAGCGGTAATGAAACTGGCGGAAGCTCAGCAGCACCGCCCACAGTATCAGCGCCACCGACAGCAGGCGATAGCCCAGCGAATCGCGCTGCCGGCCGTAGCGGTAAAAACGCAGCGCACAGAACAGCAGCACCGCCGCAATGCCCACCTCCAGAGGCAGGTGAGCGTGCGGTTCCATATCCAGGCGGAAGACGCCCGCCCGGTACCGCGAGACCAGTCCCCACATTGCGAGAGCTACCAGCCCTCCCGCGAGTACGTAGTCGGAGCGCACGAAGCGGAACTTCTCCCCCATAAGCCGGGTGGAAATCAGAATGGCCATGGCCATCCCCACCAGCAGCAGGTCGGAGAAGAAGTAAACCGCCGCCGAAGGCCGGGCGGCGTAATAATCCATAGCTACCAGGGCGTAGTAGGCGCAATAGGATCCCCAGCCGATTTGCCAGGCGCGGAAGTAAGCTTGCCGGCTTTGCTGGTAAAGGTAGGTAAAAACAAGGAACAGCAGCAGGGCGACCACGCCCGGGACGATGACGATGCCGGCCAGTATCCTCTCCATGCGTCTCTGGGTGGCGCTTCCAGTCGCGCTGGCGACAGGAATGCTTCTCTAAGCTTAGCGGTTCCAGATGCCACGGGCAAACGGGAAATCTGCCCTGTTATCAATGAATAGCCTTTGTACAGCTCCCCGAAGCTGCTGAATCGAAATAGGTTAGATGTGGGCCGGCGGCTGGAGTGACAGTTACCGCAGGTGTAGCACTTCGGTCCGGTTTGGTAACCTTTCCTGACCGCCGCCGGAATTGTAAAGTCCTCCGCCTGTCCCCGGGAATTGAGCTACAATCCGCTCGCTTGTGGCACAAGCTCGTGAGTGGCAATGGACCGGCAGGGCAAAATTTCTCGCTGGCTTTGCAGCCTGCTGGTACCGTCCCTGCTCTCCTCGTTCGGGTTCCGTCATGCATGTGGCCTCGCTCGTCGCGGCCGCCACTACCATCTTTCAACTGGAAATAGGGGGCTTCTTATGTTGCGCTACGTCGTCCGCGGAATCTGTGCCTTCGCCGCTGTTTTCGCGATGCTTGCTGCCCAGAACACTGGTCTGGCGCAGCAGTCACCCGACGCCCAGGTACCGGCGCCTACCTTCCGCGTCACCACTCATATGGTGCTGGTGGATGTGGTTGTTACCGACAAACAGGGCAAGGCGGTCCTGGGCCTGAAGCCGGAAGATTTCTCCGTGGAGGAGAATGGCAAGGCGCAGAAAATCTCGACATTTGTCACCCCCGAACAGAATGGGTCACCCGCTCCAGGTCCTGCCCTCCCGCCGGGAATTTACTCCAATCGCGCCCAGTATCGTTCGCCCGTGGGTCCTATTACGGTTCTGCTCCTGGACGCCACCAACACTCAGTTCAAGGACCAGGCTTATGCCCGCCGGCAGATGCTGAGGTTTGTGCGCGAACAATACAAACCCGGCCAGCGCATGGCGGTGTTTACCTTGACCGACTCCCTGCACGTGCTGCAGGATTTCACCACCGATCCCCAACTCCTGTACACCGCACTGCAGGAGTATGTTCCGCAGGAACGCCCGTTTGCCCGCGCGGTTCAAACGACCAGCCCGGTCACGACTGCAACTCCCACCCCATCTACCACTGTCACCTCTCTCGACACAAGCGCGCCGCCGCCCAACGAAACCGCCACCTCGGCCACAAATGTTCGAGGGTTGCCGATTTTTATGGTTGCTGCTATCCACAACTTTGCCGATGCTGCGGTCAGCTATGATCTGGAGCGCAGGACCGATATTACGTTTGAAGCCTTAGATACTTTGGCGCGGGCCTTGGGCGGCTTGCCGGGTCGCAAAAACGTCATCTGGGTGACCGGCGACCTGCCCTTTACGCTGAACCCGGAAAACCGCACTATGACCGACGCCGAACTTTCCGAAGATCTGCCCAGCTTTAATACGCGGCGGGTGGACGAGCACTCTTCCGGCGATTATGCCGCCACCGCCCGTCGCGCCGGCGCCGAGCAGATCCGCGAAGCCGATGCCCGGCTTTCCGCGGCCCAGATCGCCATTTATCCGGTGGACGCGCGCGGCCTTTCCATTGCCCTCGACCAGGATGCCCAGGAAGTGATGCGGGAAATGGCCCGTGACACCGGCGGCCGCGCTTATGTTAACCAGAACGAAATCAAGCTCGGGGTGGAGCGCGCCATGGAAGATACCTCCGCCACCTATACCCTGGGCTACTACACGACGAATAAGAAGTGGGACGGCAAATACCACAACATTAAGATCAAGGTGGACCGCCAGGGCCTTGACTTGCAGCATCGGCGCGGCTACTTCGCTCTGGATCCAACCCAGCTTAAGGGTTACAAGCCGAGCCAGGAAGTCGCAGCGGCTCTTGGCGACGCCGTGTCCGCTACCGAGGTGGCTTTCAGCGCTCGCGTGCTGCCCTCCTCCGGCGCGAAGGGTAAATTGGGAGTGGATTTCCTGGTGGATGCCAGCACGCTTTCCGCGGAAGATGCTTCCGGCGGGAAAAAGATGAATGTTCTCTTCTACGCCACCGCCTTTTCACAAAACGGAAAAATGCTGGGCAGCCAGAGCCAGAAGGTTGATCAGACCTTCAACAGCAGTGATTATCAGCAGATCATGCAACACGGAATGATGCTGCACATCGATTTGGCTCCGCCCGGCAAGGCGACCCAGTTGCGGCTGGCAGTCCAGGACGGGCGCACCGGCCTGGTGGGAACCATTGATGCTCCGCTGGTTACTCAGTAGTTGCAGGTTGGGGGGACCCCGTCAGGTGCTTGACGAAGATGAGCTCGGGGTCGCCCTCGTCCAGTTCTTCGATGATGCCGCACAGTTGGTATCCCAATTTTCCCAGTAGTGCCTGCATGGAGGAATTGGACAGGTTGGTGGAGGTAAACAATTTTTCGCCCTGGCACCTGGTTTCCATCGTCTTCATTAAGGCCGTGGCTACGCCCTGGCGGCGATGCTCGGGGCGCACGCTAAGCAGCGACACGAAATCCCGCTGGAAAAATGTAGGCGCCATTTCGACGTAGCCAACGATTTTACTTTCGGTTAGCGCCACTAGCGCGCAGGCGCAACCGAGTGCAGGCTTGCTGAACGCTTCGACCTCCGCCAGTTCTTCGGGCTGCATATCCCGAATCGCCGTTCGATGCATTGGAGACTCCTTGATCGGCTAGCTTCCGGCGCACTTTTTAATTCTGCTGTCTGCGTTTTTGTCAGCGCTAAACCGCGTGTACCCGCGGCGAAAGGAATTTACTTGCTGCGCTGCAGTTCGCGGTAAGCTTCGCTGCGCGAAAGGCCGAGTTCCTTCGCGACCCGCTTCAGCGCCGCTTTCTCGTCAAGCTTTTCTTGGGCCACGATCTGATTAAAGCGCTCCCGCACCGCCGGCGCGCCTGCCGCCGGCCGCGCGCCCGCCTCGGCCTTGCCGATCAGGAGCGTGATTTCACCCTTCAGCTCCCGCGTCTTCACCGTTTGCAGAATTTCCTCTGCCCGCCCGCGCAGGAATTCTTCGTGCACCTTCGTGACCTCGCGCGCCAGCACCATGGGCCGGTCTGGCCCCAGCGCCGCCACCACGTCTTCCAGTGCCTCGCAAATCCTGTGCGGCGCTTCATAAAACACCTGTGTACGCGGTGACTCTTTGATGCTCTCCAACAACTCCCTCCTTGGCCCCTGCTTAGCCGGCAGAAAGCCGCTGAAGCGGAAAGAATCCGTTGGCAGGCCGCTGGCCACCAGCGCCGCCAAAAAGGCTGCTGGCCCGGGGATAGGCACCACCGCAATATGGTGGCGAATGGCCAGCGCAATCAGCCGGTAGCCGGGATCGGAAATGCCGGGCATGCCCGCATCCGTTACCAGCGCCACTTGCGTTCCTTCCTCCAGCTTCTTCACCAGCTCCGCTGAGCGCGTCATCTCATTATGCTCGTGGTAGCTGATGGTCGGCGTGCCGACGTTGTAATGGGTGAGCAGCTTTTGTGTTTGCCGAGTATCTTCGCAGGCGATCAGGTCCACTTCCTTCAGCACGCGCAGCGCGCGCAGGCTGATGTCCTCCAGGTTGCCGATAGGCGTGCCCACCAGGAACAGCGCCGGCTTGCGCCCCGGTTTTTCCCCTGCGCTCATGGCCCGAGTCTACACCGGGGAGTCGGCACCTTCGCGGAAACCGCGCTGCAATTGACGTTCCGCTGGCCCACCCCTAGAATCACAAGCAGAATCTCTGGTTTTCAGGAGTTGAGGTGCCAATCTACGAGTACGAATGTAAGAAGTGCGGTCACCGTTTTGAGCGTATCCAGAAGTTTTCCGACAAGCCGGTGACCCGCTGCCCCGAGTGCGGCGGCAAAGTTGAACAGCTGCTGCATGCGCCGGCGGTGCAGTTCAAGGGCTCCGGCTGGTATGTCACCGATTACGCCCGCAAATCGTCCGCTACTTCGAATGCCGACGGCGGCTCCAAGTCTGAGGGAAAGCCGGAAACAAAGTCGGAAACAAAAGAAGAAAAGAAGGAATCGAAGCCCAAAGCGGACAAGAAGAGAAGCTGAACGTTGCAGCTGCATCCAGGCATAAAAAGGCATCAGGCCGAGCCTGATGCCTTTTCCATGTACTGCCTTTTCACGCGACTCGGCGATCGTTGATGTCGCGGTCCCGATCGCGAATCTCCACATTGCTGGCGCGCCGGCGACCTCCTGCCAGCCCGAATAACCCAAGCAGCCCGACCAAGCCCCAGAGACCCCAGCCACCACCGCCGTTATTGCCGGTGTTATTTGTATTGGCGGCTCCCGCTGGCGGCATTGACGCCTGATTGGGATTGCTGTTGGGGTTGACGGCACTGCCATTCTGATCGTTGCTGTTGGTCGTGTTGGCGGTATTGCCGTTCTGCGCAGGTGTGGCGGCGGTTGGATTACCGCTTCCCGCGGTGCGGCCAGTTTGGGCAGGCAGAGTCGCCGGAACCAGCGCCAGCCCCAGTGCCAGCACGCCCACGCTCGCCAGCTTTGAAAACACAGATTGCATATCAACTCTCCTTCTTAGCGATGGGTGAGTGGCCCTCGCGTATGGTTATTGGGGATAGGATTGGCGGCTATTTCGGTGGGATGTCCTGCACCCATTTCAGAGCAGCAGGCCAGAAAAGACAGTGATGGGCGCATCTCGACCGGCTCTCAAGCCGGGAATGAACTCGGCCCGCGCCGCGCTTGAATCTCTATATACACGTTGACCAGGGACACCGCTGCCGGCGTGACCCCGGGAATGCGGCTCGCCTGGCCGAGCGTGCGCGGCCGTACCCGCTGCAGCTTTTCCTGCATCTCGCGTGAGAGCCCGCTCACGTTCTTATAGTCGAACCACTCCGGAATCGCCCGCTGCTCAGCCTTCTTCAAGCGCTCGATGGAGCGCTGCTGCTGTTCCAGGTAGCCGGCGTACTTGATTTCGGTTTCCACCGCCTTCAACTCGCCGCGAATTAATGCCGATGGGCGCGGATCAGAAGCTTCAAAAAAGCTCGGCATCAGCTCGCGCAGCGCCGGCGCCAGTTCCACGATGTCAACTTCAGGGCGCTTGAGCAGCTGGGCGTAAGTAGCGCCGGCCACGTTGCCGACTTTGTCCGCGAGCGGTCCCGGCAGGCAGTTCACCCGTGTTGTCTCCAGTAGTTGTTTGAGCGCCGTCATGCCTTCCTGTTTTGCCACGTAGTCCGCCCAGGCCGCGTCGGAAATCAGCCCCACGCGGCGGCCGTGCGGAGTCAGGCGCCGGTCGGCGTTATCAATGCGCAGGTGCAGCCGGAACTCGGCCCGCGAAGTGAACATTCGATACGGCTCGTTGGTGCCCTTGCTGATCAGGTCGTCAATCAGGATGGCGGTGTACCCCTCGGTGCGGTCCAGGGTGAGCGCCGGCTCGCCCTTTACCTTCAGCGCCGCATTAATGCCCGCCATAATGCCCTGGCACGCCGCCTCCTCGTAGCCGCTGGTGCCATTGATTTGACCCGCCAGGAACAGGCAATCGATTTTCTTCGTCTCCAGCGTGCGCCCGAGCTCGGTGGGATCAATGGAGTCGTACTCGATGGCGTAGCCCGGCCGCAGCATCTCCGCCGTCTCCAGCCCGGGAACCGACTTGATGATGGCCAGCTGCACCTCAATGGGCAGCGAGGTGCTCATGCCGTTGACGTAAATTTCGTTTGTGTTCAGCCCCTCGGGCTCAAGGAACAGCTGGTGCGTTTCCTTATCTGGAAATTTGACGATCTTGTCCTCGATGGAAGGACAATATCGCGGCCCGATAGATTTGATCTGCCCGCTATACATGGGCGAGCGGTGCACGTTCTCGCGAATGATGCGATGCGTTTCTTCGGTGGTGTAGGCGACGTGGCAGGGCACTTGCGAATCAGCGTGCGCCACCCGCTTCGTGCGAAAACTAAAGGGGGTGGGATCGGCATCGCCGGGCTGCGCTTGGAAGCGCGACCAGTCAATGGTGCGGCCGTCGAGGCGTGGCGGCGTGCCTGTCTTCAGGCGGCAGCCGCGCAGCCCCAAATGCTTGAGCGATTCGCCCAGCAGCACCGAAGGCGGTTCGCCGCTGCGCCCCGCCGGATACTGCTGCTCGCCGCAGTGAATCAGCCCATTGAGAAAGGTGCCGGTGGTGATAATGACCGCTTCTGCCCCCACGGTGCGGCCGTCCCGCAGCTTAATGCCACGGCAGAGCAGTCGTTCGCTCTCGGCCATCGCCTCTCGGCTATTCGCAGACTCCCGACTCCTGACTCCTGACTCCTCAATAATCAACTCCGCCACTTCCGCCTGCTTGATCTTGAGATTTACTTGTGACTCCAGTACATCCCGCATCTTCAGCCGGTAAGCCTGCTTGTCGCACTGCGCCCGTGGCGACCACACCGCCGGCCCGCGGGAAGTGTTCAATAAACGGAACTGAATGCCCACGGCATCGGTGACTTCGCCCATGATGCCGCCCAGCGCGTCCACCTCCCGCACCAGGTGCCCCTTGGCGATGCCTCCCACGGCCGGGTTGCACGACATTTGCGCGATCAGGTCCACGTTGAGCGTGTACAGCGCCGTGCGCAGGCCCATGCGTGCGGCCGCCGTGGCAGCCTCGCAGCCCGCATGCCCGGCGCCCACCACAACTACGTCGTATTCTTCGGTGAACTGCATGAGCTTCTGGAATCAACCCCACTTCCATACATTCTAAATGACGCATTGCCGATTCTCCTGTCATCCCGAGCGAGCGCGAACCGAGCGAACGCGAGGGAGCGCGAAGTCGAGAGCCTGCCCTGAGCTTGTCGAAGGGGACCTTGCGTTTTAGCACCAGGAGCACAACTGAACCTGCGGGTGCAGACTGCCCCTCCCCATTGGCATCGCCTCAGTCCCCCTGATAGATTTAGCCTCCATGAAACCCGTTCCCCCCGGAGTACGCGGTGAAACCGAGCACAAGGTTGCATTTGAGGACACTCTCACCTGCCACGATCCGCAGTTGCCGCCGGTTTTTTCCACCCCCCACATGATCGGCCTCATGGAGGTGGCCGCCTTCCGCGCCCTGCAGCCCTACTGTGAAGGCGACGAAATTACCGTGGGTACGGCCATCAATATTGAGCACCGCGCCGCCACCGGAGTGGGCGCGTTGGTCAAAGCGGAAGCCACGCTGGAATCCGCCAATGGCCGCTTCTATGTCTTCCGCGTGAGCGCCCGTGACGAAAATCAGGAGATCGGCTCTGGCACCGTGAGCCGCGCCGTGGTGAGTCTGGGCAAATTTATGCAGCGGATGGCGAAAAGCAGCATTTAGGGAAGGTCTGATTAAGTTCATCTCTGTCATCCCGAGCGAAGCAGATTGCCTCTTTGAGGCAATTCTGCGGAGTCGAGAGCCTGCCCTGAGCTTGCCGAAGGGGACCTTGCGTTTGTTGTGTTCTATTTCGTCAGAGTTTCCCTAATTGCTAACTGCCAATTGCTAGCCATAAAATGCTTCCCATGTCCTCCTTCCGCTCTACCCGCCCGCAAGCCTCGGAATATTCGCCATCGCACGAAAGCTACATTCGCCGCGTGCCCGACGGCGACATCGTGGACCTGATAGAAAAACAGATTGATGAAACGCTGGCCTTCGTGCGCCCGCTTTCCGACCGTGAGGCGACCTCACGCCGCAAGTCCTCGGAATGGAACATCAAGGAAATCATCGGGCATTTGTCTGAGGCCGAGCGCATCCTTTCCTGCCGCGCACTGCGTTTTGCCCGCGCCGACTACCAGCCCTTGCCTGGTTGGGACCAGGACGACTACATGCGCGAATCGAATTTCAGCGAGCGCACGCTGCAGGACCTTTCCCAGGAACTCGAACATCTGCGCCGTGCCGATGTGGCGCTGTTTCGCAGCTTCAGTGCTGAAGCGCTGAATCGCCGCGGCAAAGCTGATGGCAAGGAAGTCTCGGTCCGTGCTCTGCTCTACATTCTTGTAGGCCACGAACTTCATCATCTGGAGCAGATGCGCCAGCGCCTGCCCGAACTGCGCGCTGCCGCCAGCTAGATCCGCCATCTGCCTGAAGGAAATCTCGTGGCGCGGGAGCCCTCGCCCGCCAGTCGTAGCGCCGGCGTCTCGCCGGCTGTCGCGGCGGCATCTTGCCGCCGCAGTACCCGAAAATTAACTTCTTCGATTAGCGCAGAATGAGCGCACCCCAGGCTTCATACTGAGGCCCTCCCGCCCGAAAGCCTGCCCTGAGCT
>DATFDP010000056.1:0-4917 GCA_035252015.1 Terriglobales bacterium
GGCGGTATTACATCTATCTCTTCGTCAATCCTTGTGGCCATCGACTATGCCTTCTCAAGTTCGGGATTTGGGTTGTTCACCGCGGCAAGGTACGTGGTCCGCGGACGCGTGTTGACTTCCGCCAGCACGGAATAATTGCGCGCCTGGCTCTTCAGCTTCGCCACGCGGCTGTTGGGATCATTAATGTCCCCGAAAACAATCGCATCGGCGGGACAGGCCTGCTGGCAGGCTGTCTTGATTTCGCCGTCGCGAATATCGATCCTGCCATCGCGATAGCGCCCTTGTTCTTCCGCGTTGATCCGCGCCGCGGTAATGCGCTGGATGCAGTAGGTGCACTTTTCCATCACGCCGCGGCTGCGCACGGTCACGTCAGGGTTGCGCTGCAGCTTGAGGACCGGCGTGGTGTAATCGGCAAACAGCAGGAAATTGAACCGCCGCACCTTATAGGGGCAGTTGTTGGAGCAGTAGCGCGTACCCACGCAGCGGTTGTAGACCATGTCATTCAGGCCTTCGGTGCTGTGCACCGTGGCGCCGACAGGGCAAACGCCTTCGCAGGGCGCATCCTCGCATTGCATACACGGCAAAGGCTGGAAGTAAACGCTGGGATTGGCAGGATCGCCTGCATAGTAGGTATCAATGCGGATCCACATCATCTCGCGGCCGCGCTGCACCTGATATTTGCCGACCACGGAGATATTGTTTTCGGCATAACACGCCACCGAACACGCCTGGCAGCCAACACAGGAATTCAGGTCTATCGACATGCCCCAGGCATTCGACTTGTACCAGCCCTTGTCACGGTAGTCCGGGTAGAGCGATTCGTTTTCTCTGGGTTCGAGTTCCGGCTCGTCGTGCGCGAAGTGCTTATCTTCCAGGAACTCTTTCAGGCTGGCAGCCTTCACCGGTTCGCGCGTGTCCATGGTGAAGTGGCCCTGCGTGATGGCGATGTCCCAGTGTTCCGGGATCACTTGAAGCGAACCCGAGCCGGTATATTGCGAGCCAACAGGACGCACACTGTAAGCGTCGTAGCCCGTGCCGGTACCCACAATACCTGTCTTCCGTCGTCCGTAGCCGAGGAATAACGTCACTGCGCCGTCAGGATGGCCCGGCTGCGGCCACGCCGGAACTTTCACCTTGCGACCATCAATCGTGATCTCAAGCACATTCTGCGCGTCCGACTGGTGGTCAGCGTTCACATTCGGCTCAGAATCGGACTTCGCGATGCCATCGGTCTCGAGCACAAAGAACCCAAACTGCTGCGCCATCTTCGGACTGATATACGCGACATTGTCCCAGGTACCGCGGGAGAGCGGCTTGGGCGTCTCCTGCAGCCAGCCATTGTTCACAAATCTGCCGTCATAGATCGTGGGATCAGGTCGGAAGATGATTTCAATCGCGTTCGGATCAACCGCCGGCGCCGCGGGTACGGCGCCGAGTTTCGCCGCGACCTGCTTTGCCGGAAACGCGCTGTTGGCGATGTATCCATCGTGCAAGGAGCGCCGCCACCATGCTTCAAAATCGTCGCCTGTGTGCTGCGACCGCCAGTAGGCCCGAACCAGATCGTAACCGGATGAGCTGGGTTCGTCAGTGAAGATGGCAATGATCTCGTTCGCGCTCTTGCCATCGTAAAGCGGCGCAATCATAGGCTGGATCAGCGTGACCGCTCCATCGAAAGAGCGGGCATCGCCCCAGCTTTCCAGGTAGTGAGCTTCCGGCACGTGCCAGGTGGCGAAGTCGGTGGTTTCGTTCTTGTAGATCGCCAATTGCAGCACCATGTTTTTCTGGTCGGCGACAAACTTCTCCAGCACGCCGCCGAAATCCAGATCGGCGGGCGCGTCATAAACCGGATTGCCCCCGAGGATGATCAGCGTCTCCACCTTGCCCGCATTGATCTCACCCACCAGCTCACGAATGGAATCCGTGTTGATGAGGGGATCGATTTCAACCGGATCAATGTAAGTAACCGTCTGTCCGGCGTTGCCGAGCGCAGCATTCATGGCATGCACCAGGGCGACAACCGCCGGGCTCTGGAAGACGCCCGGCACCACAATTCCCTTGCCCTTGTGCTGCATCAGATCAGCAGCGGCAGCATCTACCCATTTCTGGTGCTCGGCTGAAAGCTGCCCCGCGCCTGCGCCGGCGACCCCGATCTTTGCGGCCAAGGCGCGCGCAATCTGCTCAATTTCAGCATTGCGCGCCGGAATCTTGTGGTCCGCTTTCGCTCCGGTGGTGGTAGGAGCGCTCTCCGCCACGTACAGGCGATTCATGCCCTTTTCGGGATCTTTGCGGCGGGTCATGAAGTCGCGGGCATAACGTACAAAGCCGGGGAACCACGAACCGGAGAGAAAATCTCCGTCGAGCGAAACCACTACATCTGCCGCGTCGAACTTGTAAATGGAATCGTAGTAGGCGCCGAAAGCCATTTTCGACCCGGCGCGGAAACTGTCGTGATGAGCGGGCTCCCAGCGATACCACTTGGATTGCGGGAACACCTGCTGAATGGCGCGCATCTGCGAACCGAAGGTTGGCGATGAGGTAGCGCCGCTGAGGAAACGAAGCCCGGCGCCCTGGTTCGAATTGTGATAGAGCACGCGGGAGCGGATTGACCCCAGGAACTCGCCCCAGGGACGCGGCTCACCTTTATATGTAATGTTGATGGACCGGTCCGGATCGTAGAGATCGAGAACGGATGCCTGAGCAAAAAGATCAGTGCCACCCAGGCAGGCGCCATGCTGCGGATTGCCTTCAATTTTGCTGGGCCGATACTCGTGCGTTTCCACCAGCAGCGGGTGCGCATACCCGCCAAACGGCATGGCGGTGGCAAAAAAGATGGGCTTGCCCGGCACCAGGTATTCGGGCTGGCGAACATAAGGCAGGATCTGCTCATAGGGCTGGCGGGTGCAACCCGCAAGACCCGCCAGAGCCAGCGATGCGCCAGCCAGCTTGAGGAAGCCGCGGCGGGAAACCGGATCAAGCCACTCTCCCGCTCCTCTGGGGAACTCGCGCTGCAACAGCTCACCCAAGGCCGGCTGATCGGCCAACTCCTGCAGCGTACGCCAATACTTGGGGCCGTTGGCGCCCGCCAGTTTTTTGCGAACTGTCTCCAGTTCCAGGCTGGCAGGCTTGATCTCGTCAGGCGAAATCAGGTTAGGATGTGAATCAGTTTTATTCGGCATTCGCTTCCAATTTTTCCCTTCCACCCTAGCGATGGCAGGTGGAACAACTGGTTATATCCGCCACAGTCCGGATGTGATACTGCTGTTTCAACTCGTCACCGAGCGCCACCTGGCTGAAATACTTTTTGCCGTTCCAGTCCACGGGATGGTCCGCCGTGGGCTGCTGGTATGTCATGTTGAAGACTTCTTCTTTGGGCCGCAGAAATTTCTCCGGCTGGCGATGGCAATTCAGGCACCACTCCATCTGGAGGGTGTTTTCTTCATACATGAGCGGCATCTGGTCCACGGGACCGTGGCAACTGTAACAGCCGACTCCCTTGGCGATATGGATACTGTGGTTGAAGTAAACGTAATCAGGCAGATCATGCACCCGGGTCCACTGGAGCGACTGCCCGGTGCGGAAGCTGGTACGCAGCGGCTGCAGCATCTCAGCGCTCGTCCACATCTCGGCGTGACAGTTCATGCAGGTCTTTGTGGGTGGAATGCCGGCAAAGCTGGACTCCTCGACCGAGGTGTGGCAATAGCGGCAATCCAAACCGAGGCCGGCAACGTGATGCTGGTGGCTGAACGGGATCGGCTGATCAGGAGCTATGTGCTGGTTGGTGACATAGGGAGAGCGCTGCAATTGAAACAACGCGGCGGCAACTCCGGTCAGCAGGAGGACCACTCCAAGTATGCTGGCGCGGGCCAGAGTGTTTGCACTGCGGTGGAAAAGTTGTGCCATGGATCCTGATACGGGGCAGCACTCCGCCACAGCGTGAATGAAATGCCTTTGGGCAGTGCCCCCGCGCCGCCAGTTGCTTGAAAGCTCCTGACGAAAACGGATGATTATAAATAAGAGCGGCGGTTTCAGCTACCCTTGAAACAAGAATTCTGGAAAAAAAATTTTCTGTCACGCAGATTTGCGCCAGAACTCACGATTTGCATTTCAGTTGTAACGAATCAATCCGCAGCTACTCTGCACGCTTACCCATCGCACGCACACTCGCAGTCGAAAACTGGAACCAGCGCCGCCGCATCCTACTAATCACTTACAAGTTGAGGAGAAAAGAGCCATGGCCAAAACTGCTGCTGATGTAATGATTGAAGGCCTCATCGATTGGGGAGTCGACACCATCTTTGGTTTGCCCGGTGACGGCATCAACGGAATCATGGAAGCGCTGCGCACGCATCAGGAGCAGATCCGCTTCATTCAGGTGCGACATGAGGAATCAGCAGCATTCATGGCCTGCGCGCATGCGAAATATACCGGAAAAATGGGCGTCTGCCTGGCTACTTCTGGCCCCGGAGGCATTCACCTGCTGAATGGGCTCTATGATGCCAAGCTGGATGGCCAGCCTGTGCTGGCAATCACCGGGCTGCCTTATCACGACCTGAATGATACGTTCACCCAGCAGGACGTCGCCACCGACCGCCTGTTCATGGATGTCGCCGCATACAACACGAGAGTGATGGGGCCTTCTCATGTGGAGAACGTGACTGAACTGGCATGTCGTACTGCGAGTGTTTACCGCAAAGTGGCGCACATTGCATTTCCCACGGATATCCAGGAAATGAAGGCCACACAGAAGCAAGCTTCCAAGCGCAACATAAAAGGACACACGTCTCTGGTGCACTCTGATAGTGGCCATCTGCCCAGTGAAAACGATCTGCGCCGCGCCGCCGAGATTCTGAACAGCGGAAAAAAGATCGCCATCCTCGCCGGCCAGGGCGCGCTGCATGCCACCGACGCGCTGGAGCA
>DATFDP010000057.1:0-35757 GCA_035252015.1 Terriglobales bacterium
TCGCCGGCGCCTGGGATGGGTGCCGTGGATTGAACTCCTGATCGGCAGTTATTTTGTGCTTACTGTCTACTACGCCGTAGTCAACGAAAATTTCGTGACCGTGCCCTTCCTGCTATTGTTCGTGATTGGGTACTGGTACACAGGCTTGATGTCGCTGTTCCAGGGAATTTTCTTGCGTCTGAGCTTCAGCAGCGAGCCGCAGCACGCCAAGCCCTACCCGGTAGGCGTGTAGCGCTTTGTTTCCCCTCTAGTTGTCATCCTGTCTCGAACTTCTGTCATCCTGAGGAAGCGCGAGCCGCGCTTGCCGCGGTGAGCGCGACGAAGGACCTGCTTTTTTGTTATGCGCGCAACTCAGTCATGGAGCAGTCGCGCAGCCTAGGATGACAGTCCCTACCTCTCTATTTGACATTCTAGGAGAATGGGTGTACATTCCTAGATAGTCTAGGAAGCGCATGTGGGGAAGCCGCTCGATCTGTTGCAGGGCACACTGGACATGCTGATCTTAAAGGCGGTGTCGCTGGGGCCGCTGCATGGATACGGCATCCTGCTGCGCATTCAGCAAATCTCGAAGGACCGCCTCGAAATCCAGCAAGGCTCCCTCTATCCCGCGCTCTACCGCCTGCAGGACCAGGGCTTAATTGCCAGCGAGTGGGGCGAATCGGAGAACAAGCGCAAAGCCAAGTACTACCGGCTGACCGCCGCGGGCCGGAAGCAACTGCACGCGGAGTCCGAGCAGTGGAACCGCATGGCAGAGATCATCGCCGGTATCCTGCAGACCAAACCTGAGGAAGTATGAGGTTAGCGGTTCGGCTTCGCTCCTGGCTGCGAACGCTGCTGACACGTTCGCGCACGGAGAGCGAGATGGACGCCGAACTGCGGTTCCATATTGAGAGTTATGCCGACGATTTGGCGCGCGAGGGGGTGGTGCGTGCAGAGGCGCAGCGGCGGGCGCGAGTGGAATTCGGCGGCCTGGAGCAAACCAAGGAACAGTGCCGCGATGCGCGTGGCATCACCGTGGCGCACTCGCTGGCGCAAGATGTGCGCTATGGCCTGCGCATGCTGGGCAAATCTCCGGGGCTGACCGCGATTGTGGTCATCACGCTGGGGCTAGGCATCGGAGTAAATACCAGCATCTTCAGCGTGCTGAATGAATGGCTGTTGCGCCCGCTTCCCGTTTCTCATCCTGAACAAATCGTGGACTTGGCGAAGGAGAGAGGCGGCTCACGGCTGTCTTACCTGGACATGCTCGACATACGGAACCAGGCGGGTGTGTTCTCCGAAGTTTTCGGTTACGACACTGGCTCCGCGGGCCTCAGCGTCGACGGCAAGCCCGGCCAATTCGCATTTAGCGCGGTTACGGGAAATTACTTTTCCGCCCTGGGAGTAAAGCCTTTGCTTGGCCGCTTATTTGTGCCCGGGGAGGGTGAGAAGCCGGGCGATGCTCTGACTCTGGTGCTGGGGCACGCGTACTGGCAGCGCAGGTTTGCGGGGGACCCCGCGGTGATCGGTAAGCACATAGCGGTGAACGGCCGGCCGGCAATCATCATTGGGGTGGCGCCGCGGCAATTTCATGGCCTGCTCTTCGCCTTCGACATGGATGGCTATTTGCCGTTGAGCATGGATTCGCTTGGGGAAAAGGGCGGTGCCTTCTGGAGCGACCGCGCAGATCGTGCCTTGATGCTATTTGCGCGCCTGAGCCCGGGAACCGGGTTGGGCCAGGCGCAAACGGCGATGGCTGTGGTGGCGAAACGGCTGGCCGCCCAATATCCAAGCACTGATAAAGGGCTGGCGGTGCGCGTTATTCCGGAACGCCAGGCGCGGCCGGCCCCCGAAGTCTCCAGCTTTGTGCCGGTGATAGCCGGCCTGTTTCTAGCGTTGCCGTCGCTGGTGTTGCTGCTGGCTTGCATGAACGTGGCCAACCTTCTGCTGGCGCGGGCGACGGCACGGGAGCGAGAGATGGCCATCCGCGCGGCAATCGGGGCAGGTCGTGTGCGACTGATCCGGCAGATGCTGATCGAAAGCCTGTTATTTGCTTTGCTGGGAGGCATAGCCGGCGCAGTGTTGGGAGAATTGGCCATCTTGGCGGCAGGCTTCTTGCTTCGTCCGGTCACTACCAGTTCGGCCGGATATGCTTTCCGCATGGATTGCCGCTTTGACTGGAAGGTTTTCGCCTATACCCTGGCCGCAGCGGTGTTCACCGGAATTTTCGTGGGCCTATGGCCGGCCCTGCGCGCGGGGCGTACCGACCTGAATGCGGTGCTCCACGAAGGCGGACGCAGCGATTCCAGCGGCCCTGCGCGCTATCATTTTCGGCGGCTGCTGATAGTAGCGCAGGTGGCCGGATCGCTGATGCTGCTGGTAGTGGCCGGGTTATTCGTGCGCAGCCTCAATCACGCTGAGCATATGTTCCTGGGCTTCGCTCCGGATCACGTGGTGAGCGTTATGCTTGATCCCCACCAGGTTGGCTATGACGAGGCACGAACCAAAAGCTTTTACCGCGAACTAGAGGGCCGGGTGCGAGCCTTGCCGGGAGTGGAATCGGCCAGCCTGGCTGTGACTGTGCCCATGGCCTATCCCAGCCAGAACAGCCCAATCTACGTAGAGGGCCGCCCGATCCCGCCTGACGAGAAGCCGGCGGAGATTTCCTACGACGGGGTTGACCGAGGCTATTTTCCCACCATGCGGGTGCCATTGCTGCGCGGACGCAATTTTACTGATTTCGATGACGAGACCGGACCGATGGTGGCCATTGTGAACCAAACCATGGCCGCTCGTTTGTGGCCGAACCAGGATGCCATCGGCAAGCGTTTCAGCCTGAAGGGCGCCAGCGGTCCGTTTATCCAGGTGGTGGGGGTGGCTGCCGACGGCCAATATTGGTTTATTTCTCCTGATCCGCAGCCTTATTTCTATCTGCCCTTCGCGCAGGACTACAGTTCGCTGGCTTCGCTGCAGGTGCGCACCTCGGGACCGCCGGAGGCGATGATCCCCGTAGTGGAGCGCGAAATCCGCAAGCTGGTTCCGGACATGCCTATTGTTCAAGCGGCCACCATGGAGCAAACCGTTCACGGGCTCGCGGGACTGTTCATCTTCAGTCTGGCGGCTTCCCTGGCTGCCACCTTGGGAATCCTCGGGCTGTTGCTGGCGGTAGTAGGCACCTATGGTGTGATTTCGTTCGCGGCCGCGCAGCGCACGCACGAGATCGGCGTACGTATGGCGTTGGGTGCCGCGCGCGGAGACATTCTGAAGCTCATTTCCCGCCAAGGACTGGTGCTGGTAGGTGGCGGGGTACTTGCTGGACTGCTGGCCGCCCTGGCGCTCACGCGTGCCATGAGCAAGCTGCTGATGGGAGTGAGCCCGAGCGATCCGATCACCTATCTGGCAGTTGTTGTTCTGCTTGCCACGGTCAGTCTGGCGGCGTGCTGGATTCCGGCACGACGCGCCACCCGCGTGGACCCCATGGTGGCGCTAAGGTATGAATGACGCGATTCACGGTGAATCGCACATTTGGCCGCCGGAGGCTGGTGAAGGGAATTGGCCGCCGTGGGCGCGGCCAAATTGGGGCACATACCTCGTCCAAATGTCAGACATTTTCGCCGCGAAGTCGGGCTCATCACCGTCGACGGTGACTGCCGACCGCGAAGCCGCAACTGGCTTCTGATATTCTGTGCGGGTGCAATGGTGATTTATGAACTCGCAGACAATTGCCCGCACTCTTCCTTCCCGCTCGTATTCCATGGTGCGCAACTTCGCGGTTGTGGTCGGAGCTAGCCTGTTTGTGGCGCTGTGCGCCCACATCACGTTGCCGCTGCCCTTCACGCCGGTGCCGCTGACGCTGCAGAACTTTGCGGTGCTGCTGGTGGGACTGTTGCTGGGCAGCCGCCGCGGATTCGCCGCGCTGGCGCTATACCTGGCAGAGGGTGCCATGCGTTTGCCCTTCTTCAATCCCACCGGCCCGGGTGGAATCGCGCAATTACTTGGGCCGACGGGTGGCTACCTGATGGCTTACCCGGTGGTCGCGTTCGTGGCAGGATGGCTGTGGGAACGCGGTAGCCGCGGCTTTGCCCGCGCGCTGTTGGCATCTGTGGCGGCTGAGATTGTGCTCTTTGCCGGCGGCGTTTCCTGGTTGATGGTGATCGCTCATGTGCCGTTCGTGCAGGCGGCCGCATTCGGGCTCTATCCGTTCCTGTTCGCCGAGGTCATAAAGGTGATGGCCGCCGCCGGCGCCGCCAGCCGCTGCCGCCGCAGCTACCAGGTGAAGCCGTGAATCCCACCAACCCTTCGCGATTTGCCGAACCGGAAGCGGAGACGGGAGTCCGCGAGATCACAGTGGCGCACAGCCCCGATTCCGACGACGCCTTCATGTTCTACGGGCTGGCCACCAATAAGGTAAGAGTGCCGGGACTGCGCTTTACGCACACGCTTTGCGATATCGAAACGTTGAACCGCAAGGCGCACGAGGCGGTATACGATCTGACGGCCATCTCTTTCGCGGCCTATCCTTACATCCAGGATAGCTATGCCCTGCTCTCGTCAGGCGGCAGCGTCGGCGACGGCTACGGGCCCATGATTGTGGCCACACGGCCGTTTTCGCAAAGCGAAATCAAGAACGTCAAGGTGGCGGTGCCGGGCACACTGACCACCGCCTACCTGACGCTGAGATTGTTCGCACCGGGAATTGAGACCGCAGTGGTGCCCTTCGATCAGATCATTCCCCAGGTGGTGGAGGGCAAGTACGAGGCCGGGCTGATCATCCATGAAGGGCAGCTCACGTATCCCAAGAGCGGGTTACAGAAGGTTGTGGATTTGGGACAGTGGTGGCTGCGGGTTACGGGTCTGCCGCTGCCGCTGGGCGGCAATGCCATCCGCCGCAGCTTGGGCGCGGAGACCATTGCCAGGGTAGCCAAGGCGCTGCACGGCAGCATTCAATACGCGCTGGACCACCGTGAGGAGGCGCTGGAATACGCGAAGCAGTTCGGGCGCGAACTGGATTCGCAATTGACCGACAAATTTGTTGGCATGTACGTAAATGAGCGCACGCTGGACTACGGTGAGGACGGGCGCGAAGCGGTGCGGCGCCTGCTCGACATGGGGCACCATGCCGGCATCATTCCTCTTCCTGCCCGGGTAGATTTTGCGGCATGAAATAGCACCGCCATCCTGGCGGCGACACGGCGGGCGGGACGCCCGCCTGAAAGCCGGCGAGACGCCGGCGCTATCAGGGAGCCCAGCTTCTAGTTCAGTGCGCCCATGCCGTGCATCTGGCCGTCAATCTTGCAGAGCGAGGGCTTCTCCGTGTTGTCAATGCGGTGGCGAGCCGGGGGAATGGTTCGCAGATAAGCGTAGATGTCTTTCAGGTCCTGGTCCGTCATCCCGTCGAAGGCCCAGGTCGGCATCATGACGTTGAGTTTGCGGCCCTTCACCGAGCCTGTGCGCATCACCCGCACGAACATCGTCTCGTCGTAGTAAGAAATGCCGGAAGGGTCAGGCGTGATGTTGGCGCTGGCCACGGCTTTTCCACTTTCAGGGAACATGTTGCCGCCTGCCATGAACATGCCGGCAATATCCTGGCCATGCTGGTCGCGCGGCGTGTGACAGTCACCGCAGACCCCCACCGCGGTTACCAGGTATTTCCCATAGGCGACGGCATTGCTGGAATCGGGAGCGGCCACGGTTCCTACCGGCTGCGGGGCGCTATTAATGAGCCGGGAGACCGGAAAAGGCAAGTGCGTGGTGCCCGGATTATTGTGTGCCGCTGGCTGAGAACGCAGGTAAACAATTATCGATGCCAGATCTTCGTCTGACATGTGGCTGAAACTGCGATAGGGCATCATGGGAAATAGCGCCCGCCCGTCGCGGGAGACGCCCTCACGGATGGCGCGTGCCAGTTCGTCATCGGTCCACTTGCCGATGCCGGTCTCCGCGTCGGGAGTGATGTTGGGAGCGACTACGCGAAAATTGCCCTGGTCGATCATGACCCCGCCCGATCCTTTCGCCCCCAGCAATTGCGGCATGTCTTTGCCTTTGGCGTCGAAGGCAGTGTGGCAGCCGTAGCACAGGGAGACGTGCTCCACGAGGTATTCGCCCCGCTTCAGGCGTTCCGGGGTGGCCTGGAAGCGGCGGTCCGTAACCGCGCGTGCGCGAGGGCCAATAATCGGGCGCCAGCCCACAGTGAAGGTGATTGCCACGGCCAGAAGCAGCAGCAGAACAATAAAGGCATATCCCGCAAAGCGGGCTAAGGTGCGCATGATATCTCCGTAGGGGGAACTTGCGATTGGCAGGGTGCCCCAGGAAGTTAACCGTTGTTGTACGCGAAACCGTTCAGACGGGTCAATACCTTGGGTGAGGTAAGAAACGATATTCTCCTCGAGGGTCGCGGGCGAGGGTGCCCCCAGAACACGCAAAAGCGAGCATTCCGGGAACCTCGGTGCCCGCACCACGCGAGCAATCTGTAGCTGTGTGCCGGTGCGACAACCAGTGTCACCTTCCCGGAGGCCAGGGTAGCAGCCATGTTAAAATTGGCACTCCTGGCGTAAGTCCCCGGCAGCAGGCATTTCCGCTTCGACAAAAAAGGACCGACCTGAGTGGCACAGGATTCGACCTCTAACACGGTGACCTACGCCGATGCGGGCGTGGACATTGACCGCGCTAACCGCACCAAGCAGCGCATCAAGTACCTGGCCCACAAGACTTTTTCCCGCAGCGTGCTGAGCGATATCGGCAGCTTCGGGGGCCTCTTCGCCCTCAGCCCCAAGTACCAGGAACCGGTATTGGTTTCCAGTGTGGACGGGGTGGGCACCAAGTTGAAGGTGGCGTTTGAGATGAACCTGCACCACACGGTGGGCGCCGACTTGGTGAACCACTGCGTGAACGACATCGCTGTGCAAGGTGCCGCGCCGCTGTTCTTTATGGATTACCTGGCCACAGGCAAGCTGCAGCCGGAGGTGGCGGAAAAGGTGGTAACCGGGATTGCGGAAGCATGCAAGGCCAACGGCTGCGCTCTGATTGGCGGCGAGACGGCAGAGATGCCGGGGTTCTATCCCGAAGGCGAGTACGACCTGGCGGGTTTCATCGTGGGCATTGCCGAGCGGGAACGGATCCTGACCGGGAAGAACGTGCAGCCGGGTGATGTGCTGATCGGCCTGCCGTCAAATGGACTCCACACCAACGGCTATTCGCTGGCCCGCAAGCTTCTGTTCGAGGTGGCGCGCTATACGCCGGATACTTTCGTGAGCGAGATTAAGAATAAAGTCGGCAACGAGCTGATGCGCACCCATAAGAGTTACTGGCCGGTGGTGAAGAAGCTGCTGGATGGCGGCCTGCTTTCGGCCATGGCGCACATTACCGGGGGCGGCATTACGGAGAACCTGCCGCGAGTGCTGCCGCGGGGCACGGCGGCGGTGGTGGAGGTGAATTCCTGGCCGGTGCTGCCGGTGTTCGAGCACCTGCAGAAACTAGGCAACATTCCCCAGACGGAGATGTTCCGTACTTTCAATATGGGAGTGGGAATGGTGCTGGTCCTGCCGGCAAGCCACTTCAAGAAGGTACAGACTGTGCTGGAGCGGGTGGGCGAGAAGGGATATACGATCGGGCGCCTTGTGAAGGGGGACAGGAAGGTGCAGTACGCCTAAAGCAGTTGTCAGTTGCCAGTGGTCAGTTGTCAGTTCTTAGCATTCAGCGCTCAGCAGTCAGCTTCAGCCTTGGGCATTTCCTCAGCCTTCAAAGATTTTCTCTGTGCCGCTGTGACTCTGTGGTGAATAATTGATTTGATGAAGAACCTGGGAATTCTGCTATCCGGGCGCGGCTCAAACTTTCAGGCGATTTCGGATTCCGTGACCGCGGGGCGGATTCGCGCTGACATTGCGATGGTGATTTCCAACCGGGCGGAGGCGCCGGGAATCGAATTGGCACGGCAACGCGGACTGGATGCACGCATCATTCCCTCCAAAGGCAAGCAGCGCGAACTACATGACGCGGAAGTAGTGGCTGCGTTGCAGGAAAAGAAAGTTGATCTCGTCTGCCTGGCTGGCTACATGCGTCTGCTCTCGCCCTGGTTTGTACGCCAGTTTCCCAATCGCATTCTGAACATTCATCCCTCGCTGCTGCCGGCATTTCCTGGGCTGGAAGCACAGAAGCAGGCACTCGAGTATGGAGCCAAGGTTTCCGGCTGCACCGTGCATTTTGTGGATGAGCAACTCGACCACGGCGCCATCATTCTGCAGAAGACGGTGCCGGTGCTGGACAGCGACGACGAGCATACGCTGGCAGCGCGCATCTTGGAGCAGGAGCACCTCGCCTATACGGAAGCCATCAACGTGGTGCTGGGGGGAGGCTACGAACTGGTGGGACGGAGGTTGGTGAGGCAGGTAAGCGCAAAAGTTTAATGCACGGAACCAGGGAAGGTCTTTGATGCAGAGAGCGCAGAGGAATTCTGGTCGTTTGTTTCATTTGTGCTCTCTCGGCGTACTCTGCGAAACTTTGCGAGCTCTGCGTTGAGCTTTCTTGCTATGGATAAAATCACTTACCAGCGCGGGCTCGATCTGTTCAACCGGGGCGAGTTTTTTGACGCGCACGAGGTGCTGGAAGATGTATGGCGGGCAGCTCCGCCAGCCGAGAAGAAATTTCTGCAGGGGCTGATTCAGGTGGCGGTGGGCCTGCATCATCACTCGCGGGGTAATCGGGTAGGAGCGCGCTCGCTGCTGGCGCGTGCGCACAAGAACCTTAGCACATATCCAGCGCGCCACGGCGGCATTGACCTGGCGGGATTGCGCACGCAAGTGGAACGCTGGGTAGGAGCGCTGGAAAACGAGGTTTCTGCGCCTGCATTGCCTCGCATCGAGCACCGCCGGGGCTGAACCCACCCCGTTGGAGCTGCATTTACGTTCTCCCGTAAATCACAGCAACAGAGGTGAAATCCGGAAAACCTAAGAGCAGGTCCTCCGGTGGGATGCAGGCTCGCATTCTACTCGGATAAGGCGGAAATGCGCTGCCTATTAGTGATAGTCCGAGATGGGCCGCATGAGAAACGAGAAGCCGCTGGCGTGGTAGATAACATTGCCGCCTGAGTCGGGAGTCGCAGGGACTTTTCCCGTGCGAACTTGCTCGAAGGCGGTAACCAGGCGGGGAAGGACCGACGGTGGCGCCACAGGAACGTTGTGGGCGCCCAGGACAATCTTTACCTGCGGCGCTAGCGCCGCCAGGCGGCGAATCGAGGCATCGTAAGCGCGGAGATCGGTCTCCGGACGATATAACCAGATGGGGGCGGGATAGTAGGTATCCCCGGTGAACAGCAGGCCGTGGGCGCGATCGAAAAGCGAGATAGCATCAGGCGTGTGGCCGGGCGTGGCGAGCACCTCCAGGGTTCGGCCGCCCAAGTCTAAATTTTGGCCGTCGTGGATGTAGGCGGTGATTTTCCACGGGCGGGTGGCGTAGGTCTTTGGATCAAAATCCTTGGGCAAGGAGCCGCAAATCTGCCCGGGAGCGATTTCGGCTTGAGCATCCTGGCGGGAGCCGCGCGCGTTCTGGCGGGTAAAGGCAGTATCCATGCCGTAGATGGTCTGAAATTCCCAGTTGTCTCCGACGTGATCATTGTGGGTGTGGGAATTCAGAACCACAATGGGCAAGTGGGTTAGTTGGTCCGTCACCTTCTTCAGGTCGCTGATTCCCATACCGGTGTCGAAAAGCAAGGCGCGCTTGGCGCCCAGGATGAGATAGCCGATGGTCTCCTCCGCCTGGTGGGGTTCGTAAATAGCGAAGACGCCGGGAGCAACCTTGTAGACTTCAAACCATGGGCCAGGAACCGGGACGCGTTCCAGAGTTTTATATTCCGAACGTGGAAGGGCGCGACACCAGTCAGGAACATTGGCTGCGGAAGCGGCGACGGCTAAGCAGAAGAGGAGCAGCAGCTTGGACATAGGCGGGGGGATTATATCGCGTTCGTAGAGGACGACCCGCCCGTGCTGCCATGTGAGAAGCTATAGCCGCACGGCATGAACACGCACATCCTGCAGCTGCTGCAAGGTTATTTCGGACGGTACGGGTATTGGACAGTGGCAGTGGTGCTACTGCTGGAGAACGCCGGCGTCCCGGTACCGGGCGAAACAGTGCTGCTGCTGGCGGGATTCCTCACCTTCTCCCAACACCATTTTCGCCTTCCCTGGGTGATTGCCATAGGGGTGGCGGCCGCCACTTTCGGTGACAACCTGGGCTACGCCATCGGCTGCTACGGCGGGCGCCCGCTGCTTAACAGATACCGGCAGTTGTTCCCCGCCCAGATCGCGCAAGGCGAGCGCCTGTTCGAGAAGCATGGACCGGTGACGGTTTTCTTCGCGCGCTTCATATTCGGCATGCGCATCATTACCGGCCCGCTGGCGGGTGTGCTGCGCATGCACTGGAAGAAATTCGTGGTGTTTAATTTTCTGGGAGCGGTGGCCTGGGTGACGGCGGTGGCGTGTGCCGGCTATCTGTTTGGGCAACAGTGGCAGAGCCTGGTGCGCTGGGTAGGCGACGTAGACATCCTGTTCGCTGTGATCGTGGCGCTGATTATCGTCGTGCTGGTTTGGCGGGCGCGGCGGTCACAGACGCCGGCGCCGTGATCCTGTAGCATTCTGCTGTTCCCATGCGAGCCGCAGCCAAGCGCCTGGCAGTGTTACTGGTAGGGTGGGGTTTCATCCTGCTGGGCATTGCGGGACTGTTCCTGCCGGTGCTACAGGGGATCCTGTTCATCCTGATTGGGTTGATTATCCTCTCCAGTGAATACGTGTGGGCGCACAAGATGCTACAGCGGCTGCGCAGTCGCTTTCCCAGCGTAGCGCGCAAGGCTGATGAGGCGCAGGCGCGGGCGGCAGGTTGGATGCGGCGAATCTTCCATATGCCACACTGACGATGCAGTTTCCTTTTCATGCGAGGGCGAGACGCCCTTGCGACAGCCGGCAAGATGCCGGCGCTACCAGTTCACGGGCATGCTACTCTCCATCTGAAGAAACATGCCTGAAATTGCTTCACCCCGCAAAGAACGCAGCCTGGCGGCGCTTCTGCACCTGGGGTTGCCCGAGGTATGGGTGCGGTTCCTGGTGGCGCTGTTGGGGCTGGGACTGGCGTTTGCAGCGGCGCTGGCCTCCACGCTGGCGCGGGAAGACGGCAACGTAACGGGCACGGCTGTGTTTGCCACGGCGGCGCTGCTGCTGGCGGGCCTGGTGGGCCTGACCACGGTGCCCTATCTGGCTCGGCGCGTGGCTGCTGGTCGTGTGCGGGACGTCTTCGATTACGAGGTGACGCGCGCGGGCCTGATTTACATCGGGCTGACGCTGGTGCTGGCCCTTGCCGGGCTGAACACGGGCAACAATCTCCTGTGGATCGTAGTGGCCGCCATGCTGGCGGCGATCGTGGTTTCAGGGGCGTCAGCGGCGCTGGTGCTGAGAGGCTTGGAACTGGATGTGCACACGCCCGATCATGTGTTTGCCGGACAACGCCTGCTGGCGCGGCTGGTCTTGCACAATCGGCAACGACTGCTGCCCTCGTTTTCGGTGAGCGTGGTGCCCCCAAAGCGGAAGAAGAAAGGCAAGCACTGGCAGTGGCAGGCGGCGACATTCGGGTTTCCTTTTAACCGTCCGTCGGAGGAGCAGTGGTTTCATCTGCCCGACCGGGTGCTGCGGCGGGAGGAAGAGCGAGAAGAGCAAGGGGTGCTGGCGGGACCCATTTACTTTCCCTACATTCCGGCGCAGAACTCGCTGACCGCGGACCTGGAATTGTGTTTCCAGCGGCGGGGACTGGTGCAGCAGGAGAGCTTCGGGTTGCGCACGCAATTCCCGTTTTCTTTCCTGCGCAAGACGCGGCGGGTGGCGCTGGCGCGGCAAGTGGTGGTATTCCCAGCTATTGAGGCCACGGATGAGTTCTTTGAAGTATTGCCGCTGATTACGGGCGAATTTGAAGCCTTCCTGCGCGGGCGAGGCTATGATCTGTACCGGATCCGGGACTACGCGCCGGAAGATTCGGCGCGGCATGTGGACTGGAAAGCGAGCGCCAAGGCGGGGTCGCTGCTGGTGCGGGAGTTCACGCGCGAGGACGAGCGCAGACTGCGGATTGTGTTCGACAACCCGGCGCCGGGAGCAGTGACCGAGGACGCCTACGAACGGGCAGTGTCCCTGACGGCGTCTCTCGTGTGGCACTTTGCCGAAGAGAACAGCCAACTTTCCTTCGTGGCTCCCGGCTACCAGGGTGGACCGGATGTGTACCGCTTCCTCACCTACCTGGCGCTGGTGGCGCCGAGCGCGGGCGAGAGTGTAGTGGATAAGTTGCCCCCCAGCAACGACTTCGACCTGATCCTGACGGCTCGCGCCCACGGGACCATTCCCACCGCGCTGTGGACACGGGGTTATGTCTTATTTATCAAGTAGCTATAGTTGGTGATGGTAATTAATACAAGCAGGCGAGGGCTCCCAGGTTTAACTTCCAACCGTGAACCACCAATTACCGACCAACTCTGGCTACAGATTGTTTTCCAGGCAACCTGAGTGCCTCCTTCCTCCCTCTTTGAATTCGGCATATACTCTGCCGCTAATAAGAGCCGAACCGGGCGAACACCCGTGGGAGGTGCCAATTGTGCTCGATTTTTGAGCTCGTTAAAGAGCAGGAAATGTGTGTTGCGGATGTGAATGACAGCGTAATGCAGGTAGCCCGTGCCATGGTGGAGCGCAATATTGGGGCCGTGCCCGTGCTGCGCGAGGGCAAACTGGCTGGTGTGTTCTCCGAACGCGATCTGATGCGGCGGATCGTGGTCGAGGGGCGCAATCCACAGGCGACCAAGGTCGGGGACGTAATGACGCCGGAGCCGCTTTCGGTGAACCGCAACGATGAGCTGGAACACTGCCTGAGGCTGATGCGGGAACATGGGTTTCGGCATTTGCCGGTCTGCGAAAGCGGGCAACTGTTGGGATTTGTGTCGCTCCGGGACATGCTGTTGCGCGATTTGAGCGAAAAAGACGACGAAGTGCGACTGATGAGGGCCTACATCCATTCCGCGCCCGAACTGTAAATTGGTGACCCGGGCTGATTACTTTTGGGGTACTGGCTAAGGTCTCTACCTCGTAAACACCCATCCTGCAATAACTTCCTGCCTAAGTATTGGTGCAATTCAGAACTCTCCGGCTAGTTACCAGAGTACATTGACCTTGGGGACGCACAGGCATAAGGTGCTGATTTAGGACTGTGGAAAACGCGGCGGAAATGTGCAAAATTAGGGCAATTCCGCCGAAGCCCGGAACCCGAATACAGTGGTCATGAACCAGATATTCAGTTCGGCGTATTACCCGCTGTGGATAGCGCACCCAGTGATGCAGGTGGCGCTGGCGGTGGTCATGTGGCGGCGAAAGTTGCTGCGCACCTATCCCTCCTTTTTTGCCTACATCGTTTCCGAAGTGATGCTGTTCCTGGTTTTGTTCCTGAACGAAAAGCACGCTGACGTTTACTACTATCTTTACTGGATTGGAGCGGCGATCGGCGCAGTATTGGGATTCAAGGTAATTCACGAAGTATTTAGCGATGTTCTGAGGCCGTTCCATGCGTTGAAAGATTTTTCGTCCATGCTGTTCCGCTGGGCGGCGCTGGTGGTGATGCTAATAGCCGTCATGGCGGCGATGGGAAGCCCGAATACAGGGCTGGGTTCAGTTGCGTTGGGCCTGCTCAGCCTGGAACGCAGCGTCCGAGTGATGCAGTGTGGGCTGGTGCTGTTCCTGCTGATGTTTTCGCGATATTTGGGAAGCTCGTGGCGGCACCGGAGCTTCGGGATTGCTCTCGGATTCGGAATTTTTGCGGTCGTGGAATTCGTTCTGCTGGGGCTGCAGTTTGCAAGCCTGATCGACCGTACCACGCTGAACCTCCTCAACATGGGCGCGTACGATGCCGCCGTTTTGATCTGGCTTGTGTACGCTATTGCGCCTGCGCATAAACAGGAGCCAACCGCAGTGTTGTTGCAGCCACAGCGCTGGGATCTGAGCCTGAGCGAACTGGCTCATCCACTGGCGCCGGAATCGCTAATGCCCATGTTTGATGCCATGGTGGACCGCGCATTCTCGAAAGCAGGGGCGGCCCCTCAACCGGCAGGGCCGGTGGCGGCGAGCGGCACCAGAACACCCACGGCCAAAGAGGCATCAGCCAGCGGATCTCGCCCGCTTACTGAAGCCGCACTGGCGGCGGCTCACCGCAGTTCGTAATTCTCAGCTCAACTTCCACTTGGATCGTTCGGCCCCACCTTTGTTCCAAAATCTCAAATTGCGACTAGCCTCAGAGTTCAAGCCAGCTACTTGAACCATTGCTGGTAATAGATAGACTGTCCACGGCTTGCGAGCCCGGCTGAACGCGCGCTGAAACACATCTAAGTATCAGGTAAAAAAGGACTTGCCACGGCAGGTATAATCCTTTCCCTGTACGTTGGCGCGTACAGGGAAAGGAGGTTACATGAAGAACGCTCTGCGCGTTATTGTGCTCGTGTTGAGCGTAGTGGCCTTATTGGGATCGACTGCCGTTCCGGCCGCTATGGCGGACGGCAATCCACTCCCCTGCCGTTCGGGTCGGTGTGCGATGTAGCCGTCCGACAGGAACAAAGAATTGCAAACGATCAGGCTCCATGACCAGATCACTTTAGTAACGTTGCCGTAACCTCAATTCTTATCGAGGACGGCCGCTGACGTGCTGTCGGCGGCCTTTTCTTTTGTCTCGACCGCATGGATGCCAAAGCGGTGTTGCAGGTTGGCACAAAATCTCAGCTAAGTGCCTTCTGCAACAAGCGCCCCAGTTCTTCCGCATCGGTGACGGGCGGTTGACAGTGGAAACCACTGCAAATCACGGCTGCACCAGCCTGCGGTCGCGGCAGAGCGGGCAGGGTCGCGGAGAGGGCAGGAGGCAGATTCTGCGGTGTTAATTCACTGTCACGAAATTGGAGCACAGTTTTCGTGAAGGAGAAGGGAGCACGGGCCGCGCGACGGAGATGGCCGGCTGACTCGTCCGCGCCGATCACCACCACTTGCGTGTGTGGCTGCGAGAACATGACTGTGGCAATGGCATAGGTGGCGGCGAACATGCCATATTGCTCGGCTACGCCGGCAAAGATGCGGATGGTACGCTCGGCCTTTTCACGATAAACGGCATCGTTGGTATAGGCATACAGGCGTAACAAGACCATGATGGCGGCGGAGTTGCCCGAAGGCGTCGGCGAATCCTGGAAAGGCTTGCGGCGGGTAGCCAGCACACCCAACGCATCCTGCTGGGCAGGTTCGGCGTCGAAGAATCCGCCCGCTGCCTGGTCAAAAAAGCGGGCGATCATGCGGTCGGCTAGGCGCTGGGCAAAGTGAAAGTAGCTGAGGTCGGCGGTGGCCTCATAGGCATCGAGGCAAGCCAGCGCGGTGAAAGCGTAATCATCGAGCAAGCCGGGCAGAACGCATTTTTCGCCGCCAGGCTCGGAGTAGGCGATCACATGCTGCAGGCCGCGTTCACCATCCCAGCCTTCGGCCAGAATCCGGTCCAGAGAACGTAGAGCAAAGCGGTGTGCATCTTCCAGTTCGAGGACGCGCGCAGCCTCGAGATAAGCGGAGATGCAGAGCGCGTTCCAGCTTACGTACACCGTCTTGTCCACAAAGGGCGTGGGACGGCGGAGTCGGGCGGCATAAAGTTTTTCGCGGGCCGAGGCCAGCAGAGCTTCCACGCGGTCAGGCGGCATGCCCAGGCGCACCGCGATTTGTTCGATAAGGGCGCGGACGTAAAGCACGTTCTTGGCTGGATTGTGATGCATTTCGCCGACTTCGTTGATGTCGTAATGGAGCTGCGCGACCTTGAGTTCATCTTCGCTTAGAACGGCTGCAGCTTCGTCGAGCGTCCAGGTGAAGTAGTCACCGTCGTCGTCCATGGAATAGTCGGCGTCCTGGGAGGCGTAGAAGCCGGCGTGCTGGCGCTCGCTGAGCCATTCATCCATCCAGCGGATGATGTCGCGGGCGATGTGGGCGAAGAAGGGATCGCCGGTAACCTGGGCGGCGTGAACGTAGTTCTTCAGCAGCTCGGAATTGTCGTAAGACATCTTCTCGAAGTGCGGAACAATCCAGCGCTCGTCCACGGAATAGCGATGGAAGCCGCCGGCTAGTTGGTCATAGACGCCGCCGCGGGCCATGTGCTCGAGCGTGGTCACAAAAATATTTTTCAGTTCGTCGTTGCCGGTGCGGGCGTAACGCTCGATGAGCAGGTCAATAACGGAGGGATGAGGAAATTTGGGAGCATTGCCAAAGCCGCCGTGCTGGGGATCGAACATTTTGACGGCGGCGGCCACAATGCCGTCAACAACACGCGGAGAAAATTCCGCCTCGGGGGTGGCAAAGACTTCCGATTGCGCCAGCAGGTTGCCCACCATGCTGGCCTGCTCGGTTACATCGGCACGCTTTTCACGATGGGCGCCGGCAATGGCCAGCAGCACGCGCTTGAAGCCGGGGCGGCCCCACTGGTCATCGGGCGGAAAGTATGTGCCGCCGTAAAAGGGCTTGCCGTCGGCAGTGAGAAATGCGGTAAGCGGCCAACCGCCCTGGCCGCTGATGGCGGAGACCGCGATCTGGTAGCGGCTGTCCACGTCGGGGCGCTCGTCGCGGTCTACCTTGATGGCAATAAAGTGCTCATTGATGATGGCGGCCACTTCGGGATTGTCATAGGATTCCCGGTCCATCACATGACACCAGTGGCACCACACGGCGCCAATATCGAGCAGGATAGGTTTGTCCTCATTTTGGGCCAGGGCGAAAGCTTCCGGCCCCCATTGATGCCAGCGAATGGGCTGGTGCATGGCGGAGCGCAGGTAAGCAGAGGCAGCGCGGGCCAGGGAGTTGGCGGTCTCGGTGGTCATAAGCATTTAGTCTAACGCGCCGGGGGCAGACGCAGGTTGCTGCCCAGCGACTGGCTGTCTGGCTAGCTAGCTGCCCAGGCTAGTCAGCCAGTTAGCTAGTCAGCTGGAAAGCTCAGTCGAGAGCCGCTTTGCAATCGTGCAATACAGCTCCACCGCAGCGGTGAGCTGCCCCTTTTCGATGTGCTCGTGCTCGGTGTGGGCCACGTGGATGGAGCCCGGGCCCACGAGCAAGGGCTGTCCCCAGCGGGTGAGTGCAGGGATATCAGTTGTGAAGGCGGCAATCATGGTGGGCAGACCGTCGAGGGTACGCAGGCGCAGGAAGGGAATTTCGAGCACGAAATCGACTCCGGCCAAGTTGCCGACAGCAGCCAGGATCTGACGGCGCAAGTCATCGGCGGGAGCAATAAGACGGTAAAGCAGGTGGGCGCGGGCGAAATCAGGAATAACGTTGGGAGCGCGCCCCCCTTCGATCATGCCGATATTGAGCGTGCACGGGCCAACTTCGGGATCTTTAGGAAGAGGAATGGCGCGCAGCCGAGTGAGCGCGGCCAGCAGCTTATCAATAGCCGATTCACCCAGTTCGGGGTAGGCGGAGTGGGCCATGCGGCCGCGGGCCGTGAGTTCCACGCGCAGAGTGCCCTTGGAGGCAAGGCCAAGGCGGTTTTCCGTGGGCTCGCCATTGACCAAAAAACGTGAGCCGCGCGGCTGCTGATTGGCGACCTGCGCGCCCTGGCTATCCTTTTCTTCTCCCACCAGAAAAAGCAGGCCGACACGGATGCCTTCGCCGCGCAGGCGTTCGGCGGCGGCGATTTGCGCTGCAATGATTCCTTTGGCATCGCAGGAGCCGCGGCCCCAGATGCGGTCGCTGTCCTCCTTCGAGGCAATGAAGGGAGGGACGGTATCCATGTGGGTGGAGAAGACGATCTTGGGTCGAGCTTCTTGTGGAGTCGTAGCCCAGACGTTAAAGCGGTCTCCTTCGACCGGTACCTTTTCGGCGCGATAGCCAAACTGGGTCAGTTCTCCGACCAGGAATTCACCCACAGGGCCTTCGTTGCCGGTAATGGATTCGATGTCCACCAGCCGGCGAGTGAAGGAGAAGAGGTCCATGGCGGAAGCAGGATAACGTATATTCAGGAATTGGGAGATTTAGCCATTCAGTCATTGAATAGATAGATAGTAAGTTTGCAGGGAGGTAAAGGCTCAATGACTGAATGATTCAATGATTGAGTCCCATGGCTGAGCTGCAGATACGATCGCTGTTCCTGGAGGGGTCGGCCGGGCAACTGGAGGCGCTGCTGAACCAGGGCACGGAGACGGCTACACACGCAGGGCTGGTGTGCCACCCTCATCCCATGTTCGGCGGCACCATGCACAACAAAGTCGTGTTCCACACCATGAAGGCGCTGAACGGGTTCGGCTTTCCCGTGCTGCGCTTCAATTTTCGTGGTGCGGGGCTGAGCCAAGGGGAGCACGACCAGGGGCGGGGCGAAGTAGAGGACGTGCGCACCGGCCTGCAGTGGCTGCGTGAGCAGTTCCATTTGCCCATAATTTTTGCGGGATTTTCCTTTGGAACTGCGGTGGGACTACAGGCCGCTTGTCCGGATCCGAATGTTACGGCCACGATCGCGGTAGGCACGCCGGTGGCAGCGGTGGATGACCGGGCTTACGACTTCAGCTTTCTTGAGACCTGCGGCCGTCCCAAGCTGTTTGTCAGCGGGGCGCGCGACCAGTTTGGGCCGCGAGCCCGGTTGGAGCAGTTGGTAGCCACGCTTCCCGAGCCCAAGCGCCTGGTGATTATTGAAGGAGCGGACCACTTCTTTGCCGGGAGATTGGCGGAGTTACGGAAAGCGATTGAGGAGTGGGTGCAGGAACAAGTAGTCAGGAGTCAGTAGTCGGGAGTCGGATGTAAGTTGTTCGGCACAGCTAAAGCTGTGTCTTTCGAACGCATTCGATCAGCTCAGGCGAAATAGATCGTACCTGCGACGAACGCCTGTACCTACGCATCGTTGCTGACTCCTGCTACCGACTTTTGACTCCTGCCTCCCGATATAATCCGCGCATGCAACCTCCGCTGGAAGCGGGTGACCGCCAACCCGATGCCGCCCAGGCACAGCGCATGCGGCAGACCGCGCACGACATTTTCCTCTTCGCTTTGCGCGAGGCCAGCATTGAAAAAGCGTTTCGCCGGCACGTGCACCTGGACCGCAGCGTGCTGCGTATTGGGGATGATCTTTACGATGTTAGCGGGGAGCGGCGGGTGTTTGCGGTTTCCATCGGCAAGGCCGCATACACCACGATGGATTGCCTGCACGCGCAGCTGGGTTCGCGGCTGACCGGAATCGCAGTGGGCGCGACAGAGGCAGCGGAGCACCGCCTGGGAGTGCAGTATTTTCGCGGCGGCCACCCCGTGCCCAGCAGCGAGTCGTGGCGGGCCGCGGAAGCGGTATTGCGCGCACTGAAACAGCAAGGCCCGGCCGCACTGGTGATTTTTCTGCTGAGCGGTGGCGGTTCGGCGCTGCTGGAGAAGCCGATCGACGACAACATCTCTCTGGAAGACCTGATGGGGACTTACCAGGCGCTCGTACTCAGCGGCGCCACCATTGTGGAGATCAATGCCATTCGCAAGCACCTGTCCGCGGTGAAAGGCGGCCGCCTGGCACAGGCGGCGGCGCCCGCGCGGCAGGTTTCCATTCTGGTGTCTGATGTTCCGGACAATGCGCCGGACGCATTAGCATCCGGGCCAACCCTGCCCGATTCCTCCACGGCAGAGGATTGTTACCGGGTGGCCGAGAAATATGAATTGGTGGCACAACTGCCGGAATCTTCGCGGCGCTTGTTTGCAGAGAGGAGGCTGGAGGAAACGCCAAAGGCGGGCGATGATGCATTTGCGCGCTCGCGCTGGTGGACTGTGCTCTCGAACGCGGAGCTGCGGCAAGCGGCGGCAGGGGCGGCTGCGCCAGCAGGCTTTGCGGTCACTATTGACAATAGCTGCGACGATTGGGACTACGCCCCGGCGGCGGACCATCTGCTGGGCCGTTTGCGCGAGCTGCGCCAGGGCGTCTCCCGCGTGTGCCTGATTTCCGGGGGAGAGGTCACGGTGCGGGTCACGGATGAAGGCCAGGGCGGGCGCAACCAGCAGTTCGCGCTTTATTGTGCTCAGAAAATTGCCGGCGAGACTATCACCATCCTAAGCGCTGGCAGCGACGGCATTGACGGAAATAGTCTCGCAACGGGAGCAGTGGTAGATGGGACCACCCTGGCCAGAGCGGAGGCGAAAGGGCTGGATGCGGCGGCGGCGCTGTCGAAGTTCGATGCCTTCCCTTTTTTTGAGGCGCTCGGAGATGCGATTGTCACCGGGCCGACGGGGAATAATCTCCGGGATTTGCGAGTGTTGCTGGCGTACTAGGTGTAGCGCCGGCATCTTGCCGGCCTGATTCGCGGGCGAGACGCCCGCGTGACAGCCGCCGGGACGGCGGCGCTACATTATTCGTCCATTAAAAGAATTTAGTCACGCCTTCTTCAAGAACCAGAACGCGATCGCGAACACCGGCGGCTGAAGCTTCCGTCTCCAGGAGTTGCAAAGGCTCATCTATGGGCTCGTGCGAGAGGCGGAAGGTGCCGTAGTGCATGGGTACCATCCAGCGGGAGCGCAGGTCAAGAAAAGCGCGTACGGCGTCCGCCGGGCTGGTGTGCACGTTGCGAAAGGCGGGAGGGTTGTAGGCGCCGATGGGAAGCAGCGCCAGCTCAGGGTCAAACTTGCGGCCAATTTCGCGGAAGCCGGAAAAATAGGCGGTGTCGCCGGCGTGGTAAACGGAGTGGCGTTTGCCTTCAAGAACGTAGCCGCCGTAGCCGCGGTGCGCGTCCTTGATTATCCGCGCGCCCCAGTGCCGGGAAGGTACGCTGCTGACGGTGAGTCCGTTATGGCGGTACTCATGCCACCAGTCCAGCTCCACAATCTTGCTGAAGCCTAAGTCGGCGACCAGGTCGTGGACGTGGCTGGGAATGACGATGACTGGCCCGGAGCCACGGCGGCGCCGGGTGGCCCGTGCGATGGCGCGCAGCGAGGGCCGGTGCAGGTGGTCGAAGTGAGCGTGAGTGACCAGCACTACGTCAATGGGCGGCAGGTCGCGGATCTGCAGGCCGGGGCGGCGCAGGCGCTTGAGCACAAACAGCCAGCGGGCAAAATTGGGATCCACCAGCACGCGCTGTCCGGCAATCTGCAGGAAAAAACTGGAGTGGCCGATAAAGGTGATTCCCAGTTGCCCATCGCTTGCCAGTACCGGCTTGTACGTGCTGCCGGTGCGCGGTGTGACCGCCGAGTGGCGAATCAGTCGCGTGAACTGCCGTGCGCGACGCCTGAGGGTCAAATTCAACATGTAAGAAGTTAGACGCTACTACATTCACCCACGATGCAAGACGAGGCCAGTTTTCAGCCCCCGCCACTCAACATTGCCGCGCTAACTGCGTTCTGTTGCTTACCATTCTAGAGGAATACTGGCGGCGGTTGCTTGACCACGTGGATAACCGTCATTTCTAATCGCTGGCAGAGAGGATTCATATGCGCGTGGCATTCCTGGGGTTGGGCATCATGGGCCGTCCAATGGCGGCCAATCTGGTGAAAGCGGGTCACGAAGTCAGCACCTGGAATCGGAGTTCAGGGAAGGAAGTGGAAGGGGCGAGGGCGGCGGCATCGCCGGAAGAAGCGGCAAAAGGCGCGGAAGTGGTGTGGATGTGCGTTTCCGATACCGATGCGGTGGAACAGGTGCTGTTCGGGTCGGAAGGCGCGGAAAATGGCCTGGAGCCGGGCGCGGTGGTAGTGGATTCGAGCACCATTTCGCCTTCCGCCACGCTGCGTTTTTCGGAGCGCGTCCGGGCCAAGGGCGGCGACTATGTAGACGCGCCGATGACGGGCTCGAAAATCGGGGCAGAAAGCGGGCAGTTGATCTTCATTGTCGGCGGAACGGAAGGAACCGTGGATCGGCTAAAGCCTCTCTTTGCCGCCATGGGCAAGCTGATGGTGCGGGTGGGCGAGACGGGCAAAGGGCAGTCGGCCAAACTGGCCATGAACCTGATCATCGCGCTCACCTACGAAGGTTTCGCGGAAGCTTTGACTCTGGCCGCCAAGCTGGGCGTCAATATGGAGAAGCTGCTGGAGCTAATCAACGCCTCCATGGTGCGCTCGGGAGTGGTGGAGTACAAGGCGCCGTTCGTGATGAAGCGCGACTTCACGCCCAACTTCCCCCTGCGGCTCATGCACAAGGACATTCATCTGATGCTGGATGCGGCCAGGGAAAAGCGGGTCAAGCTGCCGGCGCTGGAGACGGTGGAGGAGATTTACGAAATCGCCACCGACGAAGGGCAGGCGGAACTGGACTATGCCGCCACGCTGTCTCTGCTGGAAAAGTGGGCCGGGGTTGAGGTTAAAGGAAATTCCGCCTGAGGTACATGGCCTAAAAATCGTACTTTGGAAGCGCTACCGGGCAAGAGAATTCGTTACAATAAGGCAGCGTTCATTTCGTCCGCAGTCGGGAACGTTCCTTTTCCCAATCCAATTCAGAAAGTAGAGCATGCTGATTACCATTCTCATTGCCCTGGTTGTGATTTTCGCAGTAATGCAGGCCTCGGGTTTCTGCACCACTATTTATCTGCACCGGGCCATGGCCCACAAGGGGCTGCGGCTGCATCCGGCCGTGGCGATGCTGATGCGCATTGAGCTGTGGCTGTTCACCGGCATTAACACGCGGGAATGGGTGGCAGTACACCGCAAACACCACCACTTCACCGACGAAGAAGGCGATCCCCACAGCCCGTACCTGGTGGGGCTGTGGAAGGTGTTGTTCCTGAACGCGTTTTATTACGCACGCGAGGCCAAAAAACCGGAGGTAATCGAGAAGTACACGCGCGACATTCCGCGCACACGGGTGGAGGCCCTGCTGGGGCGGGGTTCGCTTGGGCTGGGAGTGGGGCTGGCCATGTTTGTAGCGCTGTTCTGGGCCATCCAGGGCGGCTGGGCGGGACCGGTTATTGGCGTGGCGGCATTCATGGTGCAAGGTGCGGCGTATATAGGCATGAACGCGGTCATCAATGGCGCATGCCATGCCATCGGGTATAAGAATTTCCAGAACACCGCCACCAATCTGCGGCTGGTGGCCTGGTTTTCCAGCGGAGAAGGGTTGCACAACAACCACCATCAGTATCCCGCATCGTCCAAGCTCAGCATGAAGCGCGGGGAATTTGATCCGGCTTGGCCGGTCATCAGGGTGTTGCAGGCGCTATCCCTGGCGCAGCCGCTGCCGTTGCCCAGCGAACAATAGGCTGAGAGTTAAAGCCCGCATTTGCAAAATAGCCGTCCTTATCGCCGGACGGGAAAAGCCCTGCACCTCCACGGTTCACGAACACTTGGCACAGCGTGGGGTTCGAAAATTCCTTTGTAGCTGGATTGACATCTGAAAGGCCGACGCCCGGCATCTGTTCTAATGATGCAGCTATGGGCCGTCGCCGCGGATGTGCTGATCGCCCTCCTCCTGGTAACCATCTGGTATCTGGGGTTCCTGCGCTACAACCGCAAGAAAGCGCAGAAGTTGTTGCACTGGATGTGTGCTGCCAGCGAGCGTGAAGGAATGGTCGCGTGTGTGCGCTGGGTCAGTCCGTCCTGTTTTCACCTGCGGCTCCGGTTCTCCGCCGAAGGTTTTCGCGAAGCCCACATGAAGGTGCAGTTGCTGCCGCGGGAGATGCCAGTGAGCTGGCTGTTCAGCCGCTGGCGAGGCCGACAGGAGGCGCTTATCTTCGAGGCTGACTTGGCCTGTCCCCCAGCCTTCAATCTGGAAGTGCACAATTACCGTTGGCGCGAGCGCGCGGCAACCCGCATCCAGCATGCGGATTCCCTGACCCTGGTGCGCACCGGCCCCGTCGTGCTGACCACGCGGGGAGACTGGCAGCAGGATTTAACCAACATGATGCACGGCTTGCTGGCTTCCCGCGACTGCAACTTCGAGCGGGTGGAGTTTCGCCGTCATAGCCCGCATTTTTCCGCCACCCTGCCCCTGAAATCGCTCGACCTGAAAGGCGAAGGCGCAGCGCAGCTGTTTGAGGCGCTGCATGAGCTGGCTGCTGGCGCTTCCGCCGCCATGTTCTAAGCCTCCGCCCAGGCCACTACAATGGCCGGGTGGGTTTCCGCATCCGCCAATTCCACAAGGAAGATTTCGAACAGTTGTGGGCCATTGACCAGGAGTGCTTTCCGGCGGGCATTTCCTACACGCGCATTGAACTGGCCTTCTATATGCGGCGGCCACGCGCCTTCACGCTGGTAGCAGAAGGTGAGGGCTCCGGTTCGGGCCAGGCCGGCAGAGCCATCGAGGGCTTTCTGGTGGGTGAGGCGAGCTCGCGGGGAGCCGGGCACATTATCACCATTGACGTGCGGCCGGAGTCCCGGCGGCACCGAGTGGGAACGGCGCTGCTCGAAGCGGCCGAGAAGCGCTTGCGCGCGGGCGGGAGCCGCCACGTTTTCCTCGAGACCGCGGTCAACAACGCGCCCGCCATCGCCTTCTACAAGCGCCACGGCTACGAGCTGATTAAGACCATTCCTCGGTACTACAAGAACGACCTGGATGCTCTGTTGCTGGGAAAAAGACTGAAGGCGGTAGCTGGTAGTTAGTAGCTGGTGACTCGTGATCTTTGAATGGGAGCGGCAAATTCCGTAGCTGTCCACCAACTACCAACTACCTAGCCACCACCTACATCTTGATCATGTATTTGCCGCAGGCTTCGAAAGCGGAGAGCAGGTGGGTCATGCCCAGGAGCTGGCGGATGCGTTGGTTGAGGTTGATAAGTTGCAATTGGCAGCCGGCAGTCTTGGCGGAAACGTAGAGTCCCACCAGAGTCCCCAGGCCGGAACTATCCATGTGTGCCAGGGCGGTAAGGTCGAGAACCACGCACTTGGTCTTGGAGAGGAGGGGCTTGACAGTCTGACGGAGCTGATCGGTGGCTTCGCGCACCAGGCGTCCACGGCACTCGATCACAATAGCCTCAGGCTCAATACGAGTGTGCAGGGTCAGGGAGCGGGAGTGGGCAGGCGTGGCGGCCATGGAGGCTCCTTAAAATCACGACGGGCGGCAGCATTGTAGCGGAACCGAGGCGGCATCCCAAGTGGGGCCTAGGTGATAGTAAATGATATCCTCAGATATACTAGGCAACCCCGCATGCGGCCGGAGCCTCTCACGTTCGCAGTGGTGCAACATCGCGGCACTCGCAACCACCGCGATTCCGGCCGGTAACCGAGGCTAACCTGCTCCGTCACCTCGGGTGCCGGCCGGTGCTTTTTTAGCTTCTTCGATGGCTCCCTGGCTGACTTGCCCGGGGAACGGCTAGACAGCCAGATAGCTCGAACGCAAGCGCTCTGCCGCAGCTCTCAGAAACAACGGTTAGTTGAAGCTCAGGCGGCCTCGGGCTGGTCGGTCTCTTCGCCGGGACGGTGGACGCTGAGGTCCATAGTTTCGGAGGCAGTGGTGATGTCCTGGCGCTGCTGCACGCGCTTGAATACCTCGCCGTAGATGAAATTCGTCGCGGCGCGCCGCTTCTTGGGTTCGACCAAATAGCGCAAGGTCAGCTCCACCCAGTTGCTGGTCACCTTCATGTACACAGTGGGCTCGAGCTCGAATTCGGGCACCAGGAAATAACGCTGCATGCGGTGCATCTGCGTTTGGGCGCCCTCCAGGAACTCGCGTGTGTACTGTTTTCCCACCTCGACCAGAATTTTAGTGGTCTCCTGCACGTTGCTGGTGTAAGTGACGGGGAGCTGGATTTCATCCCAGATGTAGGAGAAGTTCTGGGTGTAGTTGTAAACCGGGTTGCCGAAGATGATGGAGTTGCTGAACTGCACCATGCGCCCGGTGGCCTGGTCGCCGCCGATCCAGTTGCCCAATTCCATCATGCGCGTATAGAAAAATCCGACGTCCACCACGTCGCCGGTGAGCTTGCTGATCTCGATGCGGTCGCCTACGGAGTACATATGGCCGGCGAAGATGGCGATGCGGCCGGCGATGCTGAGCAGCGGGTCCTTCAGGGCGACGGCCACCCCGGCGCCGATCAGCCCCCAGAAAGTCCCTTTAGCATGGAACAACCGCGACCAGAGGACCACGACGGCAATTACTGCCGCCACCGTCAGCCAGGTGTTCAGGAAAGTAATCTTGCGGTAGTGCTCCTTGGGGTCGTAGACACGGGCGTCAAAGTATTTTCGTCCGGCAAAGCTGAGTACCCAGGCCAGCACGATTGCCACCACTGTGCCAATTACGGCGACCGGGTCGTGCAGGTAGTGCCGCAAAGCTCCCATCTGTAATTCCGATGCGAATCGCCGTGTTCGTGGCAGGGCTGCGGCCCAGGGCTGTGGGAGCAGAGCGGTGGATGTTACATTGGCAGCTTCGCGATGGCAGGCAAGCAGGTACGGCGACCAGCGAATACGGTGAAACCGCCGCGGAAAAGCAACCCCTCGGCGCGGGTGGCGGTGGATACGGGCGGCACCTTCACCGACTGCGTATGGCTGGAAAATGGCCACTTGCGGATGCTCAAGGTGTTCTCCACACCCGACGACCCTGCGCAGGCGATTACGCAGGCCGTGGAGCGAACGGGCCTGGGTTCCGCGCTGGTGCTGCTGCACGGCACCACGGTAGGCACCAATTCGCTGTTGCAGCGGCGCGGCGCGCGGGTGGCCTTCGTGACCACCGAAGGCTTCGAAGATTCCATTCAGATCGGGCGGCAGGCACGGCCCAAACTCTACGACTTCTTTTTTGAGCCGGCGGAGCCGCTGGTGCCGCCCGGGCTGCGCTTTGGCGCGCGCGAACGGACGGCCTCCGATGGCCAAGTACTGGAGCGGCCTGGCGAGGCAGAATTGCGCCAACTGCGGCAGGCTGTGGAAAAGTCAGGGGCGGAGGCGGTTGCTGTCTCGCTGTTGTTCTCGTTCATCAACCCGGAGAACGAACGTGCGGTAGCGGAGGCGCTCGCGGGATTACGCAAGGGGAAAAATGAGGTGCCACTTTCGCTGGCCCATGTGGTCTTGCCCGAGTTTCGCGAATATGAGCGGGCCAGCACGGTGGTGGTGAACGCTTACCTGCAGCCGCTGATGCAGCGCTACCTGGAAAACCTTGGCAAACAAGTGGCGGCCAAACGGGGCCAATCGTCGGTTTTCATCATGCAATCGAGTGGAGGCATTACCTCGCTCTCGGCGGCGGCTGCGGAGCCGGTTCGCACCGTACTTTCCGGTCCGGCGGGAGGGGTGGTGGGCGCAGCAGCGGTGGCCCGGCGCAGCGGCTTTGAACGCATCATTTCCTTCGACATGGGCGGTACCTCCACCGATGTGGCCCTGGTAGAGGGTGAGCTACGCGCCAGCAACGAAGCCGAAGTTGCTGGCCTGCCGGTGCGCGTTCCCATGCTCGACATTCACACCGTGGGCGCGGGCGGGGGCTCGATAGCGCGCTTTGACGCGGGCGGGGCGCTGCGCGTAGGGCCGCTTTCCGCGGGGGCTGCTCCAGGTCCGATCTGCTACGGCAAAGGCAAAGAGCCCACGGTTACAGACGCCAACCTGCTGTTGGGACGGCTGCCGGCAGACAAATTCCTGGGCGGAGAGTTCGCTTTGGACGTGGAGCGTACGCGGCGGAAGGTGAAGAGCTGGCTGCAGAAGAACTGGTCGTCGTTGAGTGTGCAGGAGTTCGCTGCCGGGGTGGTCCGCGTAGTCAACGCGACCATGGAGAAGGCGATGCGGGTGGTCTCCATTGAGCGCGGCTACGACCCGCGCGACTTCACGCTGGTGGCGTTTGGCGGTGCGGGTGGTATGCACGCATGCGAACTGGCGGCGGCACTGGGCATTCCGCGAGTGCTGCTCCCGCCCTTGCCGGGCGCGCTTTCCGCCTATGGCATCCTGGTGAGCGACATCGTGAAGGACTACTCGCGTACGGTGCTCTGGCAGGTTGCTGGCAAACTGCCGCAAGCCAATTTGCAGCGGGAGTTCGAAGGTTTTGAGCGGCAGGCGCGTGCGGCATTTCAAGCGGAAAATTGGGGTGGCGCGCCCCGCTTTGAGCGCAGCCTGGATGTGCGCTATCGCGGCCAGGGATACGAACTGAATGTGCCATTTACGGCAACCGCGCTGGCCGCGTTTCATAAGGATCATCAGCGGCGGTATGGCTACAGCCGGCCGGAGCGGGAAGTGGAGATTGTGACGCTGCGTTTGCGGGCGCGGCTTCCCGGACCCAAAGCACCCGCGGCTGCGGCTATGAAGACGATCCTGGACAAGAAAACCGAACGACGACCAGCGGTATTCAACGGCAGGGCTGTCGCGACTACGCTCTACGAGCGCGGCACTCTGGCTTCACGGCGGACGTATCGAGGACCGGCAATCGTGGTGGAATACGGGGCCACGACGGTAGTCCCGCCGAAATTCCGGTTCCGGGTGGATGGAAACTGGAGCTTGATCATCGAAACGGACTAGATACGAAGATTACCTACGGGGGATGACTGGCGGCGAGAAGCCGCCAGGACAGCCGGCGAGACGCCGGCGCTATGAAGCGAACGCGGGGCGGGGCGCCCCGAAGGGCGCCCTTTGAGAGCAAAGCGAGCAAATCTCAGGCTGCGTTCTGATCTTTGCTTTCCCGTTCTTTGCGCCGAGCCTCGGCGTCGGCCTTGGCATCATCAGCGGCCTTTCTACCCGCATCTTTAATCTGGCCCCAGGCGTTCTGCACTTTGCCTTCAACCTGTTTCTCGGCGCCTTCTGCCTGGTTCTCCTCGTCACCGGTCCACTCCCCAGCTTGACGCTGAACCCGGCCTGCCACGTCCTTCGCCTTGCCTTTGATTCTGTCTTTGTCCACGTTCAGTCCTCCTCAGAGCATGATAAAAACGTGATTCAAAGGTGGGATGGTGACAAGTGGCCTGAGGTGTGTTGCTGGAAAATGCTCCTTGAACTAGGCGGGCGTATCGCGGTGAGTGAGCACCTGGAAGGCAAAGGCGGCCACCGCGAACAGCAGCAGCACATTCAAGAAACCACCGAGAGTCCAACTGCTGATAACAAATAGCAACCAGAGGGTCAATATCCCGAGAAAGATGATCCAGAGCATTTTGTGAACACCTGTTCGCCGCTCAACGGCTTCTCACTATTGGGAAGGGCACAGACCGGTAGCAGGTTGTCGCGGCTTTCTATCTTGTTACAAAGCTGAGTGTCTTTCGTCACATTGAAGGACCCAGCCCTCAGGCTTACAATTTGTGCGCCACTATTCTCAGCAAATTGGGTTCGAACCCGGTGGGGCTTGAATCCTTCGGCTCAATGGGGTCATCCAAGGTTGAGTAAGGTTCACTCAAGGAGCAATATGGCGAACCAGGCGCAGCCCGAGCGCACAGAAGGAAATCCTCGCGAAGTGGAACAAACCAATAGACCTTTGCCGGTTTTGCCGGTACGGGATACGGTCTTGTTCCCGCATGCTGTTCTGCCTCTGACGGTAGGCCGGGAGAGTTCTGTAAACCTGATTAACTCGCTTGGCGAAGACAAGACCATTGTTGTGGTAGCGCAGCGGGAAGCACGCATTGATAATCCGCAGCCCACGGACCTGTTCACTCTGGGCACGGTAGCCATCGTTCATAAAGTCGTAAAAATGCCCAACCAGAGCCTGTTTGTGTTCGCCGAAGGCCTGGACCGGGTGATGTTGCGGGAATTCACGCAGCTAACGCCTTATATGCGGGCGCTGGTGGACACGGTGCCGGACGTGGTGGGTCCCAAGGACGCGCAGCAGGAAGCGCTGCAGCGCAACGTGCTGACGTTGTTCCAGCAGATTGTGGCCGGGTCGCCTACGCTCTCGGACGAGCTTTCCACGGTGGCCATGAACATCGAGGAGCCGGGGCGGCTGGTGGACTTCATTGCCAGCTCGCTGCCTTCGCTCTCCACTACCGACAAGCAGGACGTCCTGGAAACGCCGGACGTGCGCACGCGCCTGGAGAAGATCAACCAGCACCTGGCCAAGGAGCTGGAAGTCCAGCAGCTGCGCAATAAGATCCAGTCGGAAGTGCAGGACCGGGTGCAGCAGACGCAGCGGGAATACTATCTGCGCGAGCAGATGAAGGCCATCCAGAAGGAACTGGGCGAGCAGGACGAAAATGCGCGCGACACAGAGGAACTACGGCAGAAGATTGAAGCCGCGGGCATGCCCGACGAGGTGAAGAAGGAAGCCCTGAAAGAATTGGGGCGGCTTTCGCGCATGTCGCCGATGGCGGCCGATTACTCGGTAACGCGGAACTACATTGAGTGGCTGGCCGTTTTGCCCTGGAACAAGTCGTCTGGGGGAGAAGTAGACATTGTGAAGGCCAAGGGAATCCTGGACACGGACCATTACGACCTGACCAAGGTGAAGGACCGCATCCTGGACTACTTGTCGGTGCGTCGGTTAAAGCCGACCATGAAAGGGCCCATCCTGTGCTTCGTCGGACCTCCGGGAGTGGGCAAAACCTCACTGGGTAAGTCCATCGCCCGCTCGCTGGGACGCAAGTTTGTGCGCCTCTCGCTGGGCGGCGTGCACGACGAGGCGGAAATCCGCGGTCACCGTCGCACATACATAGGCGCGTTGCCGGGGCAGATCATTCAGGGCATTCGCAGGGCGGAAACCAACGACCCGGTGTTCATGCTGGATGAGATTGACAAGGTAGGACGCGATTTCCGCGGCGACCCGGGAGCGGCACTGCTGGAGGCTTTGGACCCCGAGCAGAATGCAACCTTCCGTGACAACTACCTGGATGTGCCGTTCGACTTGTCCAAGGTGCTGTTCATTACTACCGCGAACATACTCGATCCCGTGGCGGAGCCGCTGCGCGACCGCATGGAGATTATCGAACTGCAGGGCTACACCGAGGAAGAGAAGCTGCACATCGCTTTTCAGTATCTCATCCCGCGGCAGGTGGATGAGAACGGAATCACTAAAGATAACATCGAGTTTACCAACGACTCGATCAGCTTCATCGTGCGCCACTACACGCGCGAGGCTGGCGTCCGTAATCTAGAACGTAATATTGGTACCATCTGCCGCAAGCAGGCGCGGCGGTTGGCCGAGGGTAAAACGGAAAAGCTGCAGGTGACGCGCGAGGTGATTGAGGAGTTCCTGGGCGGCATCAAGATCCGCGTGGATACTGAAATCGCAGAGCGCACCAAACGCAGCGGCGTGGCCGTGGGGCTGGCTTGGACGCCTTCCGGTGGCGACATTCTGTTCGTGGAAGCCACCAAGATGAAAGGCAAAGGGGATTTCAAGATCACGGGGCAGATTCAGGACGTGATGCGCGAATCCATGCAGGCCGGTCTGAGCTGGGTTCGTTCCAATGCCCGCGAACTGGGGATAGGCGAGGACTTCTTCAGCAATCACGACCTGCACATTCACGTGCCGGCGGGCGCCATTCCTAAGGATGGACCATCGGCGGGTGTGACCATCGTGACGGCCTTGGTCTCGTTACTGACCGATCGGCGGGTGCGGCCCTACACCGCAATGACTGGCGAGATCACGCTCAGCGGCAATGTGCTGCCGGTGGGCGGAATCAAGGAGAAAACGCTGGCCGCCAAGCGGGCGGGGGTGCACGACATCATTCTGCCGGCGGAGAATAAGACCAATGTGGGAGAGGATCTGACCGCAGAGCAACTGGAGAACCTTAACATTCACTATGTCAAGACCATCGACGAGGTCTTGAGCCTGGCGCTGCCATCCAGCCCGCACGAGGAACGTCAGGACGAAGCTGAGCGGGAGAAGATGCTGGTAAATTCACCGGCGTAAAAGCAGTTGTGAATGGCCAGTTCTCAGTTGCCAGTTGCGCGTTCAGCGCGACTGGCAATTTTTTTTCAACGCAGAGCGCGCAGAGATTTACCGGGGAGAACGGTGAGAAATGCGGAGTCCGCCTTAGCTTTGCATCCTTGCCCGCACTATGCGTTTTTGGGTGGCGCAGCGCTTCAGCGCTGCATACCGCCACCGTATTATTACTCTGTCATCCTGTGGGAGTGCGGACCGAGCCCAGCGAGGGAACGCGACCGAAGGACCCCTGCATTTTCGACACTGGCAAGGGCGCTCCAGGGAGTTCCGGCAGCACCAGCCGTTCCGCTTCTCGGACGCGCCCCGTTAATCAAGCCTGCTCTTGCCTTTCAGTGCTAAACTGCGGCTTCCGAGCCCATGCAGCACCTGAATCTCAAGCCGTCCCACAAGCCAGTTAAGGACTACTACGCCACCCTCGGCCAGTTTGGCCAGCTCAACATTGACTACGAGATGGCGGTGCGCTCCGCCTTCGGCCAACTTCTGGAAAAGTGCGCCCGGCAATTTGAGTGGACCCTGGTGCTGGAGAACATCACCGACTGGGTGCTGGAGCAGTTCCGCTGCCACTACGGAGACACCTCCATCAGCAAGTAGGACACCTTCCATTACGTCTATGGCGTGCTGCATCACCCGCAATACTTCCAGCGCTACGCCGCCAACCTCAAGCGCGAACTGCCCCGCATCCCCTTTGTGGGTGTGAAAGGAATTGTCATTCAAGATAATGTCATCTTGAGCGAGGGCGCGGCACACCAACCCGCGCCCGAGTCGAAAAACCCCGCGTTTGCTCGGGCCGGCGACATCGCTTCACGGAGTTCGACCGCTCAAACGCAAGGTCCCTCGACTCGTCCTTCCTCGCAGCGGTCGGGCGGGCTCGCTCGGGATGACAGACTTCAAGACGATCTAAGCGTTTTCCGCGCCTTGGTGAAGGCGGGCGAGCGCCTCGCCGACCTCCACATCAACTACGAAAAACAGCCGGAATACCCGCTGGCAAAGATCGAGAAGCAGGGTGAAAAGCTGGACTGGCGCGTGGAAAAGATGCGCCTCAGCCGCGATAAGGCTGCCATCACCTACAACCAGTTCCTCACCCTCAAATGTGTTCCACCCGAGACCTTCGCATACCGACTGGGCAACCGTTCCGCCCTCGAGTGGGTAATTGACCAGTATCAGGTCAGCAAGGACAAGCGCAGCGGCATCGTCAACGACCCTAACCGTGCCGACGATCCCCAGTACATCGTCCGGCTTATCGGCCAGGTCATCACCGTCAGCCTGGAAACCATGAAGGTTGTTAAATCACTTCCCGACCTGGGCCTTCCTGCAGAAGCCCAGGCCGCCACAGCCACGTAGATTTTGAAGGTCTAAGCGGTCGTAATCTCTTGTCAAGCCCCCGTTCCATGCCAGTTCCCGGTATGCTCTTCATTCCGAAGCAGAAATATCTCCGCCGCGGCTGTCTCAAGTAATGCTGCCAGGTTGCTAATCTGAAAGTAGGGCGTGGTGTGTCCCTCAGCGGGCGGCGCGTTCTGAGCCAGGAATCGTAAATTCTTGGTTCTAAAGATTTTGCAGGTAAGTTCTTTGACATGAAGATTTTGCCGCTACCCCTCACTTGTAAGTTGTTGCTGGCAAAGATTTGCGGACGAAAGAGGGGGGTGGGGGGCCTAGGTCTGACCGCCGCTGTGCGCTGCACCCGGCAAGTTAAACTAGTCTGCCCGGGCCTTGACCAAGAGCGAAAGGCCGAACGACTAACGACCAACCATTAACGACGACGATACCCCCATGCGCGTTCAAATCCTATTTTTCGGGCAGTTGAAGGAAGTGGCGGGGCGGGAGCGGGAGACGCTCGAGCTGCCGGAGGGAGCGCGTGTTGGCGACCTTTTGCGGCGGTATGCGGAGGTTAAGCCTGCGTTGCAGCCGTACTACGACGCCATGGCGGTGGCGCTCAACCAGGAGTACAGCGAGGCCGAGGCAAGGCTGCATGACGGAGATGAGGTGGCGCTGATTCCGCCGGTGAGTGGGGGAAACGGAATGCGGACCGGGAGCCCGCGTCAGATCGAGATCGTCCGCGAACGGATAGATGTTCCCTCCGTCGTCGAAGCCATCAAGCGGCCGGAAGATGGGGCGGTGGCGGTCTTCGAGGGCATCGTGCGCAACCACAGCCGCAACCGCCGCACCCTCTACCTGGACTACGAAGCTTACGAGCCGATGGCGCAGAAGAAGCTGGAAGAGCTGGCGGAGCAGGCCCTGGGGCAGTTTGCGGTGCGGGAAGTCGCCATTGTGCACCGTCTGGGGCGGCTGGAGCTCGGCGAGACCAGCGTGTTGATTGTGGTGGCTTCGGCGCACCGGGCCGCCGCCTTCGACGCCTGCCACTGGCTAATTGATACCCTCAAGAAGACGGTTCCCATCTGGAAAAAGGAACACTTCGAGGACGGCGCCGTATGGGCCGACGGCGAGCCCTTTCCGGAGAAAATTGCCAGGGCGGGCGATATTTCCTCGACGGTGCAGAAAAAACCTGCATCCAAATGAGGCGAATCCCTTGCATTTTGGTATAGGCACGCGCGGCGCTGTCGGCCCTCGGCCCTCGGCTTTCGGCCGAGGGGGTAGAGTTGCATTATCCGCCGGCCGAATGGGTGCCCTAACGCTGGCCTTTGTCCTCCTGCTAATGCACTGGGGCGTTGCCCAGCAGACCGCTAATCCCCTGGCGCAGATGCCGGAAGCACAAAAGGCTCGGCAGAGCTCCACTGATCAAGACCAGTCCTCCCCTACCTTCCAGGTCAACGTCAAGCTTGTAAATATATTCGCCACGGTAGTGGACCAGAACGGGGCGCCGGTGGGCGGTCTCACCAAACAGGACTTCACTGTCCTGGAGGACGATAAACCCCAGAAAATTGCGGTTTTCAATCGCGAATCGGGCCTGCCGCTCTCGATTGTTCTGGAGGTGGATACCAGCTTGAGCACGCACAAGGACCTGCAGCTGGAGCTGCAGTCGGCGCGCCGCTTCACGCACACCATTTTGCGGCCGGTGGACGCACTGGCGCTTTTTCAATTCAGCGAGATCGTGGACGAACTGACGCCTTTTACCGCGGATCTGAGACGCATTGATAACGCGATTGACCACGTGCATCCGGGCGCGGCCACGGCCATGTACGACGCGCTCTACCTCGGCGCGCGCGCACTGGGCCGGCGGCAGGGCCGCAAGGTGATGGTGGTCATTACCGATGGCGGCGATACGGTAAGCACCACCGACTACGCGCAGGCGCTGCGGGCAGCACAGGAAGCCGAAGCCATCGTTTACAGCATTATCGTGGTGCCTATCGAGGCGGATGCCGGGCGCGACATCGGCGGCGAACACGCGCTGATTCAGATCTCGCACGACACCGGCGGCAAGTATTTTTACGCTGAGGGGCTCAACCAACTCGACGAGGCCTTCCGTAAAATCAGCGACGAGCTGCGCACGCAGTACCTGCTGGCCTACTATCCTTCAGAGCGGGTGTCGGATTCGGATTTTCGGCGCATCAGGATACTGGTGAACACGCCGGCGGGCAGAGATTGGACGGTGCGGGCGCGCACGGGGTACTACACAAGTAAAGCTGAGTGACGCTCTAGTTCCCGGTACCTAGTACCTGGTTCCTGGTTTTCGCATGCTGGCGTTGGTTTTTGCGGGCGGCCTGTTTTGTTTGCTGCCCTTCTGAGAACTAGGTACCGAATACTTAACCTTCACATCCGGCGCAGCTCAGAGTTCGCCCGTGTAAAATGATGCCATGTCATTTCGCGTACCTGGAGTTCCGCACTCCTCAAAGAAAGGCAAGGCGCCGCCGCCGGAGGAGACATTTGAGGAAGCCGCTTACCTGAAGAGTCTCGGGGAGAAACAGAAGCCGGTGACTATTAAGCTGCTGGACGGCGAAGTGGTCAAGGGTTGGATTGAGTATTACGACAAGAACATGGTGCGGCTGACGCGGGATGGCGCGCCCAACCTGTTCATCTTCAAGCACCAGATCATGTACATCGCGGAAGATGCGGCGCGGCGCAAACCGTAATGCCGGAACGGCCGCAATTCGTACCCGCCATGGCGGAAATTGC